>DXGJ01000051.1 GCA_019113985.1 Candidatus Levilactobacillus faecigallinarum
GACCAACGCAAAGGCATTACGCTGGCCCACCAATCTTAATACTAGCTAGTACCTTAATGATACCAGCTTTTTTTCGCAATTTCGAGTGCGTTGTTTTAGTGCACCCAAAATGATGTTTGTTTCATATAAAAGGTGTCACCGCATCGCAGCAACACCCGTTTATGCTTAGATCTTAGTAGGTCATCAAGCTGAAGATGTCATACCCCTTCAGCTGATCACGGCCGTGCAGGTCCTTCAATTCAATCAAGAAGGCCGTTCCAACCACGATACCACCCAAGTCTTCAACTAACTTGATGGTTGCGCCAATGGTCCCACCGGTCGCCAACAAGTCGTCGGTCACCAAGACCCGTTGACCAGGCTTGATGGCATCCTTGTGCAGGTACAGTGAAGACGTACCGTATTCCAAGTCATAGCTGGCCTTAACGGTTGCCCGTGGTAGCTTGCCCTCTTTCCGGGCTGGTGCAAACCCAACGCCTAATTCATAAGCGACCGGGCAGCCAACGATGAAGCCCCGGGCTTCGGGACCCACAATCATTTCAACGCCCTTATTCTTAGCGTATTCTACGATTTTGTCGGTAGCCGCGTGAAAGGCTTCGCCATCGGCCATCAGTGGGGAAATGTCACGGAAGATAACGCCCTCTTCGGGGTATCCAGGAACGCTTGCGATATATTTGGTAAAATCAATTGCCATAGTTTTTAATTAGCTCCTTTATTTTCGATCAATGAGTCCCTCTAGGCGCTGCGTTAATGCAGCCGCGGAACAGGCTAATAGGTCCGCTTCGGTCTGGATCTGTTGTTGTCGCAGCTGATAACTCGGGGCCGTCGTCAGATCTTTATGGTCTGGTTGGGCAATGCCGTCCATGATGCCATGGGCGATCGAGACGAATCCACATTCAAAGAAAACCTGAATCATGAAAATCAGTTGCGTTCGCGGAATTTGAAGAAACGTGCTTAATTGCGCCAGTTGGTGACCCACGTCAACGTGTTGATGTGTTGCAACGAACTTAAATAGTTTAGCATATTGTGGCCGAGTTGGCAGCCCCAAACGTGAAAGACTTTCTTTTCGGTACAAGTAAGCGGTCACTCGCGCCGGCTGTAACTGGGTCAACGCTGTCGTCAGGTCACTGGTTAAATCCGGACAATCCACTAATAAAACGGTGGTGTCACTGGGTAACAGGGGGAGCGCCTGGCCGTCGTAAAGAATCGCAGTCGCCGTTGCCGGTACCCGGTCGGCGACCTGTTGATAAATGTTTTTATGGAAGAACAGATAGGTCCCCACCGTGGTAAACATCGCCTGGTGTAACTGGTTGGTCCGTTCGACCACGACCGTCGGCGCCTGGGCAGACAAGTCCTTGACCATCACCTGCAACGTGTGCCGGCCCTGCCACACGTTATCCTCTAGGGTTCCCAGCACGGCCACGTTGGCCGCCTGCTCCAGGTCTGCCGCCTGCTTACCAGCGCCGAACGCAATGGCGTTCAACCGCTGATTTCCGCCCGTTAACTGGAACTTCAGGTGGTCACCGGTCTTGCCGATGGCCTTAACGCTCGCCACACCCTCGGGTTCGAAGGCGAACAGCGGTTGGCCATTATCGGTCCCAAACGGAGCTAGCTGGGCCAACTCATGGTATAAGTCCATGGTTGCCTCCGGTACCGTCAGACTCGCCGCAACCGTCAACTCACTAGGACCTTGGTCATCAAGGTGTTGCTTATGGGCCTCCTGGTCCAACGCGTCAGCTAAGGCCGCTAATTGGTCGGCAGGCACCGTTAAGCCGACGGCCATGTGATGACCCCCAAACGCCGTCATCAGGTCGCGGTGGCCGTCTAACGCCTGAAATAGATTGAATGCGTCGACACTTCGTCCGGACCCTTTCGCCCGGCCATCCTGGTTAACGTTCAGCACCAGCGTCGGCTTTCCCGTTTGTTCGACCACCTTACTAGCCACAATCCCCAACACACCCTCGTGCCAGTCGTGACCATGAATGATCAGGGCCAATCGGTCCCGGTGATCCGCATCGGTCGCCTGTTCGAGAGCCGCCGTGCTAATCTGGGCAACCAGGTCCTGACGGTGGCGGTTCTCCTGTTCCGTCTTCTGGGCCAGCTGCTCGGCCTGGTCGTCATCCAGCGTAGTCAGGAGTTCGACCGCGGGACTCGCATCCCCCAGTCGTCCCAATGCGTTCAACCGGGGGGCCAAGCCAAATCCAATTGATTGTTCGGTGATCTCCTCGGGATGAATACCGGCCGCCTTAATCAAGGCCTGTAACCCCGGTCGTTCATCCTGCTGTAAAAGTTTCAAGCCATAGTAGACCAAGACGCGGTTCTCATCGACCAGGGGCACTAAATCGGCCACGGTCCCAATCGCGGCAAGGTCCAGGAGGTCTTGGGGAATCTCTTCTCGCAAGGCCTGGGCGACCTTGAAGGCGACCCCGGCACCGGACAGTCCGCCAAACGGATAATCCGCTCCCGGATAGCGGGGATGGATGATGGCATAGGCGTCCGGCAAGTCCTGGGGTAACTCGTGGTGATCGGTCACCACCACGTCGACCCCCGCAGCATTCGCCGCAGCGATGGCGTCGTTACCGGCGACCCCGTTATCGACCGTGACGAACAGCTGGGTCCCCGCAGCAATCAGCTTCTTGAACGCCGCCACGTTGGGCCCGTACCCGTCAGTAAACCGGTTGGGAATGTAGTAATTGACCTTGGCCCCCAGGGTGGTCAGCGTCTCGTACATAATCGCCGTACTGGTAACGCCATCGGCATCATAGTCGCCGTAAATGGTAATCTGTTGTTCCGCGGCAATGGCCGTTTCGATGCGCTCAGTCCCCTTTTGCATATCATGGAGGCGCGTGGCATCGTGTAATTGCTCGGGACCTGGCTGAAGAAAGGCCTGGACGGCTTCTGGCGTGTTCACGCCTCGGTTCAAGAGAATCTGCGCCACAATGGGCGTAACGCCCGCCACTTGTGCCAAATCCTGTGCCGCCGCTGACGATTGGTCAACGTGCTTATTGTTCCAACGGTATTGTGCCGTTATCATCAACTCTTCACCCTTCCTAAAATGCTTAAAGAGTGATGTCAACGGCACCACTCTTCCAAGTACTTATCGCTATTTAGCTGCTAATTCTTGTTTTAACGCCTTCACCTGTGCTTCAAGGTCTTGGATCTGCTTATCCTGTTGACCCACCACCTGCTTGCTGTGTGAGTTCTGCAGGCGCTTTTTCAACTGGTCATTCTCGCGTTCCAGCGCCGCTTGTTGTTCCTGGGTGCTCCGCTCGAGTTCCTTATACGCCCGGTTATGCTGAACGTTGGTGATGGTTGAGAAGAGAATCACCAAGATAGCGCCCACTAAGATTGAAACTAAGAGAATCAAGATTAGTGGCCAACGAACCGTTGTGAACCCGAAAGAAACGGGCACTGCTTCAACGTTTAAAATGGCAAAAATCGCCACCACAATCACCAACAAAATCGTTACAATTATCCGCCATTGATTCTTCATGACCTAGTCGCCTCCGGAGTTTTTTGAAACGCGACAGTTACTTCGTCAAAATCCTTGACCACGCGGGTGTTGTGGAACACCTCGCGGGCTTGATGCTGAAGCTCATTGGCAAGCTTGCCGGTATAGCGGGCCGAGATGTGATTTAAGAGCAACATCTTGACGTGGCACCGCTTAGCCAACTCAGCCGCCTGAACGTTGGTTGAATGGTAATAGGAGCGGGCCAACTTGCCCTCACCCTTGGCAAAGGTACTCTCGTGAACCAGTACGTCGGCGTCTTGGGCCAGGAGCTGTTCCCCCGGCGTCTGCCGTGTATCGCCGAGAATCGCCACGATACGTCCCGGTTGTGCGGGGCCCAGGTAGTCCTGACCGTTAACCGTCCGTCCATCCGGTAAGGTAACCGTTTGACCGGCCTTCAATTGTCCATAAACGGGGCCGGATGGAATCTGAGCCGCCCGGAGCTTCTCGACCATCAATTCACCCGGATGGTCCTTCTCAACCACGCGGTACCCGTAACAGGTAATCTTGTGGTCCAAGTGGTGCGCGTAGACCTTAAACTTATCGTCTTCGAAGATGGGGCCGTCCGCGGTAATCTCTTGGTAGTGAATCTTATAAGATAACTTGGTCTGGGAGACCCGCATACTGACCTCTACGAAGTCCCGAATTCCCTTGGGACCATAGATGGTCAACGGACCTTCCCCGCCCTGAAATGAGCGGCTGCTTAAGAATCCTGGTAGGCCAAAAATATGGTCACCGTGGAGGTGGGTAATAAAAATTTTATCAATCTTACGGGGTTTTAACGTCGTCCGTAAGATTTGATGCTGCGTGGCTTCGCCAACGTCAAACAACCACACCGAATTACGTTCATCAAGTAAGCGTAAGGCCGTGCTCGTCACGTTGCGAAACTTGCCTGGCGAGCCAGCGCCCGTTCCTAAAAATTCAATTTCCATATTTTTTTCGTTCCTATTCTATCGAATTAAAGTCCGTCCACTATTTTAGGGGATTTTGGGGTAAATCGCAACTCCTGACCCCGGGCCTGGTAGCCCGAAAGAATTTTGTTAGGGGTTCCATGAAAAATTCGGTATAATTGAGTTAGCCAAAGTGACAAATCTGGGGCAAAGGGGGGATTCACTTGCGACTCATTGACTTTAATCGTTCAACCAGTGATCTCGATGCTCAGCTCCTGCTCTACCTCGAAGATCAGCCGAACAATCACCCCGTTACCGATCTGCGGGTCACCGACCAACGCCTAGAATTGTGGCATACAGCTGGTCGCCCCCTGACACTAAATCAGTTTCGTGCCCGGGTGCAACAGGTTCCCCCCACGACAAGTCTCTTCATCCCCGGGACACCACCCCAACGCCTTTACGGCTACCGTCTGGTTCCCCACCAAATTTTATTCGGTTGAAAGGAGTTTTTATCATGCGTCCCTATCGTTCAGTTCTCCTAGTTGGCCTGAGCCTGTTAGTCCTGGGACTAGCGGGGTGTCAGGATAACGCTCATCAGAGCAGCGCAAGCTACAAGAACGCAAGTACCTCTTCTAAAAAATACAAGGCCCCGAAACCCGATGCGGCCGTTACCCAGTCTTCATCTAGCAAGATTGCTCAGAGCTACAAGCCTAAGACCGCCCAGACCCAGAGTAAAAACTATGTGAAATCAGGCATGCTGAAGCAGGAAGGCCAGTACACCTTCGATAAGGTCGGGACCAAGCTGACGCTCGACAAGGTCCACCAATCGGCACAGACCATCAAGAGTGGCCAGCTGACCTACCGCATCGACACGGTCCGGGTCATCCGTAACGTTGCCGAGACGGCCGACGCCAAGAAAATGGCCGCCCAAGCCCTAGACATGCCCAGTATCAAGAGTCCCTACTACACACTTCAGGTTAAGTTTACCATTATTAACCGGGGAAAGCGGGCGGTAACCACCGACGGCATTAAAGCGATTCGGCTAAATGACGACCGCCAGATCAGCGCTAATAATCAGCTAAGCGATGCGAGTGCGGGTCAGACCATCGGCGCCCACAAGCAGGTTGCCACCTTTGCCACGGGACTGGCTGGTCAATCGACTGACCCCAATCTTAAACAAATCAAGATTGCGTTCTCGGGTGCTTACAGCCAGAAGCAAAAACAACTGGTCAAACCAACCGATTGGCTGACCATCACCCTCAGTTAAACACGTATCTTGGCGCAGGCTCGTTCATCCGAGAATGCGCCTTTTTTATTTTCAGCCCACAAGTAAAAGCGACGCCTCACCCTGAGGTGAAAGCGTCGCTATATTGCGCATTTTAAGCCATGTATTCAAACGAGAAGTCGTCGATTTGGACAGTATCCCCGTTTTGGGCACCCTTATCCCGTAAGGCATTGTCGATTCCCATCCCGCGCATCTGCCGGGCAAACCGCAATAGACTTTCATCATGGTTGATGTCGGTCATCTTAAACAGCTTCTCGATCTTGTCGCCACTTAAGATCCAAGTACCATCGGTATCGCGAGTAATCGTAAAGTCGGGTTCCTTTTCGAAGGTGTATTCGACCGTCTTTAAGGTCTCGGCGTCTTCCTTGACTGGGAACTTCGGCGTCTGCGCCAGCATCTCGGCCGTCCGTTGGAGCAACGGCGTTAACCCCTTGTGGGTCAGCGTCGAAATCGCAAAGACCTCGGGCGTCTCCGCTAGAAGCGTGTCCTGCGCCAGGTCCTGCTTAAATTGCGCCAGGTTCTCCTCGGCGTCAGGCATATCCATCTTGTTGGCCACCACGATTTGTGGGCGCTTCAAGATGTCGGGATCGTAGGTTTCGAGTTCACGGTTGATCTTCTCGAAGTCGTCATAGGGATTCCGACCTTCCACGCCACTCATATCGATAACGTGTAAGATGACCCGGGTCCGTTCAACGTGCCGCAAGAACTGAAAGCCCAGACCAATGCCCTTAGCCGCCCCTTCGATCAGGCCAGGTAAATCGGCCATCACGAAGTCTTGACCATCAGGTAACCGCACCATCCCCAAGTTAGGCACCAGGGTGGTAAAGTGGTATTCTGCGATTTTCGGCTTGGCACTAGTAACCGTCGAGAGTAAGGTCGACTTCCCAACTGATGGGAATCCGACCAGACCAACGTCCGCCAATACCTTTAATTCGAGTTGAATTTCAAATTCTTGACCGGGCTCACCGTTTTCGGCAATTTCTGGTGCGGGGTTCTTGGGTGAGGCAAAATGAATATTGCCCCGGCCACCCCGGCCACCGTGCGCCACGATGTAGGAATCGTCGGCCGCAACCAGGTCACAGATTACCGCCCCGGTCTCCCGGTTAATAACGGTGGTGCCTTGGGGCACCTGAACAATCAGGTCATCGGCCCCACGGCCCGTCATCTGCTTGATGGCCCCGTTACCACCATTTTTGGCCTTAAACTTCCGTTGGTACCGGAAGTCCATCAGCGTCCGCAAGCCTTCATTGACCACGAACACGACGTTACCGCCGCGACCACCGTCACCGCCGGCCGGGCCACCGTTCGGCACAAATTTTTCACGCCGGAAGGCAACCATCCCGTTGCCACCGTTTCCGGCTTTAACATTAATTTTTACTTGATCTACAAAAGCCATAGTTATTTCCTCATTTTCTAAGTCGGGTGACCCGACTTGCTGTTGTTCTCGCTAAGTCAGTATACCGGCAAACGCCCATTCCGTCAAAGGTTGGTTGGCGTACGCGGGTTCTTGATCTCGGTCGTGGCTTCGGCCTGCAGGGTCAGGTGAATCGTCTGCGCGGTGGTCTGACTGATCCCCAACTCACGCAACTCGTCCACGCTGGCCGCACCAATCTTCTTGGTGGATCCAAACTTCCGTAAAAGCTTGTTCCGCGTCTTCGGTCCCACGCCAGGAATCTGATCCAGCCGTGAGCTCAACGAGTGCTTGGTATGGACCTGCCGGTGGAAGGTAATCGCGAACCGGTGCACCTCGTCTTGAATCCGCTGAACCAAGTAAAAGCCCTGGCTCTTGGGGTCCAGACGAATATGGCGGTCATCCGGGCCAAACAGGAGGTCCGCTGTCTTATGGTGGTCATTCTTGACCATCCCCGCAACCGGAATGTGGAGGTCCAATTCGTCCTCCAGGACCTCCTTGACGGCGTTCATCTGAATGTCGCCCCCGTCCATCAGGATTAGGTCGGGCATGGCCGCATGCTCCTTTAAGAGCCGCGTATACCGACGCCGAATGACCTCCAACGTACTAGCCGTTTCGTCGGCGTGGTCGACCGTTCGTAGCTTATACTTCCGATAAAGCTTCTTATTCGGTTGGCCATCCACGAAGACCACCATCGCGGAGACCAGGTCAGCCCCCTGAATGTGCGAGTGGTCAAACGCTTCAATCTTGTGCCCCGGCGCAATGCCCAGTGCATCGGTGATTTCCTTCATCGCCCCAGTCGTTTTACTCTCATCGAGCTCCAGCAACCGGAACTTTTCTTCCAGGACTAACCGGGCATTCTTCCCCGCCATCTCAAGTAAGTCCCGCTTCGTTCCCCGTTGCGGCGTTCGTACGGGCACGTGTAACAGGTCCTCGATCATGGCACCATCGATGCTCTTGGGGACCAGAATTTCCCGCGGCAACACGGTATTCTTCCGCTGATAGAACTGAACAATAAAGCTAGACAGCTCCTCCTCGGCGGTACTGACTACCGGAAACAGGCGTTTCTCCCGTTTCATCAACCGCGCCTGCCGGATGAAAAAGACCTGAATTGATAACCAGCCCTTATCCAGATAAAAGTTGAAGATATCACGGGGCGTACTATCGTTGGAGATGATTTTCTGCTTCTCGACCGTTGCTTCGATGTAGCGAATCTGGTCACGCAGATCGGCGGCTCGTTCGTAGGCCATGTCGGCCGCAGCCGTTTCCATGCGCCTGTGAAGATCCTTCTCGGCCCGGCCGGTGTTCCCGTTCAAGAAGGACTTGATGTGCTGAATCTGCTTCTCGTAGTCAGCCTCGGGCACCTCCTTGAAGCAGGCCCCTAGGCACTGACCCATGTGGTAATACAAGCATGGGCGGCCCTGGTAGCCGGTACACCGCCGCAGTGGATAGACCTTCTGCAGGAAGTGGATGGTCTCTTCGGCCGCGTACACGTTAGGATAGGGGCCAAAATAGTAGCCGCCATCCTTTTTGACGTCGTTCACTAATAGTAACTGTGGGTCCCGTTCGTTGGTAATCTTAATATAGGGGTAACCGGTCCCCCGCTTCAGCTTAATGTTGAAGTAGGGCTGGTGTTTTTGAATCAACGTGATTTCCAGTAAGAAGGCCTCTTTGTCAGTAGACGTGATAATCGTCTCAAAATCGACGATTTCACTGACCAACTGGGCCGTTTTTCCCGTATGACTGCTCTTAAAGTAAGAGCGTACCCGGTTCTTCAAGTTCTTAGCCTTACCCACATAGATGATTTGACTGTTGAGATTTTTCATCAGGTAACAGCCGGGAAGTCCCGGAAGCAACGCCAACTTATGTTCAAGATATTCAGAAGCCAAAGTCCGCCCCTCCATTCTACAATTTAGCTAATAAAGTATAAGCCGAATACCTGTTTGGTGCAAGCAATCCACCCGCGACGTGGCGGTGATAAATGACAAATTCGCCAAGTTCTGCTATGATAACTGAAAAGAACAGGAGGTGGCTTCATGGCCCTCAAGGTAAAGCGACAAGATGACTTGGATTCCATGTTCGGCAAGTTCGCCCAGATGGATCCCAAGGACGCGCAACGGGACAAGTTCCTCAAGCGCGATGACGAACACAAGAATGACAAACGGCCCAAGGATCTGATCAAGGTCGACCAAGACAAGCATGACCAAGACGCTAAAAAATAACGCCAATCGTGTTAAAAACGCCCCGCGGAAGCTCTTCCGTGAGGCGTTTTTTGTTAGGCTTGTTTATGGTAACCATTCGGGTAACGGTCGTTCAACCGTTGAATGTTGTTTTGCGCGACCTCATCAAAATCGATGTCGGCCCACTGGGCAACCTGACTCAGGTACCACAGGACGTCACCCATTTCTTTGACCAGAGCATCGTGGTCGAGATCCTGACCATGGAACGTATAACGCTTGACCAGTTCCACGACCTGCCCCGTCTCACCGGCAAGGCCCAAGGCACAGTTGGTCAAAACCTGTTCGTTCCCGTATAGTGTCCGATTAGCTGCTCGCTGATAGTCATTGAATTCCACGATTATTGCCCCCCAAAAGCTTGTTGTTCAATCCATTGCCAGATGTCATCCTTACCACTCTTCTGTGGTGCCGAAAAGAGGACGATGTTGTCGGCGTTCGGTAACCCCAACGTTTTCTTGATCTGACTCACGGTTTGGTTCCACTTCCCCCGGGCGACCTTATCACTCTTGGTCGCCACGATCAGGATTGGTAAGTCATAGTATGCCAACCACTGATACATCTGAACGTCCAGTGCCGTGGGTTCGTGCCGGGCGTCGACTAAGGAAACGACCCCCTTGAGTTGCTCCCGCTGGGTCAAGTAGGTCTCAATCATTTGCCCCCACTTCTCCCGATCGGCCTTCGAGACCTTCGCGTACCCGTAACCGGGAACGTCGACGAAGTAAAGTTGATCCTCCACGTTATAGAAGTTCAGGGTCTGGGTCTTACCCGGCTGACTCGACGTCCGGGCATAGGAACGCCGGTTGATCAAAACGTTGGTCAGTGATGATTTCCCAACGTTTGAGCGTCCCACCAGGGCAATCTCGGGATAACCGGTCGTGGGATACTGACTCGGCTGTACCGCGCTCATAACGAGTTCTACGTTGTTAACTTCCATTGCTTCGTGCCATCCTCTCCAAAATATCTCTCACCATTCTAACACAGAATCTACTCTGAAATGACCTTCGCCGGGCGGTAACTGTCGGGATAGTCTCTCCAACCCCCGACCAGCCGGGCTTTCACGCAGGCCAGAAAAAAACGACCAGTCACGCGACTGGTCGTTTGCTTCATTCGTTGGTTTATGAGGCCTTTTGGTCCTTCAGAACTAATTCCGGTTCCGCATGGTCCGTGACCGTTTGGGCAGTAATCATGACCTTCGCCACATCGTTACGACTTGGCAAGTCAAACATAATGTCCCGCATAACGTCTTCAATAATCGAGCGTAATCCCCGGGCACCCGTGTTCCGCGCAATCGCTAACTTCGCCATTTCACGCAACGCGGCTGGCTGGAACTCAAGTTGCACGTCGTCTAAGGACAACAGCTTCTCGTACTGCTTGACCAGCGCATTCTTCGGTTCTGTCAGAATCCGGACCAGATCATTCTCGTCCAGCTTCTCCAGGGCCGTCAAAATCGGTAACCGCCCGATAAATTCAGGAATCAACCCAAATTCGAGTAAGTCTTCTGGGATAACATGTTGCATCAAGCTATCACCGGACTGCAAGACCTTCTGTTCCTTGGTGTCGGCACCAAAGCCAATCGTCTGGTCACCCAAACGCCGCTTAACGATGCTTTCGATGCCATCAAAGGCCCCACCCACGATAAACAGGATATTGGTCGTGTCAATCTGAATGAACTCTTGTTGGGGATGCTTCCGCCCACCCTGCGGCGGAACGTTGGCAATCGTGCCTTCCAAGATCTTTAACAGGGCCTGTTGAACCCCTTCACCAGAAACGTCTCGAGTAATCGACACGTTTTCAGCTTTCTTGGCAATCTTATCGATTTCATCAATGTAGATGATCCCTTTTTCCGCCCGGTCAACGTCGTAATCGGCGTTTTGTAAGAGCTTCAACAGGATGTTTTCCACATCTTCACCTACATAACCGGCTTCGGTCAGGGTCGTGGCGTCTGCAATCGCAAACGGCACGTTTAAAATCTTAGCCAGGCTTTGTGCCAGGTAAGTTTTCCCAGAACCCGTGGGTCCAATCACCGCAATGTTACTCTTCTGCAGTTCAGGACCATCGTCGTTCTTGGCCATTTCATTAACCCGCTTATAGTGGTTATAAACCGCCACGGATAACGTCCGCTTGGCTTCAGTCTGGCCAATCACGTATTGATTAAGCGTGTCGACAATCTGAGCTGGCGTTGGGACCTCTAAGGTCTCTTGTGCGTTGTCTTGACTAAATTCTTCATCGATGATTTCTTTACAGAGATCGATACATTCGTTACAGATGTAAACACCTGGTCCCGCAACAATCTTCTGCACTTGATCTTGGGTCTTCCCACAAAAAGAGCAGGTCACTGGGCCATTCGTTTCGGTGTTTTCAAACAATAAACTCACCCTTTCTCTCCGGGCTGTCGCCCCAGTATTTCCGTTGGTTGGTTTACCGGTCACTTAAAACCGGCCCTTGTCCGTCATTGATGTACTATACCATAGTTCCGACCATTAGAAAATTAATTCGCCTTCACGACGCAGGCCCGGCAGATTTTCTAAAGAAAAACCGGGACAACAGATTGTCGTCCCGGTCAGGCAAAGGATTAGCGGTTAAGCTTATTCTTCGTCCTTCTTCTTGTCTTGCTTAGCGGAGTCGGCAATTAAGTCAACGGCACTCTTGATGGCGATATCATGCTTCAGCATGTCATCAGATAAAGCACTGCGAACGGCGCTTTCTTCCATCCCGTATTGACCAGCTAAGTCCTTAACTTCGGCGTTAACTTGGTCTTCCGTTGGTTCAATCTTTTCGGCTTCAACAACAGCTTCCAGAACCAAGTTGGTCTTAACCCGCTTTTCGGCACCGTCGGCGAATTGCTTCCGCAAGTCGTCTTCCGTGGTCCCAGTCAGCTGGAAGTACATCTTTGGTTGGATACCTTGTTGTTGCATGTTAGCCAAGTATTGATCCATTTGACGATCGATATCGTCCTTGATCATAGCTTCTGGCACGTCAGCAATTTCGGCGTTGTCAACAGCTTCGCTGATGGCTTCGTCTTCAATGGCATCGTGAGCAGCGGTCGTCTTCTGTTCCTTCAGACGATCCTTAGTCTTGGCTTGTAATTCTTCAAGACTGTCAACATCTTCGTCAACGTCCTTAGCGAATTCATCATCCAATTCTGGTAATTGCTTTTCCTTAACTTCGTGAATGGTTACCTTAAAGGTAGCTTCCTTGTCACGTAAGTCTTCGGCTTGGTAATCCTTCGGGAAAGTGACCTTAACGTCAACGTTCTCGCCAGCCTTGTGGCCAACTAATTGGTCTTCGAAGCCAGGGATGAAGGAGTTAGAACCTAATTCCAAGGAGTAGTTATCAGCCTTACCACCATCGAATTGCTTGCCATCAACGTAACCGTCGAAGTCAATCACAACAGTGTCGCCCTTAGCAGCTGCTTCGTCTTCTTTCAAGACTAATTCAGCCTGTTGTTGGCGTTGCTTTTCAAGTTCAGCATCGATGTCCTTTTGGTAGACCCGGGTGTTTTGCTTCGTAACACTTAAGCCCTTGTAGTCGCCCAACTTAACGTCTGGCTTGACCGTTACAACGGCCTTCAAGACCCAGGCTTTACCCTTGTCCATGGATTCAACGTCGACTTGTGGTTGGTCAACGGGTTCGATTTCCGTTTCCTTGATGGCTTGTTCGTAAGCCTCAGGTAACACGATGTTCAGAGCATCTTGGTACAATGCTTCTTCACCGTACATTTGGTCGAAGATTTGGCGTGGTACGCGGCCCTTACGGAAGCCAGGAACGGCCAGGTTCTTCTTGGTGCGTTGGAAAGCTTTGTCTAAGCCTTCCTTAATCTTATCAGGAGCAATTTCAAAGGTCAGTTCCCCTTTAGTTGCTTCCTTTTTTTCCCATTTTGCAGCCATTGTATTCCCTCCGAAATGAAAGATATTACTATTTACAATTCTAGCAATTGCATACTGTATTAGTGTACCTTAACCATTGCCAATTGTAAAATGATTTTTGCTAGAAAGCCGGAAACGACGCGGATTGGTCTTGGTCAAGCAGCGAAGAATCCGTCGTCGAGCGGACTAGCATTTTCACAAACAAAAAAGGAGCCGAAAAGTTAAACTTTTCAAGCCCCTTTTTCACGGTACAGCTAGTTAACCGAAGTTAATTAGTCGTCAATTTCCGTAACGGTACCGGCACCAACGGTGTGGCCACCTTCACGAACAGTGAACTTCGTACCCTTTTCAATGGCAGCTGGTTGGATCAGTTCAACAGTGAACGTCACGTTGTCAC
>DXGJ01000052.1 GCA_019113985.1 Candidatus Levilactobacillus faecigallinarum
TTAGTTTTCAGACAGTCCCTAATTATTACACGTCTAGTGATCATTCTGATTTTTACACCTAAATAGCCTAAATAGTTTATCAATTACTACTCTTAAGAGTGCATCTAAAATGCAGATGCCAGCTATTACTAATAATATGCCAACTAGAAAGACCACACTGTGCCACCCATGTGATAGCCAAGATAATAGCGCGTTAACATTGTCTTCATCCGTATATAAAAAACCAATTGCAAATATTAGACTGATGCTAATTATCACAAATAACCGTATGGTCTGTGTCATTCCATATTCTCGCTCTATTAACTTCGATAATCCCGTTAGAAGTGATACTAGAATAATATAAGTCCCGAAGAGAAATAGCGCGCCTAACATTATTTCACTTCCAACAGTTCTATTATCATAATTCTTAGTATGTCCAAAAACATTTCCTAGAAGCTGTAGACCACCAAAAGTTGCGAAAGTAATAGATGTGAAAATCCCTAAAATCGTAACAAAATCAAAAACCATCTTGTCATTTTTCTTAGTTAAGACCTCTGTTTGTTCTCTTAAAGTAGTTAACTGATTTTCTTTTTCTTCTAGTTCATCTGCCATTTGATCAAGCTGCTTTTTTTGTGCAATAAGCTGAGCCTCTTGCTTGTCAGCCAAATTTGCCTTCTGAATACCAGCCAACTCTAAATGATCTAGCATCTTATAAATATGACGTCTTGCAATCTCAGTATGCTGCTTATTAAGCATCGTACCATCCACGGCAACTTTTAATGCTGTTTGAAATACATTTGTTTCATAATTTTCCGTCTTATACACAAAAGAACTGATGGGTGCATATCTCACATCGTCTGCACCACTATAAAATTGCCATAACTGCTTAAATTTAGGACTCTCTTTTATCTCATTAGGCATGCCCAACACACTTAACTGTTCAAGTATATCAATTAGCTTCTCATCATCGTTCTGACTAGACATTAATCATCACTAATATTCGACAGATTGTAACAAGCATCAATATTTTTACCATCTGCTCGATTTTTCTGCCAGAAACTTTGCTGATGACTACGACCTACTAAATCAAAAACGTTTTCCTGCAGTAATTTCTTTATCTCATCATCAAAAACTGCATATTGATTTTTGTATTTTCCCAAATTAGCTATGGGCATACTACCAAACACACTAAACTTGAAGTATATTTCGGGGACAACAGGACCATATTGCCAGGTTTGAAATGGCGTATCATACACTTCCTCTATAAACTCGTCCGGGTCATGTTCTTTAAGATATTTGCGAATACTAAAATACATAACTTTCTGGAGAGCCAAGTTCGTTACTGCCAATTTGGACTCACTTCCAACTGCTAGAATATGTTGACTCAGTTCATTCATTGACATTGTTAATCCCTCCCACACTCTAAGTTTAGCATATTCTTTTTCAAAATAAGCATCCAACGCAAATAATATGCGAACTAATGTTCTAATTGGTTTCAGCAATATTTCTAACAAAAAGGGCATTAATCCGATATACATAGCACCGAAATAATGACCTTTGATTTGAACTATTGATTGGGTATACTGGGATCGAACCAGTAAATTACGGATTCAGAGTCCGGTGCCTTACCATTTGGCGAATACCCAATGATTGTATTGCCCTGAAGCAACTATTTAATAGTACCGTGTTTGCTTTTTGGTGTCAACCGATTTTAAACAAAAATGCATAGCTGACTAAAGATCGTTTTTTTTATTCAAATATTGTTGACAAATATCCCTCTAACGGGTAAATTAGATGTTGCTAGTTATCAATTATTGCCCATTGGTCAAACTGGTTTAAGACGTCGCCCTCTCAAGGCGGAGCTACGGGTTCGAGCCCCGTATGGGCTATCATGGCGGATGAAACGTTGGTTTATCAACGTTTCATCTTTTTTTATGCTATTTTCATCAATTGTGCACAACTAATAAAGGCCTAGTCCAATTGTCAAAAATAAGTAGCGTTGATTCCCCTACTTCACTATCCAAAACAACGATTGTCCTCTTACAATTATTGAATCTTTTCTAGCCAACATTTCCCCTTCTTCAACGCCCCCTAAAACTCATTCTAAGGTCCTCAATGGTGTTCTAAGTCTGCCACCTTCCCCTTTTCTCAGATGGCAGTGACAGCTCCTGTAATTGACTAAAAAAGTAGGTACTTAAGCTTCCCAGCGAGTCTCAAATGTGATAGTCCATCGAAAATAAAGGTCCTAACAAAAAAGTTTGCCCTCCTAACAGAGAGGCAAACTTTTTAAAGATTTATTTTAATGACGAACTCCCAGGCTTACAGCCGGTCGTTCAACTTCTTACCAAGCTCTTCAAACCCAGGCTTGCCCAAGAGTGCAAACATGTTGGTCTTGTAAGCTTCAACACCGGGTTGGTTGAATGGGTTGATACCATTCAGGTAACCGGAAATGGCAATGGCCACTTCGAAGAAGTAGATCATGTAACCCAGGGTGTATTCGCTCTGGTCTGGAATGTGGACGCTCATGTTCGGCACACCACCATCCGTGTGGGCCAGGATGACCCCTTCGAACGCCTTAGTGTTGGCAAAGCCCATGGTACGGCCTTCCAAGTAGCCTAAGCCATCCAGGTTTTCGGCTTCCTTCGGGATATCCACGTCGTGTTCTGGCTTGTCGACCATCACAACCGTTTCCATCAGCTTCCGTTGGCCTTCCTGGATGTACTGACCGAACGAGTGCAGGTCGGTACTGAAGTTGGCGGAAGATGGGTAGATTCCCTTGCCGTCTTTCCCTTCGGACTCACCCGTCAATTGCTTCCACCATTCGGCGAAGGCAGCCAGCCGTGGTTCGTAGTTTTCCAATAATTCAACCGTGTAGCCCTTACGGTACAAAATGTTCCGTAAAGCGGCATATTGGTAAGCTTCGTTCTTGGTCAAGTCAGGGTTGGTGTATTCGTCAGCGGCATCCGCAGCCCCTTGCATCAACTTGTCGATGTCAGCACCGGAAGCGGCGATTGGCAACAGACCAACTGGGCAGAGCACGGAGTACCGGCCACCCACGCCATCGGGAATCACGAATTGTTCGTAACCCGCAGCATCAGCTTCAGTCTTCAACGCCCCACGCTTAGCATCGGTCGTCGCGTAGATCCGCTTGTTGGCTTCGGCTTCACCATACTTCTTGACCAACTTTTCCTTAAAGATACGGAACGCGATGGACGGTTCCGTCGTGGTCCCGGACTTGGAAATGATGTTAATGGAGAAGTCCCGGTCGCCAATGAAGCCCAGCAGGTCGTGGACGTAGTCGGCACTGATGGAGTTCCCAGCAAACAGGATTTGTGGGCCCTTCCGTTGGTCGGCTGGCAAACTGTTGAAGAAGGTGTTGTGTAAGAAATCAACGGCCATCTTGGCCCCCAGGTACGACCCACCGATACCAATCACAACCAAGACTTCGGAATCTTCGCGAATCTTCTTCGCAGCTGCCTTAATCCGGGCAAACTCCGCCTTGTCATAGTCATGGGGTAACGTTAACCAATCCCGGAAGTCGCTTCCGACACCGGTACCCTGCCGCAGCTCACTGTCCGCAGCGGTTACCATTGCTTGCATTTCTCCCAGTTCATTGTCATGTACGAATGGATCGAGCTTGGAACGATCAAAGGCGATATGTGCCATCGTTAAAAGACCTCTCTTTTCTATAATTATTAACTAGTCCATTATAACGCAAATCCTAGAAAAGTAAATGGTCTAGTCCACGAATTTTGTGGATAAAAAAAGGCCGACAACGCCCGTCATCAGCCCGTTTAGATCTATTTCATCAAGCCGAGAGTGACCCCACCTACGATGACCAATAATGAGCCAATCGTCGTGTAGACCATTTCGCGGCCAGTCTTCTTTTCGCCCAAGAGCCAGATGCTCCCGAAGGTCGAAATCACAATCCCACATTGCGCCAGGGAGTAGCTAATCGCTAACCCAACCGATGGAATTGCCATGAACATGAAGAAGTTCCCAATGCCCCAGACCAGTCCGGTAATCACGTTCTTCGCCGTTGCCACGTGCCAAACCTTCTGGCGAGAGAACAACACGAAGATCAACGCACCCAGAATCATCCCGAGGGATTGTGGGAACAGGATCAACTTGGAGTCCAGACCGGACAGGTTCACGATGACCGTGTAGAGGACGTACCCAATCGTGGAAACCACAATGGCCAACGACCCCCGCCCGGCTTCGACCGGTTGACTGGCCCCACCAGCGCGCTTGTCACGCAGGGAGGTCAGGGCCGCCCCGGCAATCAGCACGATGACGGCGATGGTGCCCATCATGACCATCCGGCTAGTCTTCCATTCATGGAAGAGCAAGACCCCGGCCAAGGCCGTTCCGGCTAATTGGAGACCGGTCGAAACGGGAACCGTGCGGGAAATCCCGATAAATTTCATGGCCTGGAACTGTTGGAACTGCCCAACGGCCCAGCAAAGACCGGAGGCGACCCCAACCAACATGGCCATCCCCGTCAGTTGGACGTGGAAGTACATCAGCGAGAAGATGCCGAATAACACGGCCCCAGCGGTCATCCCCAACGTTTGTTGGTAGGACGTCCCACCTAGGCGACCACTAATCAGACCAATACTTCCCCAGCAGACCGCTGGGATTAATGCTAGTAAAATTCCCATTTGTAAATTCCTCTACTCTCATTTCATTATGCCGATTCTCTTTGAAAGCGCTTTTTAATTTGCAATAATTAGTTTAAAGGTTTTCGTACGAAATGTAAACTATTTTTCACAAAAAAGATAGCGGATTGTCAATGGTCTAGCCATTCATCCGCTATCTTCTTAGATATTTTCACATGTTTTCATAAATTGGTGACTAGTCAAGTGATAAGCGTAAGCCCTTTAAGGCTTCACTCTGACGGTCCGCGGAATTCACCGCGAAGTCCTCCGGCGACGTCATCAGCGTGGAAGCTGTTACATGACCGGTATAATTTTCGAGGACGTCATTTACCATCGACCGGAGCCGTTTCATTGAGTAGCTTGGCGCCGTAGTGGTGATTACAACGTCGGCGCCTGGCTTGGCGACCGTTAAGGCCTGACCAACTAAATCTGCGAAGTCCTGTTCCAGGTCGAACTTGCGCTTCTTCCCCCGCACAAAGGCTGGCGGGTTCACGAAGACCGTGTCAAAAGCCAGGTCGTGCTTGATGGCGTAGTCCAAGTAGTTGGCCACGTCCATGGTCCGCATCTCAACGGCCGCCTGGTCCAGGTTGTTCGCCGTCAGCTGTGCCTGTAAGGCCGTGGTTGCCCGGTTGTTGGGGTCCACGGTTACGGCCTCGGTCGCGCCGCCGACCATGGCTGCCGTCACAATCCCCGTTTCGGCACTAAAGAGGTTCAGAATCCGCCGTTGCTGACTGTTCTGATGGGCCCAGGCCCGTACGTCACGGAACTCAAAGGCCAGCTGAGGCCGGCTGTAAGTCAGGTCGATGGGAAAGGCCACGCCATCCTCGTTGACCGTCAAAACATCCTTCGGCATCCGCCCGGTCACGACCTGTAACTTATCGTTGCCCGGCGTGGCCGCCAGAATCGTGGCGTCCTTACCGAAGATTCGTTGGAACCCGGCGTAGACCAGCTTGGCCTGGCGCTTCAACGCGCCATTCTGCCAACGGAAGACGTAGATGCCGTTGTAGACGTCCACAATCAGCCCCCCCAGGTTATCACCGACGTCGTTGAACAGCCGGTAGCTGTCACCGACGTTGATGGCGGCCCGCTTAGCTCGAGCTGCACGGAACTTACCGGCGAAGTACCGGTCATCGATAGCCTCGTTCTCCCGCAGGCTCAGGACGTAGCCGGCCCCCCGGTGTTGCTTGGCGAAGTAGGCCGTCGCAACGAAGTGGCCGTGGTTTTCCAATTGGACCCACGCGCCGTCCTCGAAGTCCTGACGGTTCTCTAAGTCGGTGAGATTCACAACGGGATAGCCATCTTCGAACTTACGAACGGACTTCCCGGTAATTTGTATACGTTTCAACTGTATCCTCCTAAAAATAACGAAACTGTTCTCTTCATATTTAACTTGATTCACTGGATTATTGCTACCCACTCGGTGGTCGAACCCGACTTACTAGACACATCGGGGCACGCGAGCGTTCTCCATTGTACCATGAGTTGGCTAATCGGTCTTCACGCGATCGACATTGGTTTGGTGTTGGTCGGGGAAAATCACGGTAAACGTGGTCCCCACGCCCGCCTTACTGGTCACGCTAATCTTGCCGTGGTGCAGTTGGACCAGCTGGTGGACGATCGACAATCCCAGGCCGGACTCACCGTACTTGGTATTCTTCCGCGATGGATCGGCCTTGTAGTAACGTTCCCAGATATTCTGGAGCTGCTCATCGGACATTCCCATCCCGGTATCGGCGACCTTGATGATGGTCTCCTCGTAGCCTCGCTGCGCGGAAATCGTGACCTGCCCGTTTTGGGTGAACTGGATGGCATTTTGGGTGATGTTAAACATAATCTGGACGAAGCGGTCGTAGTCGGCGTAGACCGGAATCTCGGCTGGCGCCTCCAGTTCCAGGGTATCGCCGCTGTCATCAGCCTTTTGCTTAAGCTGCTCGACAATGTTGTGCAACGCATCGATGGCGTTAAACTCGTGGAGGTTCAGGGCTATCTGGTTCGAGCGAATCTTCTCGTAGTCCAGGTTCTCGTTGACCAACCGAATCAGCCGACTGGTCTCGGAGCGCATCAGGTCAATGCTCTCTTCCTTGCTCTCCTCGGGAATCGCGTCGTAGGCCAGGCCCTCGAGTAGGCCGTTGATGGTGGTCAGCGGCGTCCGCATCTCGTGCGAGGCGTTGGCCATGAATTCCCGCCGGCGTTGCTCCTGCCGCTGAATCTCCTCTTGGGAGGCCTTCAGCGAGTGGGTCATGCCGTTAAAGTCGTTGATTAAATCATCAATTTCATCGCGGTTGCGACTGACCATCTGGACGTCGTAGTTCCCCTGGGCGACCTGGTTGGTGGCCTTCCGCAGGCGGTTAATTCGCGAGGTGTAGTAGCGCGCCAAGATGTAGCTGGCCACGATGGCCACCAGGATCGACACGAACAGCGCCCGAATCAGGTTGTGGTTGATCTGGTTGATGTTGGTATTGATGTCGGAGACGAAGGCCCCCATCACCACCACCGCGACCAGCTTGTGGTTGTAAAAGTACGGTTTCATGACCTCGGTCATCGCCGGGGTGATGCGGCCATTCTTATTGCGGACCCGCCGATCGACCACCTTATGGATGATCCGGTTGTTCTGCATCTTCTTCCAGTCGCTCTTATTGATAGACTGCTGATACACGTTGGCCGGGAAAACAATTTGGTTGGCCGCGCTGTAGATGGTCACGCTGACCGCCTGGTTTTGCAGCAACTGCTCGCTGTTTTCCAGAGCGGTGGTGTCGAAGGTGACCGTGTTGGGGTTCTCGGCGCTAATGCGGAGTGACTGCTCAATCAGACTGTTGGAATATTTTTCTAGCGAGTTCCAGGTGTTGCTGTAGACCATGTGCCGGGTCATCTGGGTGTAGGAAACGCCCAGGAGGACCAGGATGATGGTGATGGCCGCAAAAAAGCCCAACATCTGTTGATACATTAATTTCATTTGGAATCGGCTCCACTATCGTCAAATTTATACCCAACGCCCCAAACCGTTTGAATAATCTGTGGACCAACCTTCTCGATTTTCTGCCGCAGCTTCTTGATGTGGGCATCGACGGTCCGCTCATCGCCGTAATACTCGTAATCCCAGACCAGTTGTAGCAACTGCTCGCGGGAGAAGACCTGCCGGGGCTTTTGGGCCAACGTCTTTAACAGGTCAAACTCCTTGGGCGTCAAGTCCTCGATTTGGCGACCATTCAGGTAGGCCTCACGGGTCTTGGTGTTGAGCTTGAAGTGGTCGGTGGTCACGTCGAAGGACTCGGTATCGTCCAGCGTGGTATCCACCTGCTTCTGAGAGACCGGCCCCAATTCGGCCCGCCGGTGCAGCGCCTTGATGCGAGCAATCAGGGTAATTGGGCTGAATGGCTTGGTGACGTAATCGTCGGCGCCCATTTCAAGGCCTAAGACCTGGTCGCTCTCGGAGTCGCGGGCCGTTAACATGATGATGGGCACGGTCGGCGACAGCTTGCGAATCTCGGCACTGACCTGCATCCCGTCCAGGCCGGGCAGGTTCAGGTCCAGCGTGACCATGTCCCAGTCGTTGGGGGCTTCAGCGAACATCTTGACGGCCTCGTTCCCCTCATAGGCAAACGAGACGTCCCATTGTTCCTTCTTAAAAAACATCGACATCATTTGTGATACAGAATGGTTATCCTCAATCATTAATAGCTTCATATAAGTGTGACCTCCAAAGTGACTTCACGTCTCAACGGGGCCAGCAAAAGGGGTGTGCGTTTGTGTCCTGAATTTATCAGGCGAATCAGAAGCTTCGATGATGCCATCGTGAAGTTTCTGTAACTTTTGCTACGCCAGGCGCCATTCGGGCCCCGTTGTCCCCTATTATACTATACTGAATGGCTGGTGATTTCCCTTAATTAACCCCATCAAAGCGAAATATTTTGCAGGGCTTGATGGGTATGGTACACTAGATGAGTATCGTTTTGGGGCCGTTCTGGATTCGACTGGTATAGGTCGAGCCTTGGTTGCACTCCGTAGCGGCATCTACGTTAAAAGGTCCAGTTTATTATAACTGCAAAAAATAATAACAATTCTTACGCTTTAGCTGCTTAATAGGCGCTTAACGTAGATCCTCCTAGTCTTGCCTGTGGGCTAGATCTGGGTCCTAAATTTAACAGGTTACGTTAGCCGGCTTCCACCTGGAGCTTGCTAAAAGAGATGAATCAGGTTAGCTCAACATGTTGGCCCTGACAGGCGGCAAGTTGTTGGGTGAAAACTTAAGTAGTCTGCCTATGAGTGTAGAGGCTGGGGTGGCGATATGCTAGGACGCGGGTTCGATCCCCGCCGGCTCCATTGACTACGTTTTATCCCCTTTCATAGGGCGTTAAAACACTGATATATCAACGTTATGAGTTTTGGTGGGTTTCACATAGTGGCATTAAATGGCATTAGATGGCATTAAATATGGCATTAAAAACACACACAAATAACCCAGCGGTGGTAAGAATAACAGACTGTTAGCTTAGCGGCTAGCAGTTTTTATTTACCCTTATAATATGCCAAGTAGAAAATTCCGACTTGTACCAACATGCATAACGTTTACTTTTGTTTACCGCAAACAAATGGCTTCAAACCAAAAAATCAGGTCAATCTAATTGACCCACTTCCTAAATGCATCATATACATTTAGCCAGGAGAATTTCACCTCTCTATAACTAAGTGAATATGCTTCACCTACTTCAAACAGAGTAAAAAATATCTTCCCTGTTTCCGTTAGCGTGATGAATTTAAGCATTCGGCCAACGCAAAAACGTTAACAATTGTTAGCAAAACGTTGCACCCATACCCGCCCTAGTGCACACAAATACCCGCAATCACCATCATTAAGGGTGCAGCTACTTACCTCCTGAAAGGCCAATGATTGCGGCATCGCTGGCAGATTTGATTGTTGTGCACCCTTGTGTTTGTTTCCCAATTTTCACTATGTGAGTGCACCTTTTTAGTACGTTAGATAATTCAGATAATTGCAGCATATCCCAAGGGGGTTATTGGTAACGTGACTATTGCTGAAAGGTAACGTTACCTTTCGTCAAACGGAGCGCTCCGTTTCAACCGGAACGCTCCGTTCGTGACTGGACGGGCGCCAACGCTATTTATACCAACGTTCACGGCACTAATCTGTGTTGCTTGTTTCCGTGTTATTTTGTAATCACTGTTGTGTTTGTTTCGTAATTGTGTTGAGTTGTTTCTCTGATTTATAACTTATTCATAACTAGAGACTTATCAATTAGAATGATACGTTATCTTAATTACATGAGATACGTTAGATGCAAACTGTTCATAATTCGGATATGCTTCTGTAGTTGCTACTTCCCTTTCAAGCAGTAAGTCACCATTCCGGTATGTTTCTAACACGGTTGCCTCCACACCATCATCTAGTAAGACACAATCCAACTCTTTTGGTTGTTCCATCATTTTTCTCCTATATGTATCATTGCGTTTGCCACCGGCTTAACGTCCGAATTCATCAGGAACCCAGCAGAACGCCTGTAAGCTCATGTACTCATTTTAGCCCATTGTGGAATTAATACACTATTATGGCAGTTCGGGTTGCTAGAGATCATTATTACTTCTCTTTTAGGGTGTCAGAAATGTCACCATCGCCCTCTAAGGTGTCCGATATGTCCGAATACTTAGCTATTGCGTATGAAAAGTGTCCGATTTCATCACGCTTTCTGCCAAAAACGTCAAGTTTTGTCAGGTAGTTAACACACACATTTGCCATTATATTGTAATAGCATCCCCATATACTGAGTTCCCTCGCTCTGCTACTTGTTCAGGTTATTACAGGTTCTACCGTCACGATTGAGGTTTTATAAGGTAGTTTCATGTTCAATAACATGTTTTAACAAGTCGTGATAAGTCATAACAAGTTGCATTAAGCATGGTCTCGCACACGTCAAAACAGCCACCCTGGTAATTCCTACATGGTATAATTACCAGTGGGAACAGGGGTGGCTGTTTCTTTCCGGTCGTGATTACACGGCCTTTTCTTTTACACTTTTTTGAACAACTGGGGATGCCGTCTTACTAATTTTTCAGCATGTTGGGTGTTACGGTCTATTCTTTGCTGTAACCACCAAATCCATGCATGAATTAAACCGCATTGTAGATCATAAATAATCAACTCCAGATAATACTTGTAGCGATACACCATACCCCGCCAGCCACATTCAAACATAGGTGCCGGTTGTAGGTAGGTCACCCTAGTGGAAGTAACATTCAAATAACGCTCTGACCTGCTTATACGCAATGACTGGCGGTAGTAATGGTTCAGACGCAACAGGGTCAGGCCTCTTACTAGCTTCATTATCCCGCATCCTCTTGCTTACCATGGCCTACTGGCTTAATAGGTTCTAAATCATCCTGCCAGTGCTCTAAGTCCGCGTTCCTAATGGCATCAATCCGAACAGCCATATTGCTAACCTGATTGGTGAACGCAGCCAGCCCGTCCGTACGCTCGGCTTCATTGGTTGCAATAAACATTCCCCGATTACCTGAACGATTAGCCACTATCGGTACACCATGGCGGTTGATTAAGATGCTGACCGCCTGACGAACTTCCCGGGTATCCAATCCCGTCAACTTGCATACATCATTCGTAGTAATTGGATTGCCTGCACCCTTGGGGATGCAATTTAATACTATCCATTCAATACCAGATAATTTCATTGCTTCGCTTCCTTTCTTAATTCGCAATCTAAGTTTTTATAAGTCTGCACGCTTATACGTGTGTAAGCCGTGTACCTGTGTTAAAGGCCGGGGTTATAGGATTTATAGCCTACACGGGTATTTTTATAACCTGTGTACGTGTGTAGCCATTACACACGTATACACACGTTCTACACACGTACACCATTCTCTAATCTACTGCTATTAAAGGCTTCTACACACCTACACGGGTTACACAGGTATTTATTAAAAGTATCAAATTCTTTTATATCCTCGTTGACGTTTTCCCGAAACGATAACGTTAGCGTTATAGTTCCATCCCTCGGCATTGTCCATAATTAGCTTTATCTTTTTGGCATCGCTATTGATGCTGCCTGACAAGTAGCTATCTGACCGCTTATTAAAAACTACAGCTAGAATCTCTTGTGTTGCTGTTTGTTGTAATGGCGCCCGCTCCGGGGACAGCTTAACGTTTAACCAATCGGCATCCTGAACGTCTTCGTTATCCATAACCTTACTGAAATAACTTCGTTTAACGCTATTCGTCAGACTATCCCAATTAGTCGGTACTTGCATCGCCAGGTAGTCCATTATTGCATCTTTCATGGGATTAACAGCCTGGGCTTCACGTTGATAGCCCGCGGCTTCCTGCAACGTCTTACGGTCAAAATACAGCTTTTCGTGATTGTCTACCCAAGTTTTAGCCTCGGCTAGTATCTGCAATACGTCGTTAGGGTCAGCATTCCAGGGGTTCTTGGTAGCCTTATTAACACCACACTTAATGGGATAGAATCGGCGTTCACCGGTCGCATCCTTTAAGTAATCCGTTTGGTTGGTCGTTCCAATAAAAACATTCTTACGGGGATGCTGTGAGGCTACTCGGCCATAACTATTGCGGTAATAGTCTGACCTGGCGCTAGTAAAGTTTTTAATACCTTCAATATCCGTTTTACGCATAGCTGACAATTCAGCAATCTCAATGATCCAACTGCCTAGCAATTGCTGGTAATCATCCTTGTGTTTACCCATGCCCTTCATACTGTCATTGAAGTAGTCAGGCGCCAGCAAACGCACGGTGGTACTTTTACCGATTCCTTGTGGGCCTTCCAGTATGGGGATGATTTCAAACTTAACCCCTGGCTGATAGACCCGGGCCACCGCTCCGGCCAACCATTTACGGGTAACTTCCCGGGTATAGTGCGTGTCTTCGGCTCCAAGGTAGTCAATGAAAAAGGCTTCGGCTCGTTTCTGGCCGTCCCATTTAACGGATTCTATCCGCTCTTTCATGGGATTAACAGACTTTTCCTGGGACACAGCTACCAGGGCATCCGTAACATTATCCTTCGAAAAAACAACATCATGTTCCTTATCAAGATATGCCCGCAATAGAGAATCATCGGCATCAGTCCATGTTCCTTTATGCAGGCCAGCGGCGGGACTATCCCGCAACTTAAATATCTGGTCAGTAAATTCATCGAATGACAATAGCCCTTTTAAGTTTTCGTCATTATCTAGGTACACCATGATATTAAAGATGCCGCGTTTAATCCCGTGGTTCCCCGTCCGGCGTAACTTGCTCTGCCATCCATGAGACGCCTCGGCAACATGCTTATCACGCTGACTAGCTAGCTGCTTAATATCCTCATCCATCGCCAAAACATCACCCCGCTACCCTCTTTAAAATTGACTTGAATATCTGATTGACCTCATGGCCGGGTAAAGGTGTCTCCAGACGGTCGTTAGCAAACAGTAGTAGTTCGTAGGCCGTTTCGGTCTGGCATCCTGTATTAAACAGTTTGCCAATTAGTGAGGTCAGATACACATTTCGATCACCTACGCCGGTGCCACCAACTAAATCATCTAGCATCCGACCGGCCCACGTTTTCCGCGTAAATGAGGCGCGCTCTGCTGACACGTTCGTTTTATGCCCCTGTAATTCATCAAATAGCCACTTAGGAACCGGCTTAATATCCGCCAACTTTTTGCCACCTATTGGCTTATACTGACGCCCTTCAATCACGCTGGGAGAAACTACCACGGCCCGGGTTAGAACGTCTACACCGGGATATAGGGCTTCACGTTGGGGTAGTGACTTACCTCGATACTTAAAAAAGTAATGCAACCCGTTGGCCGGGGTCTGCTCGATATAAGTATCGGACGGCAGAAACTTGCCATCTTCCGCTAAACGTTTAATTGAACCCACACCATCAGACTTTGCTTTGCCACTGGCATCGGCGTGTCGGTCAATATCAACCACCAGTAAATGGGACGGCGCCAGGCTCATCCCCACATTGACGCTCTCATCACTAGTCAGCCATTCAGTTACCTTACCCGTATCATTACTGGCATCCTTATAACCGTGACTACCCTTTAAAGGTGTTTTGGTGTTAGCTACCAGGGGATAGACAGCGTAGCCTTGACCGGCCCACGCCAGTATTTCATTAACTCTAGTCATGCCATCACCCCCTAATGCACAATCAAGTTGCCATACATGGGGATGGTCCGTGTATGATGCTGCAACTGTTTTAACTGCTGTTTCAAGTCTTCGGATGCTTCGTTAGCAGCCGCGGCCTGCTTTAAAATGCCGTCTAACGTTTTCTGGTCGGCACTCTCTGCTGCCTGGGATAACAGAACGCTCTCCATCCCCCGTAAGTTCTCATCAAGACGCTGTAAGGTTGCAATGGCAATGGTCACTGTTTGCTGATTAGTCATGATTTACCTCCTCATCCAGTTTCCCGGTCAAAAACTCTTTAGCACTGTCAAAATTACCGCCAACGCTTGCCGTTGCCTTGTCAATGGTCGCCATGCTGTCGGCCACCAATTGAATCAATTCGTATGCCTGATAAATCACATCATCACGCCGGTTAAGCATTTCACGCAAGGTGGCCACGGATGCCGCACTCTGATTAACCTCACCCGAACCTGTGAACGCGCCTTTAAGTACTGGCTGTATCAGGGAACAAATGGCCATTACACCACCATAAGCATTACCAATCTTAATTAATGATTGCTGGCCCTCTCGAATCTCTCGTAGGGCACCGGAAACACCAATTACACTAGTCATGAGTTGGTGCTCCTTTCTCCGTAGAAGCGGTTAGAAAATCAATTGAACTTCCTAATTTACCCGTGACATCCCCTAATAAGGAATCTAAGTCCATTGCCTTATCTGACAATAGCGATAGGATTCGGCTAGCCTGATAAATATCAGTATCGTGTTTATCCAACATTACTCGCAACTCTGCAGCTCCATAATCAAAGTAATAGGCACCGTGCCCCTTATTCTCTAGCGTAGGTCGTGCCAAGTCACACACAGCTAGTATGTTACTAACCACATCCTTCGCCCTGATAAGACTGTCCCAGCCACCCTTTAAGTTCTCCAATATTTCTACTTGTTTCTCACTCATTAACCTTTGCCCCATTTCTCAAATTCAGTTAGAATAGGGAATGAAAAAAGCATACAAATGCTGTTTTTGCTGCACGTACCCAGCTCGTCCAAAAGTTGAGGGTACGTGTTTTTTTGTATGCTCTCATTCATAAGCTATTCTCCATCCAGACCGGCCCAAAACTGACCGGCCACTAATCTTTAAACCTTGACGCAATTGCCATAGTTGCTGCTCCGGCACCGTAACTGGCTAACATAGCCAGCGCCAACAAATTAAACACATCCATACAGAACACCACCTTTCAGGGGCTTAACCGAAGCTACCGAATGGCCTACCACCGCTGGTTTTTAGTCTACTGTTTCAACATCCATTCAGTAATTTCACGTTTGTTTCCCACGGTCTTATCAACGTTGGGGAGATAATGCACCGGCAATCCGCTTTTAATCAAGATGGTTAGCGTTCCATCCGACAACCCTAACCACTTAGCAATGGCTGCTTTAGAGGACAGCCATGGGCTATCTATGGCCGTTTGTCGCCGCACACTAGTAACAACTTCGTTCAAGACCGATGCAATGTGTTTTTTTAGCTGCTCGTCATATTCTGGCGGCAACATCACTTGCAAAGCCGTTTCACTCACCAGCTACATCCCCTTTACTGGCAGACGCAAGGTGATTTGATACACAACGCCTTGAATCCGCATGGCATCCTTAACCTGCTGGTAGTTCATCCCCATTCCCAGCAACGTAATAACCTGCCGTTTAACCTTCCGAACAGCTTCGGCTTCATCACTACTCAAATAATGGGTAATGGCCTCTTTCTGGGGGATGCTCCGTGCTTTGCGTAACTTAATTGAATCCACGCCCAACGCTTGTCGGTAAATCAGGCGGTTGAAATTACTGTATTGATGCCCATGCATATCAATCTGGCTTTCGGAAACAGCGGTATCCAATTCTTTGGAATACTCCTTTCCCATCTCAAAACGTGCCCGGCGCTCAATCAGCTCACGTTGCATCGCATAGAACTGTCTTACCAATTCTTCCTTAAAATCGGCCACACGCGGTGTATTCTTCAAAAAGGTAATGAGTAACGTAGCCTGCTGTTGGTTCAACAAATACGTTTTAGCATCCTGACCGCTTGGCATAGGTCGGATTTCAAATCCGACCTTACCGAATCGTTCCAGACGCTGGTACGTGTTTCGAATCATACGATTGACCGAATCTCGCTCAACCTCCGCATACTTCGCAATCACATCCCCCGTCGTAAATGGTTCAGCATCCACTCGCTGGGATGGCAAGAAAACTAGGTCGTTCATTGGCTAGGCCCCCTTAACAAGTTCCTTCGGTGTGTACTCGATCAAGTCCGACAATGGAATTTGCAAATAATCACACAGTTTCTGCAAGGTATCTAACTTGACGTTCTTAGCCCGGCGATAATATAACCCCGTCAGTGTTTTTCTAGAAATACCCGTTTTTTCTTGAACTGTTGAAATTGAAAGTAATCGGGCACCCAAAATTTCAGAAAGTTTATTTTCCATTTTTACCCCTCCCGTTCGTATAGGTATCATTTTTTACTTAACATGTATATGATACACCCATATCGTCATTCTGCAACTCAAACGTTCCTTTTTTATTCAAAACTGTTACCTTTAGGTGTAATATGGGATAGTAGCATCCATATAAGGAGTTGTATAAAATGATTGAAAGCGGCTTAAGAACTATCTTAGATAACCAAAAAATTTCTATAAGTGAACTTTCAAAACTCACAAATATATCTCGTAAAACGCTCACACAACTTGCTGATAACAAAAGCAATGGCATTAAATTCAATACATTAAATTCTCTAGTAACTGCACTTGGCGTCAATGTAAATGAAATTTTAAAATTTCAAACCGATGAAAAATTGAAAGTCAGCAATATGACAATCAGTTCCGACAATGAAATTACCTTCAAAACAACCCATAGCAACTTGGCTACCGGTAAAGAATCTTCATTACCCGGAAAAACAAGCTTTATGTACACCGATGATACTTTTATCTTTTCCCCACCAGAATTACCTAAGGACGCTGATGATCCACGTTACCGCTACGCCTTTTCTCGACTAATTCTTAATTGGCGAGACTCTCCGATGTCAAAACCGCAGGAAATTCAACTTGATAAAGATGCAAAAACTATAAAAGAACAAGTAGAAATTGCCAGTCGTGCCTTAACTGATGGAAAAAATATAGACGATA
>DXGJ01000010.1 GCA_019113985.1 Candidatus Levilactobacillus faecigallinarum
CTATGCCAATCAACCCTTCAATAATACCACCGAACCAGCGCAGGCTGAATAGGGGGATGCTGTCCCAGATTCCGGGAATGAGATCAATCATGCTTAGTGTGAACAGAATTCCAAACCAAAAGGTGGCTCGACGATAGAATTTTGGAACGATGTGCTGTTTCATAATTTTTCCTCCCCAGGACATGTTAATAATCTTAGTATAGAGCTTGGAGAGATAAGTTGAAAGTGCGTCGTTAATCTGGTTAATTTATCACCCGGTAGGTCTCACAAATGCAGGGGCAGTCCGCGTCGTAGGGCCGACCCATTGCGGCGTAAGCGGCTTGAAAGAAGGCCTGGTGAACTTGACGCCATTCGGCCAGAGTTCGGCTACCTTCCCCCTCGTGGTAGGCGTGTTCGGCCGTGACTTGCGAGAAGGGCACTGTGGTGACGGCAATGGTTTCGACCACACAGACGGGCTGGTGGTGGCCGTCCAGGATGATGCCGTAATCGCCGACTTGGGGCAGGGACTCGTCGGGGCCATAGAGGTCACGGGCCGACGAGGTGGCTGTCTTGATGCCATCTTTGATCAATGCGACCAAGTGGTTTGCCGTTGTCACGTCGCCTTCAGCGCCCAAGGAAAAAGCCTCGTAAGTGTCGGTGGTGACGGCGGGGTGGATGGCCCGAAAGTGGGTCCAGTAATCGGCAATGGTCATTGTGCGGTCTCTCCTTTTGATAAAGTTGTTGTTCAGTGTACACCTAATTGTCGGATTTCGTTTACCTTAAAAGACGCCTTCGCAAATCTTCACTGACCGCCACCGTTTTAGGAATCTAGTTCTGCATCATTACGCTAAAGATATTGGCGGTGGGGCTGGTGGCTGACACCCTCTACTTAGCGGCCTTTGACCTGGTGAAGATTCCCGTGGATGTGCCCGCGGATTTGCGGGTTATTTCGGCCATTTATCAAGCCACGAATCCGCACCAGGCCAACCTTCGCGAGCTGTTTACCTTGCTGGCAGCCGCTGCACGGTGAGAAGTCGCTTTCATCTCATTTCAAAATAGGCTAAAATTGTGGTTAAGAAATCATGAGAGGGGTTTTTCCATGTCAGAACCAGCAGCGATTGATTTACCCGCGTTCTATGCCAATCCGGACCGGAGTGTGGCCGTGTTGAACTATAACGCGCGGTTCATTACCAGTATCTTTGATCTGGTCAACAGTGACGAGTTAGCAGCATTTGTGAAACTATTTTTAGACCAGCAACAGGCCTACGTGCCCGACGATGCCGATCCCGCGACGACCTTCAACCGGGTCACGCCGGCCATCTACGTCGAGACGTTGAAGAAAATCCTCACCAATCAACCGGATGCGTTCGCACAGTACCCCGCAGCTGAGATTCTGGCCAGCATTGAAGACCTGTACTCCTACTATCGGTCTTACTTGCGGGTCGCCACGCTGTCTACGCAACATAACGACGTGGTCTCAGCCGAATTCATGACCATCGACCAACACTTTAACGACCTGGTGATTCGGCTTTACCGGACCATTGAAGAAAAGGTCCAGGGCCATGCCAACCACGTGTACCGGCAGACCAGTGCGGCGTCGAGCGCCTGTGTGCTGTTGCAAAAGATTGCTTGGCCGATGCCCGTCGGTTATGAAAGTTTAGGTAATATCCGCTTTCTGACCCGGATGATGCTGCGGCCACCAATGATGCTCCACACCAAGAGCAACAAGCGCAAGGGCCGTTTCACCGCCAGCAAGGTCAACCCGCTGACCAACTTTACGGGTACCGACAAAGACTGGTACTGTTACCCCGCCAAGATTGGGACCAGTCTGGCGTACCTGTACTTCCACCGTGACTACTTGGCATCTGGTTTGGCGTTGGCCAATCTGTTCCAATTAGCTGACCGGGAGGAAGTTAAGGGCCAGAAGCCAGACCTGATTTTGTTGTTCGGCTCACCGAGTGCCCAGGGCGATACTGACCCTGAAAACGGCCATTATTACTACGATGCGGCCAACCAACTCTATGTGGGCCAGGTGCCATACAACGACCAGACCACGTACTTTGGTTACATGAAGAAGATTTGTTTGACCCTGCACAACTTACATCAGATCGACCAGGGCCGGTTGCCAATTCACGGGTCGATGGTCAAGATTACCTTTGCTAACGGCGTTAAAAAGACCGTGGTCTTCTTCGGCGATTCCGGTGCCGGGAAGTCCGAGTCCATTGAGGCTCTCCAAACGGTGGCTGACGAACAGATTGCCAACATCGAAACGATTTTTGATGACATGGGCAGTTTCACGTTAAAGGATGACGGTCAGGGCATTTACGCACAGGGAACCGAAACTGGTGCCTTTGTTCGGTTGGATGACCTGAGTAGCGAAGTCGCCTTTAACAACATGGACCGGGGGATTTACATGAACCCCGAGCAGAAGAACGCGCGGGTCATTATTCCGGCTAACACCTGGGAACGTGTGGTGGCCCATCACGAAATCGATATGTGGGTCTACGCTAACAACTACGACGACGCGGTCGGCATTCACCAGTTTGAAGATGAAGAATCAGCCAAGGCCACGTTCGTTGCCGGAAAGCGGAAGGCGCTCGGGACCACCGATGAGGTCGGCATGAGCACCACTTTCTTCGCCAACCCGTTTGGTCCAGTTCAGGAAGAGGCAGCGACCCGGCCAATTATCGACGAGGTCTTCAAGCGGTTGTTTAATGACAAGGTTTACGTCGGTGAGATTTACACCCATTTAGGTAACGACAAGTCACAAGACAAGCTGAACGAATCCGCCAAGGAACTCTTAGCAGAACTGATGCAGAACTAATCACGACGAAGGGAGGGGGCCGACATGGCGCTCCTATCCACCCAAGATCAAGATTTGATTCTCCATATTTTGTTACAGATTGACAATCCATATTATTTGAACACGTTTCAGGACGCAGCTTCGGAGGATGAATGGTTGCTCATCAATGAGGACTTCATCCGCCACGACCTCCAGCACTTTTTCCCGTCAACCATCGACCTGATGGACCCCGAGACCTGGCGCTACGTCCGCGGTCAATTGAAACAGTTCTAACGTAAAAACGTCCTCACGGTTGTGGGGGCGTTTTTGTTTTGGTCGTTGATTGTATTTAATTGCTAGATTAGTCGTTGGTGGCCGCTACGCTGCGCCGAGTGTTGTCACCGTAGTGGGCACGATTCTCAAGCCAAGAAGGTCGCTTGTCTCGAGAACTTGGCCTTGGTCTAAGCCGAGAAAGTCTCTCGACTAAGACCAACGACACCACGGTGCCAAAGTCGGCTCCGCTCCGCTGACGGGGAGGGTAGTGGAGGGGGTTAATTCCTAAACGTGTCGTTGATGGCCGCTATGCTGCGCCGAGTGTTGTCACCGTAGTGGGCACGATTCTCAAGCCAAAAAGGTCGCTTGTCTCGAGAACTCGGCCTTGGTCTAAGCCGAGCAAATCTCTCGACTAAGACCAACGACACCACGGTGCCAAAGTCGGCTTCGCTTCGCTGACAAGGTGGGTAACGGCGACGTGTGGTTGGGGGGATTGAATTGTTATGTTAATCGTTGTTGGCTGTTAGCTTTGAGTAATGTATGACGACTAGTGGTGATGTCCAAATAGTTTCTTTAGCCTAAATTCCTGATAATCATGCAACACGTACGTCAGACTTATCCTGATATCGGTTGGAAATATGCGGTAAATTGATTCAGACTAATGTTGTTCAAAACAACGGGATTTTATCGTAAATGGGAGAGATAGGGTACGATTTTCAATAGTTGAGATTGCAATAATCAGCTTCACTTAACACACACCAAAAGGCCACCATCCCGAAAGCATAACGGGGTGGTGGCCTTTGTGTATAGATGCAAGGAACGAAGATGTGAGCGTAGCGGAGCCGACTTTGGCACCGTGGTGAAATTGTTGTTAAGGGACGTTCTTTGTCGCTTTACAACAAGGCCGAGCTCTGGAGATGCGCGGTTTTTGCGTAGCTTCAGAGTCGTGCCCACTACGGTGACAACGATCGGCGGAGTGAAGCGGGTGGCAACGACCAACAGAAGAATTCTTGCCAAGACATGTAGCTTCAGAGTCGTGCCCACTACGGTGCCAACGATCGGCGGAGTGAAGCGGGCGGCAACGACCAACAGAAGAATTCTTGCCAAGACATGTAGCTTCAGAGTCGTGCCCACTACGGTGACAACGATCGGCGGAGTGAAGCGGGTGGCAACGACCAGTAGAAGAATGTTTGCCAAGGAACGACTAGATTAAGCGAATTGCCCCAACAAGGCGGTCATAAAGGCTTGAGCATCGCCGACGTAGCCGTAATCGGAGGCGGCGAAGATGGGGGCGTTGGCGTCGCTGTTGACCGAAACGATGGTCTGCGAGTCCTGCATTCCAACCAGGTACTGGACGGCGCCACTGATGCCGAAGTTTAAAATCAGGTCGGGGTGGATGGTATTGCCACTCTGGCCGATTTGGTCGTCGTGGGTGAACCGGTCCTGGTCAGTCAGGGGCCGAGAAACGCCAATCCGACCACCTAGCTTTTCGGCCAATTGGGTGGCACTGGTTACCGTGGCAGCGCTAGCAGCGCCACGGCCCAACGCGACCACGCGGCTGGCGTCGCCGACGGTCGTGGCCGTGTTGACCACGGGCGTTGCGGCGGTCACCTGTAAGCGGGTGACTGGGTGGAAAATGATGCTGGCGCTGGTGACTTGAACGTCCCGCGTTTGCGGTTGGGCCACGAACGTGTTCGGCCGCACGGTTGCCATTTGGGGCCGCCGGTCGGGACAGATAATCTCACACATGATGTTGTCCCCGTAAGAGGGTTTGGTGGCGACTAACAGGTCGTCGTCAAATCGCAGGTCCAGACTATCGGCGGTCAACCCCGTTTGGAGCTTGGCCTGTAGCCGGGGGGCGATGGAGCGCCCGGTGATGGTGGCACCAAAGAGGACGGTGTTGGGGTGACTTTGTTCGTTTAATTGCTGGAGGGCGTCGGCGAGCTCGGCGTCGGTGGCTGTGGGGAACCGGTCATCGCGGACGATTCGAATCTCGTCTGGCCCGTAAGGCTTGAGTTCTGATTCAAGATGGTCGTTGGTGGCTTCTAAGAGCACAGCGACCACGTGGAACCGGTCACCAGCCAGTTGATTGGCCTTGGTAATCAGTTGTTGCGTCGTGGGTTCAATATGGTCTAGCCGCCGTTCAGCGACGACCCAGAGTTCTGGTTTCGACATCGTGGGATTCCTCCTTAAAGTAATTGACGGTCCTTGAGGGCCTTGATCAGTTGGCCAGCGGCTTCCTGTGGCGTTCCGGTAAGTTGGGTCAATTCCCGCTTGACCGGCGTTGGCGCGTAGACTTTGGTCACGATGGTTGGGGACCCGGCCTGACCTAAACGCGAATCGTCGAGGTCCAGGTCGTCGTGGTGCCAGATGGTCAGCGGCTTGTCGAAACTCTGTTGAATATTGCGTGGCGTGGGGTAGCGCGGTGTGTTTAATTCACTCCGGACGCTGACCACGGCCGGTAGTTGAGCCACTAACGTTTGCTTGGTGTCCTCCATCAGGCGTTCGGCCGTAATCTCGTTGGGAGCACTTAAGCGTAACGTTGCGGCGTAAGTAATCTGGGGTTCTTGGAGGAACTCCGCCACGATGGGACCGACCTGACCGGTATCGGCATCGACGGCTTGCCGGCCGAAGATGACCAGGTCAACGTCACCAATTTGCTTGATGGCCTGGGCGATGACGTAGCCGGTCGCCAGGGTATCTGCCCCGGCAAAGGCCCGGTCGGACAGGAGCACGCCGCTATCAGCGCCCATGGCCATCCCTTCGCGCAGGGATTGTGCGTAGTCGTCGGGACCCATACTCAGGAGCACGACACTGGCGTCGTTCGTGGCCTTGAACTGTAACGCCTGTTCAACGGCGTTCTTGTCGAAGGGGTTCATGATGCCGGCTAACCCCCGCCGGTCCAGGTTATGGGTCTTCGGGTCGATGGTCACGTCGTTGGTTTCAGGAACTTGTTTGATACATACAACAATTTTCATTTGATGGGAGCCTCCTATTTCTTAAACTCAGCCGTGGCGATGGCGGAACGCATCTTCTCGACGGTCCCTTCGGCGATTTCCATCGCCCGGGCGTCCCGAATCAGGTGCTCGACCGGATACTCGCGACTGTAACCGTAGCCGGCCAGAATCTGGAGGGCGTCGTCACCGGCGGCCACCGCAGCCCGGGAGCCGTGGGCCTTAGCCATGGCGGCTTCTTCGCTGTAGTCCTGACCAGCGGCCTTCAACTGGGCGGCTCGTTGGTAAAGGAGCTTGGTGGTCTCTTTGCGCATCGCGATGTCGGCGACCTTCCGGTGGGTCACTTGTAGGTCGGTCAACGGTGTGTCGCCGGCCTTGCGTTCCTTGGCGTAGTCGGTCGCGATTTTAAGTTCGTGTTCCATGATGCCGGTCAGAACGGCCCCCATCAGGATCCGGGCGTCGTCGTGGGCCGAATCGCCGATGAGGCCGCCATCGCCGAGTTTGCCCAGCAGATGGTCGTCGTCCACGATGATGTGGTCCATCACGATTTCGCCCACCGGCGTGCCGCGGAGACCGATGAAGTCTTCCCGTTTACCGAAGGAGAAGCCCGGCATGTCCTGGTCAACCACGAAGACGGACAATTCCTGCGGCGCGGTCTTGACCAACACACAGTAGACCTGCGCCAGGCCGCCGTTGGTAATCATGATTTTGTCGCCGTTGATGACCCAATGGTCGCCTTCACGGGTCGCCGTCGAGCTGATGCCCATGGGGTTGGACCCGCCGCTGGCTTCGGTCATGGAAAAGGCGAAGATCCGCTGGTTAGCCGTGGGGAGCAGGGCCTGCTGCAGGGCGGGCGTCCCGAACTTCAAGATCTGGTCGATGGTCTTGAAATGACCTTCCAACGTGACTGCTGTGCTGGCGTTACCGCGGGCCAAGTGGTTTAGGACCGTGGCCGTGACTTCGGGGCCAAATTCGGCACCGCCAAATTCCTGAGGCAACATCAAGCCGAGAAAACCGGTATCGGTGAGCTTTTGAACAAAACCCTGAGGGAAGTCCTGAGTACGATCAATCGCCATATCTAGTGGGGCAACTTCCTTGGCCGTATAGTCATCGACCATTTGTAAGAGCAGCTTTTCGGCCGCCGCATTTCGGGTTGACATGAGCATTCTCCTTATCAAGTGAACTTTGATTGTGTGAAACTGAACGAATGAGTGTGGTCAGTATAGCGGATAATCGCGCGATAAGTCCAGAAGAAATTGCTAATTTTTGGTAAGCACTTAGGACTCATCAGGACGTTACGTCCAAACGTTGATGAGGGAAAAATTCTGAACCGACTTCATTCATTAAAAAAATTTTAGCAGGGTCCGCTGATTGATTCCTTGATTCAAATCAAGTTACCAACAAAAAGGTTTTCCGTGCCGGGAAACTAGTAAAAATTTTAGTTAATTTGCGGAAAATATGGTACAAAGTGCCCGAGTATTATACAATGTAACCGGATTCTTAATTTGGAGGTGCCATGATTTATGCAAATTACACAAGAAGCTGCTGGTGAACTTCACCAACAAAAAGTGACCAAGATTACCCTGACCAACGACCACGATACCCGGGTGTCAATTCTGACCTGGGCGGCCACGATTCAGGAGTTTAGCGTGCTTGAAGACGGTGTTCGGCGGCAATTGGTGGTCCGCGAAACGGACCTGACCAAGTACGACCCGAACACTTACTGCCTGTGCCAAGCCTTGGGCCGGGTCGCCGGACGAATTGCTGGCGCCCAATTTGACCTCGACGGCCGGACGATTCACTTGGATGCCAACGAAGAGCCGAACGCCATTCACGGGGGTCCCCATGGCTTTACCTTTGCCAACTGGGAAGCGACGACCAAGCAGACGGCCGATACCGTTAGTGTCAGCTTGACCCACACGGTCAGTGAGGCCGAGGACAAGTACCCCGGCACTTTGGCCACCACGATTACCTACACGCTGGATAACCAGGACCAGTTAAGCATTGCCTTCACCGGGAAGAGCGACGCCGCGACGTTGTTTAACCCCACGATTCACACCTACTTTAACGTGACCGACGACCAACACGACCTGCAGACTCAATGGTTGAAGCTGAACAGCCAACAACGGTTAGTCTTGAACGACCAAAAGATTCCAACGGGTGAAAAGGCGGCCGTGGCCGGGACCGGCTTTGACTTCCGTGAACCCCGGACCATCAAGGACGGCCTGGCCGAGCTGGCTAAGCAAAACGTGGTCGAATACGACGACGCCTTTGAGGTCACGCCAAGCCAGACCACACCAATCGCCACGGTGGGTGACACCGCGGGTCACCGCGAGGTTCGCGTCTACTCCGACCGCAACGGCGTGGTGGTCTTCACGGCCAACGCGACCGACCCTAAGCGTGCGGCAGTTCGCGACTACAATGCCCTGGCGCTGGAAGCCCAGAACCTACCCGACGCGATTCACCACCCAGACTTTGGCGACATCGTGTTGCCAGCGAACCAGGCGGTCACCCACACGATTCGCTACCAATACGTTCGGAAATAAGCCGACATTAGCGGCAAATTAAGGACTTTGGTTGCGGCGAGCCGCGCTAGAGTCTGCTATCATTAAGACTGTGATGATTTAAGTAAAGGAGAGATTCGAGAATGAGTTGGCAAGAAAACTATGCCGTTTGGCAGAACCAACCGACCATGTTACCCGAAGTTCGTAAGGAACTCGACGCCATGGCGGGCAACGATGAGGCGCTTGAGGCGGCCTTTAGCGGTCCCATGAGCTTTGGGACGGCCGGCATGCGGGGCGTGATGGGCCCCGGCATCGGTCAGATGAACGTTTACACGGTGCGGCAAGCCACCGAAGGGGTCGCCCGTTACCTGGACACCCTAGATGCGGCAACCAAGCAACGCGGGGTCGCCATCAGTTTTGACTCCCGCTACCACTCCACCGAGTTCGCCAACGAGGCGGCCCGGGTCTTGGGGGCACACAACATTCCCAGCTTCGTCTTTGACGACTTGCGGCCCACGCCCGAGTTGTCGTTTGCGGTGCGGCACTTGAACACGGCGATGGGCATCATGATTACCGCCAGCCACAACCCCAAGCAATATAACGGGTATAAAATTTACGGTCCCGATGGCGGTCAGATGCCACCTAAGGCCTCGGATATGATTACCGACTTCGTACGCTCTGCCAAGGACGTCTTCGCCATTCAGGTGGCCGACGAACGGCAACTTCGTGCGGACAAGCTGATGCAGATTATCGGTGAAAACGTCGACCAACCTTACCTGGAAAATGTGACCAGTGTGACCATCAACCACGAGTTGATCAAGCAAGTCGGCAAGACCATGAAGCTGATCTACACGCCGTTGCACGGGACCGGGAAAGTTATTGGCGAACGGGCCCTACGCAAGGCCGGTTTCGAGAACTTTACCATGGTGCCGGAACAAGCCATCACCGACCCCGAGTTTCCAACCGTGGCCTTCCCGAACCCCGAGTTCCCCGAAGCTTTTGATATGGCGATCGCCTTGGGCAAGCAGGAAGGGGCGGACCTGTTAGTCGCCACCGACCCGGACGCCGACCGGTTAGGTGCCGCCGTGCGTCAGCCTAACGGTGAGTACCAACTCTTGACGGGGAACCAGATTGCCTCGATCCTGTTGGCCTACATCCTGAAGGCCCGGAAGCAGGCCGGCCAATTGCCAGCCGACGGACGGGTGGTCAAGTCCATCGTCTCCACCGAACTCGCGACCAAGATTGCGGCAGCCTACGGTGTTGAGATGAAGAACGTACTGACCGGCTTCAAGTTTATTGCCGAGCAGATTCACCAGTACGAGACCAATCACGACCACACCTTCCTCTTCGGATTTGAAGAGAGTTATGGTTACCTGATCAAGCCGTTCGTTCGTGACAAGGACGCCATTCAATCGACGGTCCTGCTGGCCGAAGTGGCGGCGGACTATAAGCAACGGGGGATGACCCTGTACGACGGTATCGAAGAGCTCTACGCGACCTATGGCTACTTCGCCGAAAAGACCACCTTCGAGCAATTCGACGGGGTCGACGGTGCCCAGCAGATGGCCCACCTGATGAGCGAGTTCCGGGAGAACGCGCCGCAGGACTTTGCCGGCAGTAGCATCGACGCCGTGGAGGACTTCGCCACCAGCACCAAGACGTTGGCGGATGGGACGACCAGTCCGATTGACCTGCCCGAATCAAACGTCTTGAAGTATTGGCTCAACGATGGGACCTGGATCTGCATCCGACCTTCCGGGACGGAACCCAAAGTCAAGTTCTACATCGGGACCAGTGACCAGACGGCAGACGCCGCTCAGGCCCGGTTAGCCAAGTATGAACAGGCACTGAAGGCTTACGTAGCTTCAGTCAACTAACAACAATATAAAAGCAAACGCCGTGTTTCCACTGGATTAGAATCTGGTGGAAACACGGCGTTTTTTAGTAGTCGTTAACACGTTTACTAAATTTTTTACTCTAAAAATACAACCGGTTGCAATCGTTTAACCAACCGATTTCAGCCGATTTTATGTGTAAAATAGCACAATGAAAAAGGTTGCAACATTTCCGAGAAGACCTTAGAATAACAATCGTAAAGCGCTTACATTTACTTAAAACTTTAGTGCCAATTATTTACTTAAGGGTGTCCGGATGGGGCGCCTTGGAAGAGGGTATTTCCATGAACAACGATAAGCTTACGTTAGACCCAGCGGAATTCGCTGCGGCGGTCTTGGGGGGTAACGCCCAACGGCCGGATGAGGAAAATAAGTTATACATCAAACGGCAGCTGACCCTGTATCTGGAAGCAACGCTGTTGGCCCAGGACTTCAACAATCTGGAAGAGAGCCGGTTCGATATGGCGAAGTCCCAGAAGCGAAACGAGGTTCTCTCCAAGATTATTGAGCACCGTTACCATTAATCGGCTTAGTTGATGGGTGACGATGATATTTGAAAGGTGTGAAGAAGAGCTATGAATCAAGTCAAGCAGTATTTATCTTATGCCTTCGGGGCGTTCGGCCATGACGCGTTTTACGCCACGTTGAACACGTACTTCCCGATTTTCGTAACCAGTGTTCTGTTTACGTCGGGTGCCAATTCAAAACAAATGATTGGAATCGTTAGTGCGGTTCTGGTCATCATCCGGTTAGTTGAAATTGCGTTCGACCCCATGATTGGTGGGGTGGTCGATAACACGCGGACCCGCTGGGGCAAGTTTAAACCTTGGTTGTTAGGCGGTGGGTTGATCAGTGCGATTGCGTTGATTCTCATCTTTACGCCGCTAGGGGGCTTAGCGGACAAGAGCGATATGGGTTACTTAATTGCCTTCATCATCGTTTTCGTTATCTTGGATATTTTCTATTCATTCAAAGATATCGCTCTGTGGTCCATGTTGCCAGCCCTGAGTGTTGATTCCAACACGCGGACCAAGTTCGGGACGATTGCCCGGTTCGGGTCCACGATTGGGGCGCAAGGAACGGCCATCGTGGTTATTCCGTTGGTAGTCTTCTTCTCCTCGAAGTTCTCCGGTGCTACCGGCGGAACCGAAACCCGTGCCGGTTGGTTAGGATTCGCCATTGTTATTGGGATTATTTCCTTCTTAGGGGCCTGCACGGCGGCCTTCGGGACCCATGAACAAAAGAACTTGATTCGAGAAAACACCGAGAAGACGCGTTTACGCGACGTCTTCAAGGCGATTGGTGAAAATGACCAGCTGATGTGGTTGGCATTGTCTTACTTCCTGTTCGCGTTCGGTTATGTTGTGACCAACTCCCTGTTGATCTACTACTTCCGTTACGTGGTCGGGGATGCGGGTTCCTACTCAAAGGTCGGGATGATTACCACGGCCTTGGGAATTGTCTCAGTTATCCTCTTCCCATTCGTTGTTCAGGTTATCAAGCGTCGCGGCGTTTACGTCGGTGGGATTTCCATGATGCTGATTGGGTACCTAATGTTCCTGTTTGCTGGGACGAACGTTACCTTGGTATTGGTCGCTGTTGCCATCTACTTCTTCCCATACCCCATGATTTTCCTAGCTGCGTTGATGACCATCACCGACAGTGTGGAATATGGACAATGGAAGAATGGGACACGGAACGAATCCGTGACGTTATCGGTTCGACCATTGATTGATAAGCTGGCCGGGGCCTTCGCCAACGGGGTTGTCATGATTGCGGCCTTACAATCCGGGATGACTGGAAACGCCAAGCCAAGCGACATTTCTGCGAGTGGCTTGTTACAATTCAGAATGTTTATGTTCTACATTCCAATCGTGTTGCTGATTATTGCCGCCTTCGTCTACTTCAAGAAGATTTCCCTCTCCGAGAAGCGGCACGCGGAAATCGTCAATGATTTGGAAAAGAAGTTACGGGCTGAAAAGGCCGCTGGTAAATCTATCGGCGACGAAAACTAGCTCAGGATAGAGAAACCTCAGACCAATAAGCCTGGGGTTTTTATTTACAATGCATACGACTAATTGGCTGATTCACGGGGTTGGAAGCGGTTTATCTTTTGATTGACAAGCCCGTTAGATGGCCGTATACTAAAACTATGGTAAAACTTTACTAAAAAACAGAAGGAGTTAATCGTCATGGACTTTGCGAGCCTTGCTACCGAATACCAAGAAACTTTTGATGCTGCACCAGAACGGGTCTTCTTTTCACCGGGTCGGATCAATCTGATTGGTGAATACACCGACTTCAACGGAGGCCACGTGTTCCCAGCCGCTATCAGCTTAGGGACGTTCGGCGCGTTCACCAAGCGCGATGACCGGACCGTCCGGATGTATTCCGCCAACTTGCCTAAAGCCGGCGTGATTACCTGGTCACTGGATGACCTCAAGTACGACAAGGCTGCCAGCTGGACCAACTACTTTAAGGGGATGTTGTTCGAGTTAGCTAAGCAGGGCAAGAGCATCGACCATGGGTTTGACCTCTTCGTTCATGGGAACCTGCCAGATGGTTCCGGCTTATCTTCATCCGCATCGGTTGAAATGCTGATGGGTGAGATTCTGCTAAAGGCTTACGACATGGACATTTCCCGCGTGGAACTGGTCAAGGTCGGCCAACAAGTTGAAAACGACTACCTGGGTCTGAACACCGGAATCATGGACCAATTCGCCGTAGGAATGGGCAAGAAGGACCAAGCCATCTTACTCGACACCAACACGTTGAAGTACGAATACGCGCCGGTCAAGATGGGCGACTACGTGGTGGTTATCATGAACACCAAGAAGCGCCGGGAACTCACCGATTCCAAGTACAACGAACGGCGGGCACAATGTGAAGAAGCCCTCCGTCGTTTACAGACTAAGCTGGACATCAAGACCTTGGGTGACCTGAACGGCGACGAGTTCGACGAGAACAGCTACCTGGTCAACGACGACATCTTGATCAAACGGGCGCGGCACGCGGTGGTTGAAAACCAGCGGACGTTGCGGGCTTACAAGGCCTTGCAAGCCAACGACTTGGAGACCTTCGGCAAGCTGGTCAACGCTTCCCACATCTCCCTGCATTACGATTTTGCCGTAACCGGGAAGGAACTGGATACCCTGGTGGAAGCTGCTTGGGCCCAACCAGGTGTGCTGGGTGCCCGGATGACGGGTGCCGGTTTCGGTGGCTGTGCGATTGCCATTGTTAAGGAAGCCAACGTGGACACCTTCGAACAGACCGTTGGTAAGGTCTACGAAGACGCCATCGGTCACCCGGCCGAATTCTACATCGCCCACTTGGACGACGGTCCCCGGGAATTAACCAAGTAAAGCATTTAGTTAGAAAATGACCGCGCCTTACCGGGTCACACTTTTAGGGCTGGAACGTGGTGGGCACGACTTGAAGCCAAGGAACCCACTTGTCTTCAAGCTCGGCCTTCTGGTAAGCCAGCACGAGACGCTGACTAACCAGAATTTCACCACTGAGCCCTAAAAGTGCGACCCTCACGGCTGAACTCGTGGTGACCCATAACGGTGTTACCATGAAACGGGTGAATAGAAGATAAGCTGGTACTTTGACAGCTATTTAAGGTTCCTGGAGGCCATTGGGCTCAGCCTGTGTCGTTTGTGTTAGTCGAGTGGGTTACTCGGCTTACACAAAGACCGAGCTTAGAGATTCACGGGTTTGGTGAAGCTCTAAGTCGTGTCCACGGCGTTCCAGCCCGGGATGGCCGGAAGGAACCGCGGTTATTCGCAATCATTTCAATAACGTTAACAACATAAGATAAGAGGAGGAACTCGGTTATGACAGTTTTAGTTTTAGGTGGTGCTGGCTACATTGGGTCACACGCAGTCGATCGGTTGATTGAAAAAGGGTATGACGTGGCCGTTGTTGATAACTTGGTTACGGGCCACCGGGCAGCCGTGAACGCCAAGGCGCGCTTTTACGAAGGTGATGTGCGCGACCAGGACTTCTTGAACGGCGTGTTTGACAAGGAAGACATCGAAGGTGTGATTCATTTCGCCGCCTTCTCCGTGGTGCCCGAATCCATGAAGAAGCCGCTGAAGTACTTCGACAACAACACGGCTGGCATGGTCTCCTTGCTGGAGGTCATGAACCAACACAACGTGAAGAAGATCGTCTTCTCCTCCACGGCCGCAACCTACGGCGAACCCAAGCAGATTCCCATCAAGGAAACCGACCCGCAAGTGCCAACCAACCCTTACGGCGAGAGCAAGCTGATGATGGAAAAAATCATGCGGTGGTCCGACGAAGCCTATGGCATCAAGTTCATCGCGCTGCGGTACTTCAACGTTGCCGGGGCGAAGCCCGATGGCAGCATTGGTGAAGACCACCATCCTGAAACCCACCTGGTTCCCATTATCTTAGAAGTAGCCGCTGGCGAACGGGACGAGCTGTCCATCTTCGGTGACGATTACCCAACCAAGGACGGGACCAACGTCCGGGATTACGTCCACGTGGTTGACTTAGCTGACGCCCACATCCTGGCCCTCGAATACCTAAAGGCCGGTCACGACAGTGATGCCTTTAACCTGGGTTCCTCAACCGGTTTCTCCAACAAGGAAATGTTGGAAGCTGCCCGGAAGGTCACGGGTAAGCCGATTCCCGCCAAGATGGCGCCGCGTCGTGCCGGTGACCCAAGTACCTTGATTGCGGCCAGCGACAAGGCCCGGAAGGTCTTGAACTGGAAGCCACAGTTTGACAACGTGGAAGACATCATCGCGACGGCCTGGAACTGGAAGCAGACCCATCCAGCTGGCTACGATGACCGGAACGGGGCGACCAAGTAATGGCACAGGACACGTTACAAGCCTTTTTAGACCAAATCGTGGCCTCGCCGTCACCTTACATGGCCCTCGATAAGCAGTACGTCGAAAACCGAATCTACGCCTTAATCGGCGACGGTCAGACCCAGGCCAGCGAAGGGAACGACCCCGTCGATCTGGTCAACGCCTTGGTTGAAACGGCGATTACCCATGCCAAGATTAAGGACACGCCAAGTGAGCGTGAAATTTTGGAAGCCCAGTTGATGGACTTGATGACGCCACTTCCATCTGCGTTGAACCGCGGCTTCTGGGACCGTTACCAGGTTAGCCCTAGCGACGCGACCGACTGGTTCTACCAGCTGAGCCGGGCCAACAACTACATCAAGACCCGTAACATCGCGCGCAACGTGGTGTTCGACGCCGATACGGCGGCCGGTGACTTGGAAATCACGATTAACCTGTCCAAGCCGGAAAAGGACCCCAAGGCGATTGCGGCGGCACGGAACCAACCCAAGACGGGTTATCCGCTAGACCAACTCTGCATGACCAACGAGGGGTACTTGGGCCGGTTAGGCTATCCCGCCCGGAGTGAACACCGCATCGTGCGGTTGACGCTGGGTGGCGAGACCTGGGGCTTCCAGTACTCGCCGTACGCCTACTTCGCCGAACACGCCATCTTCCTGTCTCAGGAACACCGGCCGATGAAGGTCGACCAGCACGCGATTACCAACCTGTTGGAAATCGTGCACCAGTTCCCAACTTACTTCGTGGGGAGCAACGCCGACCTGCCAATCGTGGGCGGCTCGATGTTGAGCCACGACCATTATCAGGGGGGCAAACATACCTTCCCGATGATGAAGGCACCGTTAGACCGGGAATTCGACCTGGGCATCGCTGGCGTTACGGCTGGCGTTGTCCAATGGCCAATGACCGACTTGCGGTTACGGGGAACTAAGCCCGAAGCACTGATCAACGCCGCCGTTAAGGTGATGGACCACTGGATCGACTATTCCGACGAAAGTGTTGACGTGCGCGCCTACACCAACGGGACCCGGCACCACACGGTCACGCCGATTGCTTACCGCGATGGCGCTGACTTCGTGCTGGACCTGGTCTTACGGGATAACCAGACCTCGGAGCAGTACCCCGATGGCATCTTCCACCCGCATCAGGACGTGCAACACATTAAAAAAGAAAACATTGGGTTGATTGAAGTCATGGGCCGGGCCATTTTACCGGCGCGTCTCAAGACCGAGATGGCCGAAGTGACCAAGTACCTTTTGGACCAGCCAAACCAGATTGCGCCCATGCATCAAGCCTGGGCCGACCAGTTGAAGGCAACTAACCAGATTACGGCCGAGAACGTCACGCCAATCATCCACCAGGCGATTGGGGACGTCTTCGCCCGGGTTCTGGCCGACGCCGGGGTCTTCAAGCGCGATGCCCAAGGGCAGACCGCGCTGGACAAGTTCCTGGCCCAACTCGCATAAGAATGAGTGTATAAGGAGATGGAGAACGATGGCAGCAACCTTAAAAGACATTGCGAAGAACGTAGGGGTGTCCCTAGCCACCGTTTCGCGGGTCCTCAACTACGACCGAACGCTTTCGGTCAGTGAGCACACGCGAAAACAGATATTTGAAGTGGCGGAGGACCTGAACTACACCAAGCTCAAACGCCGACCGGCAATGCCCGATAAGCAATTGAAGATTGCCATCGTTCAGTGGTATTCCGAGACCAAGGAGCTCGACGACCTGTACTACATGTCGATTCGGCTGGGTCTCGAGAAGCGTGGCGAACAGCGGCACTTCCTGACCATGCGGACCTTCCAAAACGACCTGAACGCCATCGACCCCGACGTCGATGCCATCATCGCGATTGGGAAATTCAGCAATCAGCAGGTCGCGGCCATGGCGCGGTTAACGCCGAACCTGGTCTTCGTCGACCACGACCAGCTCTGCTACGGGTACGATTCCGTGGTCACCGACTTTCAGTTCGCCGTTCGGCAGGTCATCGACTTCTTCTGGGAGCAGGGCCAACACCGCATCGGTCTGCTACACGGGACCGAGTGGACCACCGACAAGCAGATGGAAGTGGTCGATCAACGGCTACGGGCCTTTAAGCAGGAGATGCAGGCGCGCGACGCCTACGACCCGAAGCTGGTCTATGGTGGTGACTATACCAACCAGTCAGGTTATGAACAGATGATGAAGGCGATTGACGACCTGGGCGATGATTTGCCCAGTGCCTTCTTCGTCACCAACGACCCGATGGCGGCTGGTGCCCTGAAGGCCTTGCGGGAGAACCACATTACCGTGCCCGACCAGGTCAGCCTGATTGGGTTCAACGATACTACCATCGCCAAGTACGTCTTCCCTGAACTCAGCACGGTGCACGTCAACACCGAGCTGTTGGGGTCTACAGCGGTCGACATGGTTGAGAATCGGTTACAGACCGGGCGCACCACGGCCGAACGGGTGACCGTGGGGACCGAACTGGTCTTGCGTGAGAGTACCAAACAAGCTGAATAACCAAGCGAGCACCGTCACGTGAAAACTTTACGTGGCGGTGCTTTTGTCGTGGTAATCAAAAAGCGTTCAGTCGGGAATCCCGATTGGACGCTTTTTGACTTACCAGATTTGGACCCGGTTTTCCGGTGCCAGGTACATCCCGTCGCCGGGCTGCACGTCGAAGGTCTGGTAGAACTCCGCGAAGTTCTCGACCTGGACGTTGGTCCGGAGCTTTTCGGGTGCGTGGACGTCGACGGCGAGTAGGAACTGCATGTACTCGGTGGTCGATTTCATTTGCCAACTTAGCGCGTAGCTGATGAAGAAGGCTTCGAGGTCAACGTTGGGTTCGTCCTTAGCCGCCTCCAGGGCACAGCTTAGGCCACCCACGTCGGCGATGTTTTCGGAGACGGTCAGCTTGCCATTGACCGTCTGACCGGCGTAGGGGATGCCATTGAACTCGTCAATCATGGCCTGCGATAGGTCCCTGAAGTGGGCCAGGTCGGCGTCGGTCCACCAGTTGTGTAAGTTCCCATTCTCGTCGAACTGCGCGCCGTTGTTGTCAAAGGCGTGGGAGATCTCGTGGGCGATGACCGCGCCGATGCCGCCGTAGCTGGCACTGCTGGATTGCTTGAGGTCGTAGAAGGGTGCCTGGAGGATTCCGGCTGGAAAGACGATTTCGTTTTTCTGGGGGTCGTAGTAGGCGTTAACGATCCAAGCGCTCATGTACCACTTGGTGCGGTCGACCGGCTGGCCCCAGTGGGCAAACTCATCGACGGTACGCAGGCGGTTAAAACGCTCGACGGTAGCGAAGAGCGATTCCCCGGGGGTCACCGTCAGTTGAGCGTAGAAGGGGTCCAACTGGTCGGGATAACCGACCTTGATGTTGAGCTTCTGAAGCTTCAGGATGGCCTTGTCACGGGTCGCCGGACTCAACCAGTCGTTGTTGGCTAAGCGGTGCTCATAGATGCCGGCCATCTTGCGAACCATCTGGGCCACGTCGGCCTTGGCAGTTGGGCCAAAGTAGGTGCGACCGTAGTAGTCCCCGACGACCTGGTCATAGGTGCTGGCGGCCAGGTGGTAGGCGGCCTTCTTGGGCGAAAACGCCTGCTTTTGACCGGAGATGGCGGCTCGGAAGGCGTTCCCGGTCTGCCGGGTCTGTTCGTCGAGCAGGCCCGCCGCACCGACCACGGTGTGGACCAGCATCCAGCTCCGGACCAACGGGAAGTTGGCGGGGCTCAGGAGGTCGTTTAACGCATCGTAGTAGGCTGGTTGGGTGACGATGACCCGTTCTGGGGTGGCGTGTAACAGTGCCGTGATGGTCGCGCTGAGGTCAATTGCCTGGATCTTAGCGGCCACGTCCTTGAGGGGCCGGGGATTGTAGCGTTTCACGTCGTCGGCGAGTTCCTCAGAGGATTTCACTGTTGGGGCCAAGAGCGCGTCGAATTGCTTGGCCTGGTCAACTTCGTGAGCCGCGCCGGCGGGGGTGTACCCGCTGGCCTCGAGTAGGCGGGTGGCCATGTCGGTGTAAACGGCTAAGAGTTTAGGGGCGTCGGGGTTGTCGCTGGTGTAGTAGGTCTTGTCGGGCAGGAACAGGTCGGGGGCGTCCAGCTGAAGGGCGTAGTTGGCGGTGTCCCGCATATCGGCGTCGAGGTAGGCCACGACGGGCGTGACCCGGTCGGCTAGAATCAGGTCGGCTAGCTGGTTGCTGAGGTCGGCGTAGTCCTGGAGTGCGGCGATTTGTTGCAGCACGGGCCGCAGGGGGGCGGTTCCGTCTGCGTCTCGTCGGTCAAAATCCCGGGTGAGGGCGTAGAATTTCTTGAACTCGGCCATTTCTGGTCGTTCCGGGGCGCGTTTGCCGGTTAAGAGGTCTTCGAAATCCCGGCGGAGAATCTGTTCGATATTGTCGACCAGGTCCATGGACCCGCCAACGGTGATGTGGTCGGCGGGGATGGCGGTCCGGGCGGCCCATTTACCGTTGACGGCCTCGTAGAAGTCCTCCCGGTAACGGGTCGGGTCGAGGTCATTTGGATTAAAGTTGCGAATTGCGTTTGGTGTCATAAGAATTATCTCCTTTTTTCGGAAGCTAGTTTTGAAGCCTCGTTTACCAGATATGCACCCGCTGCTCCGGTGCCAAATACATGCCGTCACCTGGGTGGACATCGAAGGTGGTGTAGAAGTCGTCGAGGTTTTGGACTTGGAGGTTGACTCTGGCCTTTGCCGGTGCGTGGGAGTCGGTAGAGAGTAGTGTATTTAAGCTTTCTGGTGTGTATTTGCTACGCCACACCATTGCCCAGCTCATGAAAAATGTTCGTAGATTGTAAGCTGGTAGTGCCTTAGTTGCGGATAGAGCACAGCTGAGGCCACCAGCATCGGCCGTATTTTCGGTAAGGGTTAACGTGCCATTTATTTTCTGACCATCCGTGATGGCGCCATCAAACTCTGAAATCATCTTTTGATTAAGTTTTTGAAAATTATTGAAATCAGATTTGGTCCACCAATTGTGAAGGTTGCCGAACTCGTCAAAGTGGGAACCGTTTGCATCGAATGCGTGTGAGATTTCATGACCCATTACAGCGCCAATTGCACCATAGTTGGCACTTGACGTTTGTTTAAGGTCATAAAAGGGGGGCTGAAGAATTGCAGCCGGAAAAAAGACAGCATTATTTCTGGGAGAATAGTAGGCGTTTACGTCAGCACCACTCAGTAACGTCCATAATGATTGGTCTACAGATTGTTCCCAACAATGGAAGTTGAATTGGCGAGTCGTTTGCTTTAAGTGTTGAATGTTATCGAAAAACGACTTTGAGGGGTCAACTAAAAGTGAATTGTAAATGGGCGACAACTGGTCGGGATAGCCAACGTGAATAACTAGTTTATCAAGCTTCTTTAAGGCAAATTGACGCGTTGTTGAAGAGAGCCACGTGTTCTGTCGAAGGCGTTGCTTATAAATAGCGACTAAGGTCATAACCATATCATGGGCGTTTTGCTTTGCCTCCTCGCCGAAATAGTGGCGTCCGTAATAGTCGCCAATAGCCTGATTGAAATAAGTCTTAGCAAGGTGAAAAATAAACTTCTGACGGGATATAGCAATCTTCTGACCATAGAGAGCTCGACTGTAAGTATTACCAAGTACACGTAGTTCATCTGTTAAGAATTGACTATTTGCCATGACCGTTTTAACTAGTAACCAGCTCTTGATTAGTGAGAAATTTTCTTCTGTTAGCAGGCTCCCTAGTGACTTAAGGTAGTCGGGCTCCGGTGTTACGAGACGATTTGGGCGACGGCCTAAAAGCTTAGTCGTAAGTTCAGGAAATCTGAGCTGAGGGATGAGACTATTGATCTCGGTAAGAGATAGGCTGTTGTAATAGGTGTCCATGTCATAGAGGTCTTCCGGTGCCTTCATATGAGGGTATAGATGTGCATCAAACTGTCGAGTGCGATTTACCAATTGCGTGGCTGCTCCTGCAGAATAGTCCAACCTACGCAGTAGACGCTCGGCAGTTTTCTGGTATACAGTCAGTAGGTTTTGGGTAGCTGGTGTTGGGGATGTGTAATAACTCTTGTTAGGCAAAATTAATTTTGGAACATCAAGGTAAAGAATATAGGTTGTGGCATCTTGCATGTCGGGGAAGACGCTCAATGTAAACGGTAAAGGAATGTCAAGTTCACAAAATTCCGGTAGGTGGGCAACTAAGTCGGAGAGAGTACGTAAACGGGTGATTTTGGTTAGAAATTTTTTAAGAGGTTGTGTGCCGTCAGCAAGTTGACGTACAGAATCATTAGCAACTTGATAAAAATTTCTTAATTCATGCATGGGTAAATTAGAAGGTTTTATTTTACCAGTGGCTAAGTCCTGTAAGTCTCGCATCAACGTGCTTTGAACATCTCTAGCCAGATTATCAAAGGTGCCGGTTTGTGATTGGTCTTCCGGAATAACTGTGTGTTTTTCCCAATCGGCATTCACTGCTTCGTAAAGATCATGTTTAATGAGACGTTCATTAATTGAAAATTTTGGAGAATATACCATAAAGTCAACTCCTTAGCGTAATACCTACCAGATATGCACCCGCTGCTCCGGTGCCAAATACATGCCGTCGCCCGGTTGGACGTCGAAGATGGTGTAGAAGTCATCGAGGTTTTGGACCTGAATAGTAGCGCGCAGTTTGTCAGGCGCGTGGACATCGACTGAGAGGAGAAACTGGTCAAACTCTAGGGTTGCCTTGGAACGCCAAATGGTTGCCCAGTTAATGAAGAAGTCGCGTAAACTGGGATTCGCTATTTCTTTAGTTGCTGCTAGGGCGCAACTAAGTCCACCGGCATCGGCGATATTTTCGGAGACAGTTAGCTTACCGTTAACAGTCTTGCCGGCGATGGGGTGACCATCAAACTCGGTGATCATTGCATCTGCTAGGCGGTTAAAGTGTGTTAAATCAGCAGGTGTCCACCAATTGTTTAAATTTCCTGATTCGTCGAAATGAGCGCCGTTGTTATCAAATGCATGTGATATTTCATGAGCCATAACAGCTCCGATACCACCGTAATTAGCACTTGCAGATTGATGCAGGTCATAAAATGGTGCTTGCAAAATAGCGGCCGGAAAAACGATTTCGTTATTATCAGGCGAATAATAAGCATTCACAACGTTGGCACTCATGTCCCATTTTTCCCGATTGACGGGTGTTCCCCATTGGGCGAATTCATGGGTAGCTTTAATTTCGTCGAAGTGTTGAATGTTATCAAAAAAGGTTTTTGTGGTGTCGACCTGAAGACGCGTATAGAATGGATCAATTTGATCGGGGTAACCGACTTTAATGGTTAACTTTTGTAATTTTAGAATGGCCCTTTGTTTGGTACTGGAACTAAGCCAAG
>DXGJ01000011.1 GCA_019113985.1 Candidatus Levilactobacillus faecigallinarum
CTGCTCCGGTCTTCAGAACCTTCGTCAGCGGATTGTGGCTTTTCTTCAAGGGCCTTGATGGACAATGCCAAACGGTGATCGTCTGGACGAACATCTAAGACCTTAACCTTGATTTCTTGACCAACCTTCAAGACGTCAGCAGGCGTCGCAATGTGTTGGTGAGAAATTTGGGAAATGTGAACCAAACCTTCAACGCCAGGGAAGACTTCAACGAAGGCACCAAAGCTGGTCAGACGCTTAACAGTTCCGTCTAAGACGCTACCTTGTGGTGCTTTTTCTTCGATACCATCCCATGGTTCTGGTAAGGTTTGCTTGATGGACAGGGAAATCCGGTCACGTTCTGGATCGACGGATAAGACCTTAACCTTAACGTCTTGGCCAACCTTCAGAACGTCACTAGGCTTTTCAACCCGTTCGTAGGCGATTTCGGAAACGTGAACTAAACCATCCACGCCGCCAAGATCAACGAAGGCACCAAAGTTGGTCAAACGCGCAACCTTGCCTTCAACCGTATCGCCGGCTTGTAACTTAGCCATAATCTCTTCACGTTGAGCGGCCCGTTCTTTTTCAACGATGGCCCGGTGAGATAAGATCAGACGGTTTTCGCTAGGTTCGATTTCCACAATCTTGAATTCCAGGGTTTGGCCCTTGAACTGTGAAAGATCTTCAACGAAGTGGTCGGATACCATCGATGCTGGGACGAAGCCCCGAACACCGGCATCAACAACTAACCCACCCTTAACCACTTGGGTAACAGGGGCAGTCAACGTGTGACCAGCTTCGAATTCCTTTTGAATGTCGTCCCAAACCTTACGGGCTTCCAAACGACGTTGTGAGAGCAAATAGCTCCCGCCTTCTTTATCGTTACCGATACGTGAGATTACGACGAGGTCTAAAACGTCCCCGACTTTAATTACTGATTTAATATCATCAACTGGCTTCGTGGAAAGTTCCTTCTTTGGAACAACCCCTTCGATACCAGTTTCACCGATACCAACAATTGCTTGTTGATCGTCGTCGACGGCTAAGATTTCACCCTTAACGACATCACCGATTTTAACGTTGTCCACGCTGTTCAGCGCGTTCAGCAAATCATTGTTATCATTGTTTTGACTCGTACCATTTTCACTCATGCGAATATTTCCTCCTTGCGACAACTCTAAACACCATTTTATCTGATTATAGCGATAAAAGCTAGTAAAATGCCTATTTCTGTTGCAATTCTTTTTCGGAAATGATTTCTGAGATCCGATCAGCAACTTGTTCAATCGATAACGAGGTGGTATCTAAGCGAATCGCGTCGGCCGCCTGCGTTAGCGGTGAGACCTTACGGGTCGAGTCTTTCCGGTCCCGCTCTTCGATCTCATACTTTAACGTGGCTAACGGCGTGGTAATCCCCTTAGCCGCATTATCCTTCAAGCGCCGCTGGGCCCGCTCTTCAACGCTGGCAACCAAGAAAATCTTGACTTCGGCGTCGGGGAGGACAGTTGAGCCAATATCACGGCCGTCCATCACGATGCCCCCAGCATCAGCAATCTGCCGTTGGCGTTCCGTGAGCTCCTGCCGGATAGCGGGTAACGCGGAGACCGCGGAGACAGAATTGGTCACGTCTGGTTGGCGAATCGCCAACGTCACATCGGTCTGGTCTACGAAAACCTTCTGGACCGGTGTCCCCGGTTCGAACCGAATCGTGCTGTGATCCAGCAAGTCCTTAATCTTGGTCTCATCATTGAGATCCACGCCAGCCTGCAGCGTTTTCCAAGTGATGGCGCGATACATCGCACCCGTATCGCAGTAAATGTAGTTGAACCGTTGTGCCACAATCTTGGCGACCGTACTCTTGCCGGCGGATGCTGGACCGTCGATAGCGACCTGTAACCCTTGCTTCTCCATCTGTATCGAACTCCCTATTTAGACGTTTAAAATTTTCTACTTGACCCGTAATCGTTGACCTGGATGCACCGTGGCCCCCGACGACATGCCGTTTAATTCCATCAACTTTTGAACCGAGATGCCCGCGTTCGTGGCGACCCGGTAAATTCCTTGACCGGATTCGACCGTGGCGTACTTGCTCCCAGTGGTTGAGCTGCTGCTAGCTGACGACGTTGTACTGGACTCGGTTGACGACGCCGTACTAGACTCAGTCGTCGCAGAGTTGCTAGCCGTTACGTCCGTCGTAGAACTCGCCGTCGTTTTTGCCTTCGTCGCTTTTTGGCGGCTGCTAGACGTTGCCGCAGACTTCTCGGCCTTTTTTTTATGACTGGTCGAAGAAGTCGCCTTCGAGCTCGAGGAGCTGGCGGCGACTTTTTCCGTATTTTGCGGCCGGTTGACCGAACTCTGCCGGGCCAGACCGTAAACCAATGAGGCAGCGGCGATGACCACAATAATGGCCACCAACACCACCGTCACCATGGTATTGCTATGATTCTGTCGGCGCATTTTCGTCCGAGACAGGTTGCCTTGATCATCGCGATCATCGGCAAACGATTGTTCCCACGGATGGGACGTCTCTTCCTTTGTCGTGTGCTCGTCACGCTTCTGACTCATCATCTAACCTCCCTGAAAATCTTTCCCGATAATTGTACCATACCCCACACCCGAATTCCTTAATTATTCGATAAAAATAGGGCTGCCAGGCGTTCACGCCAATCGCTCAAGGGCGCCGCTGCGACCGGTTGTTGGGTTTGCTGTAACCCCAACGCCGCCAAATCCACGGAGACATCCGCCGGGGCACAGCAGGTCGTCGCGTCATGCGCTGGTGCCGTTTCATCAAAGGCCTGCAACCAGTTATGCCGCAGACAATCGGTCGTCCGCACGTACCCCAGCATCTGCTGCAGTGCCCGGGCGCGTTCCTGCTCACGCCGCGCAAAAAGTGCGCTCACGGCTCCCGCCGAGATACCATGATTCCGGTAGAAGGTCAGTAAGGCAATGCCCGGGTCATCGACGCTAAACGCCGCGGGGCGCGCATAAAACCGCTGAATCGTGGTCTCATCCGGCCGATTGGCTTCATTTAGCGCCCGGGGCAAGCGCTCATCTCCTGGCGCGTACAGCAGGATTGCCACGCTGGGCTGCCCATCTCGCCCGGCCCGGCCCATCTCCTGGGCGTAGCTCCCCAGGTCGGCTGGCAGATGATAGTGAATCACGAACCGGACGTCGTTCTTATCGATGCCCATACCAAAAGCACTGGTGGCACAGATCACTGCCAAGTCGCCGGCCATGAACTGCTGCTGAATCTTAAAACGGTCCTCGCTGGATAATCCCGCATGATAGGCCGCGATTGGCAGGCCCGTCTTGTCCCGCAGCCAGTCAGCCGTGTCGGTCGCCTGCTGCTTACTGGAGAAATAGACCACGCCGGGCTGGGCAAGCTGTGAAACCAGCGCCAGCAAGCGCTCCTGCTTTTCCGTCTCGTCGTTGACCCGTTCGACATCCAAAAAAACGTTGGGCCGATTGACGGACTCCGCCACGACCGTCGGGGTCACCCGCATCTGCTTGGTGATTTCCTGGCGCGTCTGACGGTCGGCAGTCGCCGTCAACAGCAGGGTCAACGGTTGCCGCAACCTATCCCGAATCGCCCCCAGCAGGAGGTATTCGGGCCGGAAATCGGGCCCCCACTGGACGATACAGTGGGCCTCGTCGACCACCAGGAGACTGACCGTCAACTGCTGAATCCGGGTCAACATCTGCGGCTGAGCCAGCATCTCGGGCGACAGAAACAAGAACCGGTAGTCCCCTAAGTGTTGCAGGATCACCTGGCGCTCGGCATAACTGGTCAGCGAGGTAATCGCCGCGACCTGCCGGATGCCGGCCATACGCATCCGGTCGACCTGGTCATTCATCAACGCCAATAACGGCGAGATGACCACCACACACCCCGGATGACGATACCCGTACAGCTGATAAATGAGGGTCTTTCCCGCCCCAGTCGGCAGGACGGCCAGCGTATCCTGACCCGCTTCTAGCGCGGTCAACGCGGCTCGTTGGCCCTCCCGGAAGGTGCTGAAGCCAAAGAGCCGTTGCAGACTTTCTTCGAGTGTTTCACTCACGTTGTGCTCCCCGCTTTCCTTCCCAAATGGCTAATAATCGAAACGTAAAGAAGTCGTACCGGTGTTGTAACTCCGGTGAGAGTGCTGTGTACTCCCAGGCATTGAGGTCGACCGGTAATGCTGCCAGTAACGCGGTCCGGTCAGCCGGTGGAATCAACCGCTGGTACGGAATCGCCGTTAGCGGCAACATGATAGCCGCCTCCAAGAGATGTTCCCGCGCAGTGCTGGGCTTGATCTTCCGCTGGTGAGCCACCTGGTCCAGGCTACTCCCAGCCGTCACGGCAGCCAGTGTGGCCTGCGCGCTCCGGGTGACCGGCGACGTCCAGGTCGTGGCAAGTAAGCCATTCAAGGGATGGTCCGGTTGCCGGGCAGCCGCCGCAATTGTCACGACCGCATCAACGTGCATCAAGTAAACCTCCCAGGCTGTCTGGTCGAGGTCCCCGGCCAACTGTTGGGTCGTCAGGCCCGGTTGGTGAAAGCCCGTCAGGCCCGCCGTCGTAACCGCCGCGACCGGTTCCGGTAACTGCTCGAGACTATTCTGCAGTGCCTGGAGCATCGTTGACGCCAGTTCCGGCCGCCGCATCCGGTAGAACCAGGACCGGACGGCTTGACGGGTCGGTAGATCGGTCGCCAACGGATAGTACCGCTTGGTCTGATGCACGTACTCGGAGACCACCTGAATCGCTAGCAGAAGCCGTTGGCGCGCGGCGTTAAGGTCCACCTGAGACCACCGTTCCCACGTCACCGGCTGATAGGTCGGATGCGCCACTTGGGCCCGCACCCCTGCCGCGGTCAGCTGGAGTACCGGCTGCTCATCAGCCACCCACGTCGCCCACTTCTGGGCGACCACCTGACGGGCGACGACATCCAAGCCCCCCCGGTCCAACGCCTTATCGAGATCCAGCAGGTACAGCAACCCGTAACGCTGGCCCCAGTAGAGGGTCGAGACCGTTCGCCGGCCCCGCAGAAGATTCTCGATCACCCGCAGACGACGGGGCTGTTGGTCACTTAGTAAATGAATCAAATCTAGTGGCTCCACGGTCACGCCTCCTTTTGTCAATACCGTAAGTCTACCATAGAAAAAGGGGGCCGACACGGTGGTCAGCTCCCTAAAAGACATCTCATCATAAAATGGTTAATGCTGGGCGTGCTTGTGCAGCCACCCCGCCATGCGCCGGCTCAGGAGGATAAACAAAATCCCCAGAACGATGCCCTTAATCAGGTTAAACGGAATGACCCCAAACAAGATCAGCTGATTAACGGGCAGCCCCAATGACATTCCCCAGACCTTTAAGTAAAGCGGCGTAATCACGCCCCAGTTGGCTAACGACAGAACTGCCGTCAGACTTAGCGTCCCCACCGCTACCGCTACGACCTGGCGCCGAAGCGTCGGTGTTTTTTGCCGTAACACGGCATAGATGGGCAACATGTAGGCCAGGTCCGCGATAAATGCCGTCAAGATGCCGATAAAGTTCACGATATCCATCCCCGTCGACACGAAGTAGAGCAGTTCCTTTACCGCGGCAATCAAGACCGCACCTCCCGGACCAAAGACACTCATTCCCAGTAAGACCACTAAATCACTGAGGTCGAGCTTCATGTACGGTACGATAGGAATGATGGGGAGCGAGATAAACATGAGCACGTAAGCGACACCGGCAAACAACGCCATCTCCACCATTGTCCGAACACTGATTCCCTGCTGACGATTCTCCATTAGTTGTTCCTCCTAGCGGCCATCTTGTGCGACGCACCAAAAAAGGTCCCGCCGCAGAAGGGCAAGACCTTGGCGTTCACGTAAGCACTACGCAAAGGGCAACGTCTCATCTTCTGCATACCAGACTATACTGTCGGTTCCGGAGTTGCACCGGATCAACCGCTCACGCGGGTCGCGGACTATTACCGCCGGTCGGGAATTCCACCCTGCCCTGAAGATGAACCATAGATTTAATTACATCTTTAATATACTAACTTTTAGTAAGATTGTCAACCACGCTTATTCCGCTAAGCCAGTCAGCCGCTTGAGCTCCTTGACCTCTTCAGGCTTTAAGTAACGGGAATCCCCGTTCTGAAGGCCCTTCAGCGTCAAGAATCCGTACTGTTCGCGCTTCAACTTCTCCACGGGATAGCCCACGGCCGCAAGCATCTTTCGAACTTCGTGGTTCTTGCCCTCATGAATCGTGACCTGCACGATAGCGGTATGCTTCTTGGCGTCACTACTCAACAGCTTTAGCTTGGCCGGTGCATAGGTCTCCCCATCCACCGTGACCCCTTTACGTAATTGCCGCATGGCATCGTTGGTCGGTACCCCGGTGACCCGGGCCACGTAGACCTTATCGACCTCATACTTGGGGTGAGTCAACCGGTTCGCGAGTTCACCATCGTTGGTCAACAGGAGCAAACCGGTGGTCTCATAGTCGAGCCGCCCCACCGGATAGATTCGTTGTGGGACGTTTTCGATTAAATCAACAACGGTCTTACGGCCCTTATCATCGTTGGCCGTCGAGACCACTCCCCGGGGCTTGTACAACATCACGTAAACGGGGGCTTCCCCGACGACGGGGACGTTGTCGACCGTAATCTTATCGTGGACCCCGACCTTGGTGCCCAATTCGGTCACCACCGTGGCGTTGACCCGAACATGGCCACTGGTGATCAGTTTTTCGGCTTGACGCCGAGAAGCTACGCCTGCGTGTGCCAGGACTTTTTGGAGTCGTTCCATTAATTGTCATCTCCTGATTGGTTAAGTTGCTGGTTAAAGGCTTGTAAAAAGAGGTCGCCCTCCGGATTATCACTGGTTTCCGGGCGTGCTGCCTCGGGAAGCGGCGGTAAGTCCGTCAGGTGCTTCAAGCCAAAGTAGTCTAAGAAATACGCACTGGTACGGTAAAGCTTGGGTCGGCCCGGTTCATCCAAGCGCCCCGCTGGTTCGATCAAGCGCCGTAACACCAGTTTCTGCACCGTCGAGGCACTCTGGACGCCCCGGATCTCATCAATTTCGATGCGCGTGATGGGTTGGCGGTACGCAATAATTGCCAGGACCTCCAGGGAGGCCGGCGACAGCGTGGTGCTCAACGGGCTCTCGAAGTAGCGGGTTATCAGCTCGCTAGCCGCTTCCTTGGTCACCAGCCGGTAGGTCGTGTCGTTGACCATCAATTCCAACGCTGAGTCCGCATCAGCCGCATATTTCTGGGCCAACCGTTCCAGCGTCGCCAGGATGGCCGGCTTCATCAATCCCGTAACGGCCGCCATGTCAGCCACCGTCATCCCCTCATCACCGCTCACGAAGAGCAGACTTTCAACTTGCGCGATTGGCGTCATGGGCCTCTTCCTCCTTGGAAACGGTGTTGATCTCAAGTGGGACCAGCCGGCTCGCCTGGTGGACCGCTACCCGGTGTTGCCGGGTCAGTTCCAGGACCGCCAGAAAGGTGGTCACGACCTCTTCTAACGACGGGGCCGCCGTGAAGAGCTGGTCAAACGCAACGGGACGGCGCGTCAACCGATGCAAAACCACCTGCATCTGATCCTTAATGGTGTACTGTTCCGAAGCCACATGGGTGGTCACCGGCTGGGAAACGGTCGCCCGGTGGACCAGCTTGACCAATGCCGCCTGTAGATCCGTCACGGTCACGCCGGGGGCCACCGTGAGCTTGGTGTCAGCGGGCACCGTCATTGCGGCGCGGGTGAAGTGCTGTGCCCGTTGCTGCGCCCGTTCCTTGAGTAGGGCCGCCGCCTGCTGGTACCGCTGGTAGTCGAGCAGTTGGTTGACCAGGTCTTCACGGGGATCACTGAAGTCCTCGTCGTCGACCGGCGCAACCGTCTGTGGCTTCGGCAGGAGCAACTTGGCCTTGATGGCCATCAAGGTGGCTGCCATCACGAAGTATTCCCCCGCAACGTCCAACCGTAGTGTCTGCATCTGGTGCAGATAGTCCAGGTATTGTGCCGTGATGGTCGATATTTGAATGTCGTAGATGTCCATCTCATTCGTTTTGATGAGGTGGAGTAATAGGTCTAGCGGTCCTTCGAAGTCACTGACCTGAATCAGTGGCTGACCGCTCGCTGTGAGCTTGTCCATGATGATACTCCCATTGTGCAATAGTTTTGGCGTTCGCTAGCGTCCCCATGACCCGCTGTTGCGGCACGGTCGCCGCCAGGTCATCTAACATCTGCCAGGTGTTCGCCGTGGTCTGCTTATCCGGGATCAACGACAACAGGCGAACCACAACGTACTGGTCCGCTTGCTCCGTTCCCACGACGCCCGCAAAGTCGTCGTTCTGGTCTTTCCAGAGGTAGAGTGCTCGGTCCGTCCCGGTCTGATACCACGTCAGTTCCCGTTGGAGCCGGTCCCAGTCTTTGTAACTGGGCAATAGGCTTAGAATCCCCATCGCAATCTTCTGATAGTCACTCCGGTATTTTAATAACATAACTAGCCTCCGTTTAAAGGGTCCATTCACCTTACCACACATCGTTTCCCACGACAAACTAGCCTTAAGCCCGCGGGTGGTAACGGTCATAGACTGCCGTTAAGCGTTTCTTGGAAATGTGGGTATAGATTTGGGTCGTCGTGATATCCGCGTGGCCCAGGAGCTCCTGAACGACCCGCAAGTCGGCACCGTTTTCCAGGATGTGGGTCGCAAAGGAGTGGCGTAGCGTATGTGGCGTCACGTCCTTTTGGATGTCCGCCAACGCCACGTAGCGCTTAATCTTTTGCCAGATTGCCTGCCGGGTCAGGCCACCCCCGTGGGCGTTCAAGAAGAGGTAGGGACTGGTCCGTTGCTTCAGGAGCAGCGGCCGGCTGGTGCTCAAATAGCGGTGAATCCAATCGCTCGCCACGTCGCCAATCGGCACGATACGTTCCTTATCCCCTTTCCCTAGGGTCTGAATCAGCCCCATCTCCAGGTGTAAGTCGGCCAACTTCAGGTGGACCAGTTCACTGACCCGTAACCCGGTCGCATACAGGACCTCTAACATGGCGCGGTCACGAATCCCGTACTTATCGGTGGTGTCCGGTGCCGCCAACAGCCGGTCGACCTCAGCCACCGTCAAAACGGCGGGCAGGTGCTCGGCATGTTTGGGGGCGGCGACGTTAGCCATCGGGTTCTCGGTGATCTGGTGGGTCTGCATCAGGTAACGGTACAGCTTGCGTAGCGCCGAAACGGCGTGAATCACCGAATTACGGGCCTTCCCTTGGGCGGTCAGCGCTGCCAGGTAGTTCATGATGGTCACCCGGTCAAGGGACTTGAAGTCCTGGACGTGCTGCGTTTGCAGGTAGTCGGCAAACGCACGGACCTCCTGGGTGTAACTGGCGACCGTGTTAGCCGCTAGTCCCTGTTCAACCGTTAGGTAGTGGGCAAAGTCGCCCGTCGTCTCCGTAAAAGCCGTCATTGGACCACCTCCCGTGGCTAGTCAGCCGATTGGGTGGTCTCGTCCGCCGGGGCCGCCGCTTGGTCGGCAGGGACTAACCAAAGTTCCCCATCATGTTGCGTGATCAAGCGGGCCTTGAGCAGGTGCCCAATCGCACGCTTGAACTGCCCTTTACTGATGCCGAAATAGGCCTTGATGGCCGCTGGCGAACTCTTGTCGCTGAACTCCAGGTGACCTTCCTTACTGTGTTGGAGCGACGCCAGTAACATGGCCGCATCGTCATCGATGGCTTCGTAGGCGCGTGGTTTCATCGACAGGTTCAAGGTCCCCTCGTCGTGAACCCCAATCACCCGAGCATGGATTTCTTCACCCAAACGGGGTTCGCGTTCCCGTTCGCTGGGGTGAATGAAGCCTAACTCGTAGTTCGCCGTCATGACCCGGGTCCCCACCAACTTAAGCTGGTAGACCGTCGCGGTCACGTTGGCGTTCTGCTGATCCTTCTTAGCGGGTTGGGCGATTGCTTGGTAGATATCCGTATCCGCCAAAACACCCCAGAGCCGATGCTTAGCATCTTCCCGCAGTGCAATCAACAACCGGTCTCCCTTTTGTGGCCAAAGCTCCATCATATCAGGAAGGTCGTCTAAGGACACCACGATATCCTTGTCAGGTAACCCGATGTTGACGAAGACCCCCAATTGGCGTTGGTTCCGTACCACCGTACCCCAACCGTAATGGTCGACCTGTGCATCTGGGGCGTTCCGGGTCATGGCCATCTGATGGTCTTCATTTTCGTAGGTAAAGCCCCGGAAGCTGGCCCCCGTTTTTAGCGGTTTCTTAATTTCACTTTTTGACAGCCGAAAAGTCGTGCCGGCAACCTGGACGAAATAATCAGTTTCATTCTCATCCGTGACGTTTCCCGCTACAATGCGGCCTAATAAATTTTCCATAATCTCCTCGTTTCTACCGGGTTCCCCCGGTCTGTCCGTTCAAAAGTCGTTAACCTGTATTTTACACGGAAACGGCCCAACTAGCGAGGGTTTCCCCCATAAAAAAACGGGCCCACCGCAGTGGACCCGTTCGGGTTAATCAGATTTAACGCTTAAAGTGCGTTAGAAGCACCGTGGTAAACGATCCCGCGACGTGAGTCAACGGTGATCAGTTCGCCATCGGAGATCTTTTCACTGGCACCAACGGCACCAACGATAACAGGAATCCCCATGGAAATACCAACAACAGCAGCATGAGAAGTCAATCCACCGTTTTCAACGATAACAGCACTAGACTTTTCAATGGCTGGCAAGTAGTCCTTGTCGGTGTTCTTGGCAATTAAGATGCTACCTTCGGCAACCTTTGCGTTTGCATCGGCAGCGGAGTTCGCAATAACGGCCTTGCCGATCACAGTGTCGTCGCCGACACCTTGGCCTTGAACTAACTTAGAACCAATTAATTGGATCTTCATCAAGTTCGTAGTCCCGCGTTCGCCAACTGGCACACCAGCGGTGATCAAGATCAGGTCGCCTTCCTTAGCCAAACCGGTTTCAACGGCCTTAGCAGCAGCTAAGTCAAACATTTCGTCGGTGTTGGCTGGCTTTTCGGTAACGATTGGGTAAACGCCCCAGTTAACCATCAAACCACGACGGGTCCGGTCGTCAAAAGTAACGGCCAGGATGTCAGCATTTGGACGGTACTTGGAGATCATCTTAGCGGTGTAGCCCGTTTCAGTAGCAGCAACGATGGTCTTAACGCCCAATTCGTTGGCAACCCGTGCAACGGAAGCACCGATTGATTCAGTCACGTCACCATTGTCGAAGGACAAGTTGTCCCGACCGAAGTCCTTCAAAGCATTTTCAGCCTTGATGTCGATCCGGTTCATGGTTGCAACGGCTTCAACAGGGTATTCACCGTTAGCACTTTCACCAGAAAGCATGGTTGCGTCGGTACCATCGAAGACGGCGTTGGCAACGTCAGAGGCTTCAGCACGCGTAGGACGTGGGTTTTCTTGCATGGAGTCCAACATTTGGGTAGCGGTGATAACTGGCTTGCC
>DXGJ01000053.1 GCA_019113985.1 Candidatus Levilactobacillus faecigallinarum
AGTATCCTTTGATTCGGTCCCACTGAGCATCTTCCAGTTCGTATCGTTTAGGTGTTGTCATCGGAATGCCTCGATTCGTTTTTCCTCAGATTATACCTGAATTTTTAGTTTTCAGACAGTCCCTAGTAAAGTCCGTCCCAATGCTTGAGCTGATAACTCAAAATTCATTAATAAAAAAATCACTAACAGTAGACCATAAAGAAAGTAAACTGCACTCATCATGACCACCGAATGGACCTTCAGCGCAATTCCCCGTTCCCGCTCATCATCCACCCATCGTAGTCCCTTAAGCGACCGAACTCCTAACCGATTATGGAGATACCACTGCATCCCCACCAAAATAACCAGCAAACCGATGGCACAAACTGGCGCAACCATGCTGGGAAGATGCACATAGCTCATCAACATAAACCCTGCAATAACGATTAGTAAGAAATTATTGCTCCAAAAAGTAAATCGAACGATTCTTTTTACACGACTCATTTGATAACCTCCCCATAATCAAACAGTTCATCCACCGTTGTTTCCAAAACGGCTGCCAACTTAAAGGCCAAAGACAGCGACGGGTCATACTTATCATTTTCAATAGCGTTAATCGTCTGACGCGTCACCGCCGTTAATTGTGCGAGAGCCGCTTGGGATAACTTACGTTGCTTTCGTCGAATCGCAATATTATTTTGCATTGTCCATCCTCCCTGTGTCAAACATATTTTACATGTTAAGTAAAACATGTTTGACACTTTTAAGCAAGCCGTTCGCTTGGTCTTCAAAAAAAGGAACACCACTTCCCAGATTTCGGAAAGCCGTGTCCCTTAATAAAAATACTATTTTGCGTTAAAACAGACCCGTAATCGTCCCATCGGCGTCAATATCCATGTCTAAGGCTGCCGGATGCTTCGGCAAGCCTGGCATGGTCAAGACGTTCCCGGTCAGCGCGACCACGAACCCAGCCCCCAACCGCGGCGAAAACTCGCGCACGTGAATGGTAAAGTCGGTCGGCGCGCCTAGTTGCTTAGCGTCGTCGGTCAAGGAGTACTGGGTCTTAGCCATGCAGACGGGCAAGGTATCCCAGCCACGCTCGTGGAAGGTCTTCAATTGGCGTTGGGCCTTGGCCGACAACTCGACCTTCGCCCCCCCATAAACCTTCTGGGTGATGGCCGTCATCTGGGTCATCAGGTCACTCCCAGCCGGCACCAGCGGTGTAAAGGTGCTAGCTTGGTCGGCCGCCGTAACGACCTTTTCTGCCAAAGCCTCGGCGCCCGCACCACCGTCGGCCCATTCCGTGGTGGTTGCGACCGCCACGCCCTGGTCCTCGACGATTTGCATCAACGTTGTCACTTCAGCATCGGTATCACTGGTGAAGCGGTTGATGGCCACCACCACCGGCACGCCGTATTGCTGCATGCTGTGAATGTGCCGTAACAGATTGGCACTCCCTTGCTTCAAAGCGGCGAGGTCTTCCGTTTCCAGGTCGGCCCGCTTGACGCCCCCGTTGTACTTGAGGGCCCGGACCGTCGCCACCAAGACCACGGCGTCCGGGGTCTTGCCCAGGGCAGGCACGTTGATGTCCATGAACTTCTCACCACCCAGGTCGGCCCCAAAACCGGCCTCGGTCACGGTGTAGTCGCCCAGTTGGAGCGCCGTTTGCGTCGCCAGAATCGAGTTACAGCCGTGGGCGATGTTGGCAAACGGCCCGCCGTGAATGATGGCGGGGTTGTGTTCCAGTGTTTGGACCAGGTTGGGCTTAATGGCATCCTTTAGGAGCAGGGTAATTGCCCCACCAACCTTCAAATCGCCAACCGTCACCGGCTGTTTGTCCATGGTGTAGCCAATCAGGATGCGGTTGACCCGGCGTTTCAGGTCGCTCAGGTCCTCACTCAGGCATAGCACGGCCATCAATTCGCTGGCCACAGTGATGTCAAAGCCGTCTTGGCGCGGCACGCCGGAGGTTCGGCCGCCCAAACCAATCACGGTCTGACGGAGAGCTCGGTCGTTGATGTCTAAGACCCGCTTCCAGACAATCTGGCGGGGATCCAGGTTCAAGGCGTTGCCCTGTTGGATGTGGTTGTCGATCAAGGCGGCCAGGGTATCGTGGGCCTCGGTCAAGGCGTGCATGTCACCGGTGAAGTGCAGGTTGATGTCTTCCATTGGGACCACCTGGGCGTGACCACCCCCGGTCGCGCCCCCCTTTAAGCCCATGACTGGGCCCAATGAAGGTTCGCGAAGGGCTAAAACGGTCTGATGGCCCAACCGGTTCAGGGCATCCCCCAACCCAATCAAAACGGTCGACTTCCCCTCACCCGCGGGGGTCGGGTTGATCGACGTGACCAGAACCAGCTTGCCCTGGTCGTGCTGGCCCTTTAAAGGTAAGGTAATCTTGGCCTTAGTATGGCCGTAGGGTTCAATCTGGTCCGGCGTTAAACCGACCTTGGCGGCAATCGTTTCGATGGGTTCCAACGGCGTCGCTTGTGAAATCTCAATATCTGTACTCATTTAGGCATTTTCCTCCTGTGTCTGGTTAGCCGCGATGGCCTGGGTGATCAGGTTGGTCAGCTCGATGGCTGAGTTGCGCGGTAGCAAAAATTGATAAATGCGGCCCTGAGCCACGATACCGACCCGGTAGCGTGAGAGGGAGACGTGGCTGATCTGATGAAGCGGGATGACCAGGTGATGGTGGTTCAACACGGTACTAACGGTCAAGACCTGGTTGGCCATGGTGATGTTGCGAAAGTGGATTTCTAACCAGCAGAGTCCCGCAAAGGCCGCAAAAAAAGCCAAGGTGATCCAGTTAAAGTGGGTCACTTCCAGCCAGAAGATGGCCCCCATCAACAGGACCATCAGTGTCCAGCTCCAGTTGATGACGCTACTGATTGGCGCCGGTTGGTACAAAAAACGTCGTTCTTGGGTTATCATTACGTCTAAACACCTCACGAATAAGATTGGAGTGATTCCTGTGTTTTCTCTGTATACGGATGCCGCCACCCAGCCCGAAACGGGACTCAGTGCCGGCGGGATTCTCTTGATTCACGACCACCAGCAGACCCAAACTGGCGTTGACCTGGCAGCGACCAATAACCATTCGGCCGAATTTGAGGTCGCCACGTTGGCCTTCCAACAGCTGGCCGCACAATGCAAAGGGGCCTGCGCCACCACGACCGTGCTGTTCCACACGGACAGTCAAATCGTCAGCCAAAGCCTGGAAAAACACTACGCCAAGCATTATCAGGCCGACGTCGACCGCTTGCTGGCGGCGCAGGCACCCTTTCAACTGGTCCTAACGGAATGGGTCCCCGAGAAACAGAATCAGGGCGCCCATACCTTGGCCAATCAGAAACTTCAGTCGCGCGAAGGTTTCAGATAAGTTCCTAGTGGCAGTTCATACTCGCTCCAGTCAGGGGTACCCCCGTAGAGTGCGGAACCGGCCAACAACCGGCCAATCTGCGGCCCGGTGGTCAGGCCCGAGGAACCCAGCCCAGAGGCCACTAAGAAGGTCTCATGGTCCGGCAACGGGCCGAAGAACGGCGCAAAGTCCGGCGTGTAGGCCCGCGTCCCGACCCGGACGCTGGTGATGTTATCGGCCGTAACGCCGACCATCAGTCGCTGGGCACTGGCTAGCAGGTCCGCCGTAATCGCCGGGTCCTGGTTAAGGTCAAAGGCCTTGTCGTTCTCGTGGGTCGCGCCGACAATCAGTTTGCCGTGGCCGAACGGGATGAAGTCTCGTTCACCCTCCGGCATGACCACCGGCATCTGTTCCTGCAGAGGATAGTCTTTAACGGCCAGCTCGATCAATTGCCCCTTCTGTGGGGTCACGGTAGCCGTCACGTCTAGTGGTGCCAACAGGTCCTTGAGCCAGGCGCCCGCGGCCACGATGACCCGGTCGTACTGCCGCTCACCCAGGGATGTCACCACTCGCTCGGTCGCGGTCAGCTTGACCCGTTCACGGCGAATCGTCAAGTTGCGTTGACTGGCACTGTCCAGCAAGGCGCGCACCAGGGCGGCGCCGTCGACCCGAGCCCCACCACTGATGTGGATCCCGGGTTGCGGGGCCGTTAACAGCGGTACCTGTTGAGCGACCTCGTCAGCCGACAAGGCGGTCACGGTTCCCATCCCCGCGGCGGTCTCTCGCCGCTTCTGGGCCAGGGCGTACAGGGTCTCCAGGTCCGGTGTCGTTTCCCGGGTCACGATGGTTCCGGTCTGTTGGTACACGTCGGTCCCAATCTGCGCGTCATGAATCAACTGCGGATACAGGTCGGCCCCGTCCAGGGCTAACCGGTACCACCGCTGGTTCCGGCGCTTCGACAGCCATGGTGAGATGATTCCCGCGGCGGCCTTGGTCGCCTGACCGGTCCCGTCATCGAACAGGGTAACTTTAAGGTGTTGACTCCCCGACAACGTACTCAGATAGTACGCGGCCGTCGCGCCGACAATCCCGCCACCAATAATGGCAATTCGTTTTTCCATGTTAACGCTGACCCCCTTGAATAATCAGATTCTGATGTCGTTTTCATTCTAGCATAACTTCCCGCACCAGACCCACTATTGCGGACGCAAAAACCCCCGCTACTGTCAAATTGACGGTAACGGGGGCCTTTTGTTGGTTTAAAGTTTTATTTAAAAACGCGGAACCGGTCAGCATCGGCCATGAAATCTTTGTCGCCGGCTGGGGATTCGATCGATCCAAAGTCCATCTGAGCCCGCAACTTCCAGCTAGCTGGTAAGTCGAAAGCTGCCCGAACCTCATCGTCGATCAGTGGGTTGTAGTGTTGTAGGTTGGCGCCTAAGCCGTTCTCAGCCAATGACGTCCAAACGGCGAACTGGGCATGCCCTTGCGCCTGCTCGGACCAGTCTTGAAAGTTGTCGGCGTAAAGTGGGAAGTTGTCTTCGAACTCTTTGACCGTCTTGGTCTCGGTGAAGAACAGAACCGTCCCGAAGGCAGCCTTGAAGGCGTTGATCTTTGCGGTGGTCTTAGCGAAGGCAGCCTCATCCGGTACCTCGCGCTTTAACCGGTTGATCACGATGTCCCAGAGCTTTTCGTGGGACTCACCGAAAAGGATCACGGCCCGAGTGGTCTGGTTGTTAAACGGCGTTGGCGCCTGCTTGATGCTGTCTTCGATCAATTGGGTCAGGTCGGCGGTCGAGAAGTCGACGTTTCGGCCTAAGGCGTAGATGCTCCGACGTTGTTTTGCTAAATCGATTAATTGGGTTTTCATAAAGTAAAATACCTCGCTTGTTTTAAATTCGGTGGTTCTGTTTAGCACTGTTGATCATTGATTACAGTTTATCACTTACTTTTTGAAAGTAAAGTGTTTTCACCACACTTTTTTATCCCGTTCACAAATTCTTATCCCCATAAGATGTAGGAATTCCCAATAAAAATTCTAGTTGGGTCACCACCCACGACACCGACAGCTCCTGCGTCGGCTGACACAGGACACCGAGTAAAAAGGTCCACACGGGTGCCGTTAGGGCCGCTGGGGCCTCGGTCAGCCCGTTCTGGGTGACCAGTAGGGCCAGCACCGTCTGCAGGCTCTGCGGGGCCGCCAGAGGGCCTGTCAAAATGAAAGCAATGGCCTGGGGATGCTCCTGGGCGTACGTCAACAGGTTCGCGACCATCCGTGTCAACATGGTCTCGGCGTCTGGCGAGTCTAAGACCCCCTGGTGGAGCGTCGTGGTTACCTCCGCCACGATGTCCGCACGTAAGACCGCCAGAAGATGGGCCTTATCCGGAAAATGGCGGTAGATGGCGGCGGGCGAAACGCCTAAAAATTTTGCGAGTTGGCGCAGCGATAAATCGGTTGCCCCATTCGTGTCGAGTTCCTGTCGGGCCCGTTGTTGAATGGCGGCGGCTAAATTTTCGCGATGATAGGGTGTAGCTGCCATGAGATCAATCTCCCCTCAAAAGCCTGATGTAATTGCTATTTACGGTCTATGTTATCACCGTTCACATCGGAAGTAAACAGTGATAACATAGACCGTTTTTATGAGCTTTACTGATTTTTTACAAACAATTCCAGGCTTGTGGCCTACAATAAGATTAGCCCTAAATACAATTAGAAAAGAGCCTGATTCATGTCCAACACAATCTCACGTTTCCGTTTATTTTGGCAATTCATCGCCTTCTGGCTGGTTTGGCTGGTGGTCCAAGTTTTCCTGAACACACCGATCGAACATCATCTGGGTGGCTGGTCACAGGAACTGGTGCTCGATGCCATCAAGTTACTGGTTTGGTGTGGTGGCGCCTGGTGGTTCCTTCACAGTGCCCCCACCGAAGCCTTGACCGTCTCCCCTGCCCAGCAGTGGCGCCCCAATTGGTCGTTTACGCCCGGTTACCTGCTCTGGGGCATCATCGTGGTTTACTTGTTGGCCCAGTTCTGGCTGGTCCATCATGGCTTACGGGTCGCCCACAGTTTCATTCCCCAGTACTGGGGCCGCTACTTCCTGGTGGTCGGGATCACCGAAGAGTTCGTCTTCCGGGGCTACTTCATGAATGCCCTACTGAAGAAGACCTCGTTCGGTTGGGCCAATACCTTACAGGCGCTGGCTTTCATGTCGATGCACATTCCCCGTTACCTGACCACGGTCCCGGCGATGAGCCTAGGACTGTGGCTCAACAATCTGGTCTCGGTCGCCATCCTGGGGGCCATCTTCGGTTGGCTATACGCTAAGAGTCGGTCGTTGTGGCCCGGCATCGTCGTGCACATGACCTGGGATATTTTAGTTACCCTGTTTTCTTAAACTTTAAAAGCCAAGTAGTGCAAACCGATTCCACTATGATTGCTTTACGGTGGTCATTGGCTCTTGCCAAAAGCCGCCAGTGTCTCGACAGATGAAGCAGAGGTCCACGCGATGCGGTTATCGCCGTCCGGCGCCCCCAATACCAGCCAACAAGTGTAAGAGCAGGCCCCTACCCTCACCAAAGGGAAAGTCGTCCGCTGGGTCCACAACATTTGAGGACTCTACACCCGAGGACAAACCAACAGTTGCAAACAGGTCCATCAGCCCGGTCAATAATCGCAACACAAAGGGCCAGCCGGGAACTTTTAGGCTGGCCCTTTTGTGGATGTCATCACAGCTGGCTTGAAAGACTCAGTAGACTTTGACTAACCACATTCTATGTTTAGATTAGCACCCCAAAATTCACAAAAAGTGTTATCTAATTTTTAAATCCACTTTTTCATTGTTCTTTTTTCTCTCCTCTGAATGGCGTTATCAAACTAAACAGAAGAAGTAGAATACCATATACTGCATAATACGACTGTGTCTCGGAAGTTTGTGGCAGAGTATCTGTACGACCTTTACTAGTCACACTTTTCTTTAGCTTCGCACTTGGATTATGTTCTAATTTTGTATCGGAAGATGTACCTGCAATTGGGCCCACATTAGATGGAGCATGATTTTCTCTTTTCTTATTTGAAGATGGTTGCATAAAGTGACGAATAAAGCTCTGATTCTTTATTCCTAAGATACCTATCATTTTGCCCACGCTGTAGCTAGATGAGTTCAAACTAAACGTTTTCACACTTAGTTCACCCGTTTTATTATTCACTCTAAATACCCTAACAACATTAGTCGTTGTATTCTTTTCAAAGAAATACCACGAGTTTCTTGTGCTTAGATAAGCCACCTCCATTTTGGAAGACAACTTTTTTTTAGTTTTTGAAGTGAAATATTCAATACGGCCTTTACCATAGCCGTCAGTCCCTTGAAAGGCCGCGATTGGTACACCTTTCCCATCTCTGCTCAGTGTTATTTCATTTTTACCGTTCACGATTTGGACATATTTTAAGGACCCATCGCCATAAAACACCTTGTAGATTGACATACCGTTTTTAATTTCTTGGCGAACCCGTGGCACCTTGTACACAAAAGTAATCGCTTCTGGTCCCAATCCAAAGACACCGCTAATTGTATCTGGTCCTTTAAGTATAAAGTCCTTCTTGTCATCAAATACTATAGCTTTAGCGGTATACTTCTCACCAACCTTACCAGTAAGTGTCTCTGTACGAATTTCGCCACCAGTACCCAATACATATCGAACAACTACCTTGGCCATTTTGGCGACTGGCTGTTTTTCAACATTTGAAATGTCTGTTAGCGTTGTTTTAGTATCTCCGTGGATAACATCAGTCGTTTCATCCAGGTTATTTTCATCTCCTGAAGGCTGATTAGAAGTACTTGTATTGCCCTTGGACAGTGCAATCGTAGAATTACTGCTGCTCGTTGTTGCTTGACCCAGTTTTGTCGAACTGTCCTTTGTTTTTGCCTTGATAACTAGTGATGATTGTTCCGTTTGTATGTTTAAATCAGCGTGTGCTGTAACTGCTTTCCCTTGTAAAAGTGAAAAAGAAAATAATGAGATACCCAGTAAACTTAGATATTCACCACGTTCACATTTTGTTAACATGCCCGTCCTCCTAGCTTAATTGAAACTCTGGATAAATATCATTCACAGCTTGTACAATACTACTAGGTCTCAGCTATAACAAAATTTTGGACTGAACAACTCACCTATGGTTGAAACAACGTTGAAATGCTTCATAATTGTTAGACAAAGAACGCTAACGATTCACTGAAATCAGTCTGGGCCACTCGGCTTTTATTTTTAGTTACTTTGGATGTCAATAATTGTTTTTCTGAACGCCTTAGCTATTTTCTTCCATTTCCCGATTCTTCTCCGCCGTCGCCCGGGCCTCCATAGCGAGAATCTTACGTTCTTTGTAGACTAGGTAAACTAGCAGTAAAAAGGCCAAACCTGACGCTACATAGAGAATCACGGCGGAAGCGCCCCAGCCATAATGACCAACCAGATTACCAATTAGAGCCGTCGCAGCTGTTTCGCCAAAGACATACTGGAAAAAGCCCATAAATCCCGTTGACAGCCCCACCGCGTAGTTCGGCACCGCCTCGTTGACCATCAGGCCGACCAAAGCCAGCGGCGCGTAGATGAGACTCCCCATGACAAACAGGACGACCGTGATCACTGCCTGGCTGGTACTGGTGAAGTAAGTGATCAAGCAGGCCACCATCCCCAAACAACACCCCAAGCACACCAACGCCCGGCGCCCCTTCAGCAGGTCAGAAATGGCGCCCATCAAAATTACACCGGGAACCGCCGACAATTCAAAAATGCCGACTAGCCACTTGGCCCAACTTTCACTAAACCCCTTGGTCGGTAAGTAACTGGGAATCCAGCTCATGACCCCGTAGCGAACCATGTAGATGGCCATTGAGACCAGTGAAACGGCCCAAACGATTCGGTTCATCAAGATATCGTGAACAAAGATGCTCATGACGGACTTGGTCGACATGTCCTGGGCGGTTGACTTCCCGGTCTCCGTTAGTTCGACCTCGCCAGAGTAGTCCGCCATGCTGGGGAGGCCCTCCGTCTCGGGACGCTCAGCATTAATCAGCAGCATTGCCGTCGCAATCACGGCCGAGACCACCGACGCCGTTAAAAAGACCGCCGTTAGCGAGCCCGAAAACAAATACGTCGCCAGTTGTACGCAGGCCACACACACGAAGGCCCCGCCATTGTGGGCCGAGGCCCATACAGCAAACACGGTCCCCCGGTGCTTCTTGGCAAACCAGAGGTTGATCTGGCGTTGACAAGCCGGCGCGCCCATGGCCTGGGTTACCGCTACCAAGAGCATCAGTCCCAAAATTACATAAAAATTCCGCATGAACTACACCGGCATTAAAATGCCGGGTTTCTAGGAACACCAAACTTGCACTGACAACTGAACTTTTCAATTAACAGTGTAGTGGCTCGGCTATTTTACTAAGGCCCGTCCCTGACCTTCAAGTTCTTTTAACCCAAGCTTGAGAATGTTTCGTGCGGCATTCACATCTCGGTCATGATGATGACCGCAGCTTGAACAGGTCCATTCGCGAATCGCCAAGGATTTCGGCCCGTTACTGTGACCACAGTCAGTACAAATCTGTGAGGTGTATCGCGGATTTACAAGCACGGCCGTCTTACCATACCATTCGGCTTTATAGATGACCTGTCGTTTGAATACCGACCAGCTTGCATTGGCAATGCTTCTAGCCAAACGATGATTTTTGAGTAACTGCTTAACTTGCAAGTCCTCCAAGACAATCACATCAAAGGCTTTGACTAACCAAGTCGTTAACTTATGGAGATAGTCGTTGCGTTGATTTCGGATTTTAGCATAAATTTTTGCCACCTGACGCTTCTGTTTTTGATAATTTGCAAAATCGGTTAATTCTCGAGGACTGGGGACCTTTTGATGACGGTCCCAAGCCATTTCTTTTTGCGCTAAGCGACGGCGACGAGCAAGCTTACGTTGGGCTTTAGCCAATTTTATTTCCAAGGATTCCGCGCAAAAGGTGGAGAACTTTTGTCCCGTAGAAAGAATGGCTAAGTCCATTAAACCGACATCAATACCGACTACTTGGTGTTGCAAGTCAAAGACTTGGTTATCATCTTCGACTTGCAACGCCAGATAGTAGTTTCCAGTGGGTTCATGAACAACTGTTGCCCGTTTGATTTTCCCCTTAACGTCACACGTAGTTGAGACTTTTACCCGGCCAATCTTGGGTAATTGCATCGTGTGCTTTGCCAAAACCTTAACTGTACTTTTAGTCGTATAGGATTGTCGCGCATATCTGCGGCTATGAAACTGGGGTTGTCCGACCGCGTGCGTCTTATCCTTGAAGAAGGCCTTAAACGCCAAATACAGATTCTTGGTGACCACTTGTAACCCAGAACTATCGACTTCTTTCAAGAAGGGATACTCGGTCTTTAAAGGCTTAAGCAAAAGATCCATCTGATAATTTGACAACATCTTTAATTGGGGATTATTGCGATGGCGTTCCGTCAGCATCGCCAAAAGTTGGTTCCAGATAAAACGATGACAACCAAATGAACGCGCAAAAAAGACTTTCTGTTGTTGATTCGGATAAAGCTTTAATTTAATACCCTTAGTGACCATACGTTCCCCTCCTAACCTGATTTTAGTATACGAGCTAGTTAGGAGAAAGTCGCGACTTTTAGCTTACAAATATATCAATAGCTGCTGTGGTACCTGACGCAATTAGTTCGGCCATTCAGCCCCTGAATAAATTCAAGGGCTTTCTGGCCTATTTTCTCAGTAAATCCTAAAATTGCATTGAAGAAACCTGATAAATATAAGCCCACCGCCAGAAAAACTTTGGTATTGGATTTGTCGACCAACGCTCCCATAAAGAGTTTAGCCACCCCATACCCAACACCAAACGTCGAAAGAATGAGACCAATCTGACCAATACTGAACCCGTAGGCCTTCATAACGGGGGCTTGCTCGGTGGTGAAAATCAGCCGAATAATGTAATACCCAATATAGCTGAAGCAGGTGGGCCAATAAGACCCCAACTTGTTTTCGTCGATAAACGCCCGATAACCGCTCGGGTGAAACTTTCGTTGCCGCATCTGGTGATGGTTTTAAGAATCCCAGCATACTAACGGCCCTCTTCCTCGAATAATTGATACATGACCTCTTCACTCACTGATCAGCTTATCCGCAAAGAGTAACCGCTTACAAGGCAAAAAAACAAGTAAAGGTCTCGCTACATCAGACACCCTGCTTCACCAATCACCCAATCATTAGTGAACCAACCGGCCCATATGCACCTGGTCATTCCCAGTAAACCAGCATCCCCATTCGGCTCCACCGTAATATACAGGTCCACTGGTTAGGCGCTCGCCATGATTGTTTAGTTAACAATTTTCCCCCACGAAAAAAGACCCGCCAGCTGGCGAGTCCCGAGTTGCCGCCAAACGCTAGGCGGTAATGCTACGATGTAGATAACCTAAGAGGATGCCTAAGAAAGCAAACGGTAATGCGAAACTAAAGAGGGCCGGTACCAGTTCAACGGCAATCGTGACGACCATGATCAGGTCGACCGCCATCACCACTAAACTGATGCCCAGAAGCACCCGCCACCAACTACGACGAACGTGGGGTTGATACGTCACGCCGTAAACCAACAATGCCAAAGCTGTGGTCAATAAGACTGCCTTGTCCATCACCGGCATGGTTAACATGAAGGCCAGCAGTGCGGCAACACCGCTAATGCCCATAAAGAAGTAACCGTACCAGCGTTGCGTTTGTGTCGTTGATTTCACGATTATCACTCCTTTAATCTCTCTCCCTTAGGTCCATTTTACGCGTTTCTGTAACCGCTTTCAATATAAAGTATTTGAAAAACGGTGACCGGAGCATGACACCCCACCACCGTTCGCTTCGTTTATTCGTTTGTGCCATCATCGACGCGCAGCGGGCCATCCCAGGTATCACTGAGCACCGCGGCCGCTTGGCCATCGAAGACCTTCAGGAGTTCGAACAGACTCTCGGCACTATTGGCCACGGTCAATTCCGTGCGGGGCAACCAGTAGACGCGACCCTCATTGCTGTCCCGGGGCGTCCCACTAAAATCACTGCTCCGGTACAGCAGGCCCAACTTTCGCCGGTTGCCCGGTCGGTCGAACCACTCGCAGGTCCCGCAGAAGTCCGCGCTGTGGACTTCAATACCGGTCTCCTCGCGGACCTCCCGGATAATGGCGGTCAGACCGCTCTCGCCGACCTCGATGTGCCCCCCCGGAAAGCTATGACCAGCCTTCCAGGGGACGTTGATTTTATCTTCGACCAAGACTTGTTTGGTCTGCGGGTCCTGTATCAGAATCATGGTAACTAGTTCAACGGGTTGCGTTCGGTCCATGGCGACCACTCCTTTGCCTTTTCTCCATTGTAGCAGATTTCGGGTCCCTCACCTGCAAAAAAATGGCCAAACAAAAAGGCGACTCACCGGCCGCCCTTATTTCGTGTTACGCATTTGTCTGCTTATTTTTATTCTTCATCAGCAACGCTTCTGCGCCGTAGCATACGATACCCAGTACGGCGAAGGCGATTGGAAACCCTACGGCCCATAGAAGAGACTTCATTAATACCAAGCTCAACAGGCCAACGCCTAAGACAACAAGTACGATTAAAGCTAACCCATCTTTTGTCATTTTAATTCCCCCATTCCAAATCATGTGGCCCCTACCACATTTATAGAATATCAGGAATTCCGTTTTCTCGCAATCAACTAAGGGAAACTTAAGCAAATCGACTAACTTTTTAACGATGTAGATGATTGTTAGCGGTTTCCGGGCGTTCCAAGTGCCGCAGTTGACCTTTAAACTCATCGGCGTAGCGCTCTTGGTCCGGGGTAAAGGCGTTCAGGCGTTCACTCAAGTCCACCGTGTAATCGGCGCGCTCACCGTGTTCGCCCTCGTCCAGCCCCAATCGTTCCTCAGTGGCATCGACTCGCATTGGCATGATGGCTTTCAAGGCGACGATCAACAGGCACCCCATCACGGCCACAAAAACAATCGTAAAGCCAGTGGCCAGTAGTTGGATTCCCAGCAAGCGCCACCCGCCCCCGTAGGCCAGACCGTTACTGGTTACCGCCGCGTTGACTGACTTGGTCGCAAAGACCCCCGTCAAGATGCTACCAACGATGCCGCTAACGCCGTGACAGCCAAAGGCGTCCAACGCGTCGTCCACGCCCAGCCGCGGCTTAAGATAGTGGACGAATCCAAAACTGGCCAGCGTCGCCAAGGCCCCAATCGCGACCGAGCCCAGGATGGTCACGTAGCCCGCGGCCGGCGTGATGCCGACCAGCCCGCAGAGGGTCCCGGTGCAGACACCGACCAGCGTGGGCTTACCACTGGCCCAAACGTCCAGGGCCATCCAGACCACCATCGCGGTGGCGGTCGCCACGGTACTGGTGATGGCCGCCTGCAAGGCCACGTTGTTCACGGCCAAAGCACTGCCGGCGTTAAACCCGTACCAGCCGATCCAGAGAATCGCCGTCCCCAGCAGGACCCACGGCAGGTTGTAGTGATGCTCGCTATCGGCCTTTAGCCGCGGCCCCAACCATGCGGACAGGACCAGTGCCGTGACCCCGGCATTGATGTGGACCACCGTCCCGCCGGCAAAGTCCAGAACGCCTAATTTTGCCAACCAGCCGGCCGGGCTCCAGACCAGGTGAACCATCGGGTAGTAGATGAAGACCGACCAGGCTACCAGGAAGGCCAACAGGTATTTAAAGCGGATTCGACCCACGATGGCCCCGACGAACAGGGCGGGCGTGATGATGGCAAACATCATTTGGAACAGGGAGTACGCCCCCACGGGAATCCCCGTCGGCGTCAAGCTTCCCAGGTTGATGCCCGCCATGAAGACGTGTTTCAGGTTTCCCACGACCCCCAAGATGTTCCCGGAAAAGGCCAGGGTATAGCCCAAGCTGATCCACAAAAGGATTGCCACGCCGGTCATGATAAAAACCGACAGCATGGTATTCACCACGTTCTTGGCGGTCACCAGGCCACCATAGAAGAAGGCGAGTCCCGGCGTCATAAACAGCACCAAAATACTGGCAATCAAAACGAAGGCTGTGTTTGCTAAGTTCATCATAAAACGCCCCTCTCTGCTCTTAATGTTAGAAATTCTAACACCAGATTAGGACTTTGTCAGCACCAGTTACCCGATAATCGGTTGATTTTGGCAATTACTAAACAAATAAAAAAGCCACCAATCCCCACAGTAACCCGTTTGATGGTCTCAAAAAAAGAAATGTTATTTTTCCTAACACAAAGGTTCGCCGTTCAACCCGTTATTTCACGTTTTTTCCCGGCTTATCCTGGTCTGGCTTTGCTGATGCCACCGGGCGAATCCGGATTTTCTTTAAGTCATGTGGTACGATTGGTTGGGCACTCACCCGCACGCTTTCCCGTAACTGGGCCGAAACGATTCGGCTGTAACTGTAGATATCTAACATGTTGTCCATCCCCTGGTTTTCAGTTTTTTCCTCTTTTAGGATACCATAAGTTAGGGACGCCGCAACATAGATTTGAACATTAATAACATAATAGTCGCATCATCCATGGGATCTAAAAAGTCGTGTTCCCCTTCTCAGGAAACACGACTTCACGCATTACATTTTTAATGCCGACCCAGACGGCGCACGGCCGCGGGAATCATCTTACGAATCCCGCCCCGCGGGTCCTTAACATCGCCCGTATAGCGGGGAATCAGATGAATATGGGCGTGCATCACGGTCTGCCCGGCCGCCGCACCAACGTTGATACCGAGGTTATAGCCGGCCGGCTGATACCGTTGGTCGAGGTAGGCCTTGGCCTGGTCGACCAGCTGGTCCATCGCGACCCGCGTTGCGGCGGGCACATCGAAATAGGTGGCATAATGCTGCTTGGGCACCACTAACAGGTGGCCCTTGCGGACGGGATGCAAATCCCAGAAGGCCTTGGCCAGGTCGTTTTCCAGAAGGACATCATCCTTGGTACAAAAGATACAGTCCGGTTTAATCACGGTGACTCGCCTTGTTCCGTGGTTGGCGTTGAGCCCAGAACTGGAAGTAGTCGGTCCGCAGCGCCCCGTTATAGAGCTTCCGCTTCTTGGTGGCCTGTTGGCCGTAGAAGTGTTCGAACTCCAGGTCGGCGGTTAAGATGTACTTCGACCAATCGGTCAACGGTTTAAAGACCTGGCCCATCTGCTTGTACAGGGCCCGGACACCGGCCTGGTCGCTCAACCGCTCCCCGTAAGGTGGGTTGGCAACGATGACCCCGTGATGCAAATCAGTCGTAAAGTCCTGAACGGCCAACTGCTTGAACTCGATATCCTGGGACAGCCCGGCCTCTTCGGCGTTACGCTTAGCGATGGCAATCATACTGCCATCAATATCGCTCCCAAAAATCTGTAGGGGCGTGTCGTAGTCGGCTTGGTCATCGGCCTCGGCGCGGACCTGGCGACTGAGTTCATTGGGAATCCAGTCCCACTTCTCACACAGGAAGTCCCGGTTGTAGCCGGGAGCCAGGTTGCGACCAATCATTGCGGCTTCGATGGGAATCGTGCCGGACCCACAAACGGGATCAACGAACGGCATGTCGGTGTGCCAGCTGGTCAGGGCGATCAGCGCCGCCGCCATGTTTTCCTTGATGGGCGCGCCCCCCTTGCCGACCCGGTAGCCCCGTTTGAAGAGACTGGGGCCGGTGGTGTCCAGCGTCAGCATCACGTGGTTCTTGTTGATGATGACTTCCAGCGAATAGGTCGCACCGGTTTCCGGCAACCGTGTCCGCCGATGGTAGATGGCGGCCAGCTTGGTGGCAACGGCTTTCTTCACAATGGCTTGGGCGTCGGGCACACTGTGCAGTTGTGACTTTTGCGAACGGCCCTCGACCGGAAAGGCCGCGTCCATTGGCAGGTATTGGTCCCACGCCACCGCCTGGGTCGCGTTGAACAGTTCGTCGAAGGTCCGGGCTTCGAACTCGGCGACGATGATGCGGACCCGGTCGGCCGTCCGCAGCCAAAGGTTGGTTTTTAAGATGTCTTCAATGGTGCCATCGAAGCGCACCCGGCCGTTCTCGACCTGGGTATCGTAGCCCATGTCGCGCAGTTCCCGACCAGCTAACGCTTCGATTCCGGCGGCAGTTGCCGCGTATAAATGAAATTTTTCCATAATGTCCTCCTGTGTTTCCGTGTTTCATCTCTCGAGCGGCACGCGCCAAGACCCGTGACCGCAGCCGTAACTTTTGGCTAGTTCGAGGAGTTCCATCGACTATCCTATCATTGAATGGGGCCGTTGACCACCATTACTGAGGGTCCCGGTACGAAAAACGGCAACTTTCTCATTATAAAAACTTCGATGAGCAGGGCGACCAAGCTGTTCGCCACTTCCTGGTATACTGAAAACAGGCAATTTGGCTTAGCATTGTATCCCACTTTTATCAGACATAGAGGAGAGCTGAACATGACATCAAATTTCCCCATCAAGTTACTTGCATGCGCAACATTTTGTGTGGCCGGGCTCGCGGTCGGTCAGGCCCCGGCACAAGCCGCGACTTGGCATGCTGGCACACCCAAGGCCCTGCGCGGGATGTATCAGGCCCACCGCGAGAATCAGGCTGATGGTTTCGGCCCGGTGCTGAAGCTGACGGCCAAGTCTGTGAGCCGTCAAAACTCAAACTGGCCCTTGATCAAGATTACCCACGTCAAGTACAAACGACTGAAGCACAACACCTACCTAATCAAGGGCCACATGCAAAAGAACGGCTACGTGCTTAGTCGCCCCGCCTCGGTTTACATCGCCCGCAAAGGCAACCGACTCCTAACCATCATGGACCCCGACTTCCCCGGTAGCACCCGGAAAACCTTTCACGCTGACTATCGGTATGCTCTGCGAAACCCCTTTGTCAAAACCCACAAGGTCAAGGCCAATGGTCCGGTTATTCACGTGTAGGGTTCAAATACTCGATCCAAAATGCATTGGTTCTCATTACGAACAACTAGCGACAATTCAATTGGGCCAGGTGTCCACCGCCACAAGGATTTATACTCATGTGCTTGACACTCAAAATCAGGATGCCTTACAAACCTACTATACTTGTATTAACAAGCGAAGCCATCAAAACAATGGCTTCCTTTTTCATATGTAAACGTCATTTTGATTCTAATCAAATAAAATTTAACGCCTTTATTTCTCAGAACAACATTTTCCCCCAGTTAAACCCGATATTGATTACTATCATGTATTTCGATGCTACCGGAAACTCCACAATTCAACAACCACAATAAGCTCAACAAGAAGAATACAGCGCCAATTATCCTGCGTGTCCGTACCTCTAAATGATATGAATGGCCGGGTACCTTAAAGTAATTTAAAAACGGGCATTTCATGTTTGTTCCTTTTTTGTAAATTAGATGATTTCACTAATATTTAAAACCTTACAAATCTGCTTGACGTATGCTGTTGTTTTCTTCCCGTGGCATTTTCCATTAAGAATGTCAGATAACTGACTCTTGTTGATTCCTAGGGTATCTGCTAACCATTTCTGGTTTTTACAAAAGCCAAGCATGCCTGCGTCCTTAGTTCGGTTCCCATATCCTCGCCCTCTTTTGAATCAAAAATTTTAAAAAGTGAATTGAATTCATAAATTTGATTCACTTTTTCTATAAAACACGCTAACATAATAGCAAATAAAGTAGTCCTGTTGTCACGGCTATTTAGACTTTATATATAGGGCTAATATAATGATAAAAATGAATTTCATTTATAAAGCCAATTCATTTTATGGGGAAATAATGCTATTAGATTTAATAGCCATCAATAGTTTTTCTACAAAAAATTAGAGAATCGCCACGGGGGGATAGATTATTCTTACTAGAAGGAGTTTTTGTCGTGAAACTATTAGAAAACATTCAATCTGTCGCAAAATCCAGGAATGTATCAATTACTGAGATTGAACGCTCTTGTAGTCTTGGTGCAAATTCTATATATAACTGGAATCATCATTATCCGAGTATTGATAAAGTTGCTTTGGTCGCAAAATTTTTGAACGTAAGAATAGACTCTTTACTAACGACCGATAAAACGTTCTCAGATAGAATTGGAGAATCGTTAACTGATCAATTAACAATAGATGTAATTAGACAAATGGATATATTAAATGACGCACACAAGCAAAGAATATTCGCATATTCGCAAGCACAAATCGAGAATCAAGCTAGAAACAATAAAGATTAGAAACAACGGTTTAAACAACGCATTTTGCGTATTGCCAATATTGGCACCGATTAAAAAATTAAATAGAGGTGTTCCAAATGCGTATGTTTATTGGATTACTAGCTATTGTCGGTGTTTTTATTGCAATTTTTAGGTACTTTAGAAATAGAAAGGATAAGAAAAAAGCTAAGGATTTATTGCTTGCGGAGATTATATTTGTAGGAATTGCCCTTTGGGGATTTGGTGGCGCTGAAAAGAAAGCCGCCGCCATAAACTTCGATGGTGTGACAGTCACTAAAAAGCAAAAGACTAATTTAGATGCTCTTGAAACTGACGAAACTAATCTTGTTTATGAAATGGGCATAAAAAAATTAGACGCTAATGATACATCTAATTACACTCAAACTGTCCAAAAAGATTATCTTTTAATAAATGGCACAAAACCAGATAAAACATATCTAGCTAATGCTCTCATGGTTGATGTTAAAGACGTTGTATATCCAAAGAGTTATTTTGATCCCCACTTCATTAGAGTTTCTGTTGTTCGTGACATGAAAGATATCAATAAAGACTCAGCAAATACTATTGGGAAAACTAAAAGTGAAAAAAAGCAAATTGCTAATAATTTAAACAAAGACGCTCAATTTGATTCTATTTACTTCCGTTATTAATATAAAAAAGGATTGCCATAACCGGCAATCCTTTTTAACTTTGAAATTAACATTGATTTTAAAACCCGGATTTAAAATTGAAGTGAAACACTTAAATGACTAGACCCAAAGGGCCATAACTTAGCTACGGGTTTAGAAGTGTTTCATAATTGTTAGAAAAAGAAGTCTAACGATGGTGAGATGCTTTTTCAGGCTTTTTCAGGCTTTTTCAGGCTTTTTCAGCGCTTCCGACCCGAAAAAAGGCCACAAAAAAAGTGAGAACCGAAGTCCTCACCACCTGACGAAGTGCAAATCCCTGTAAGCCATGTTTTGTACTCTATGCTAACTCAGGCAGCTAGCATACAGCGGTAATCATCTATCTCAGACATCTCTGTCTGCCCCACGCATCGTTCGATTCCTTACGTGAAGCTCCCCTACCAAAGTTTGGGTTTCCCGCTCGAGGGGTTTACCGCGTTCCACCGA
>DXGJ01000054.1 GCA_019113985.1 Candidatus Levilactobacillus faecigallinarum
ACGAAAATGAAATGTGTCAAGTGGGAGGTTTATCCGTTACAACCACATTTGCAAGGAGGAATACACAAACATGGCTCACAAACGAGGTAAAAAGTATCAAGACGCTGTTAAGCAGGTTGAAGCCGACAAGGTTTACACGCTTACTGACGCCGTTGATTTAGTAAAGAAGATTGATTTCGCTAAGTTCGATGCAACTGTTGAAGTTGCTTTCAAGCTTAACGTTGACACCAAGCAGGCCGATCAACAATTACGTGGCGCCTTAGTTCTCCCTAACGGGACTGGTAAGGAAACCACTGTTATCGTGTTCGCCAAGGGTGACCAAGCTAAGGCTGCTGAAGCTGCCGGTGCTGACGTTGTCGGTGAACAAGACTTAGTTGAACGGATCCAAGACGGCTGGATGGACTTTGACGTTGCCATTGCAACGCCAGACATGATGGCCCAAGTTGGACGTTTAGGTCGGGTCTTAGGTCCTAAGGGCTTAATGCCTAACCCTAAGACGGGTACGGTTACCATGAACGTAACCAAGGCCGTTTCCGACGCTAAGAACGGACAAGTTACTTACCGGACTGACCGGGATGGTAACGTGGCTGTTCCTGTTGGTAAGGTTTCCTTCGATGCTGACAAGTTAGCCGGCAACCTGAAGGCAGTCGCTGAAACGGTCGTTCGCGCCCGTCCAGCTTCTGTTCGTGGAACTTACGTTCAACACGTTTCGATTGCTTCAACGTTCGGCCCTAGTGTCGACGTTGACTTAGCAACTTTGGTCGACTAATTTTCGTTAATTAAGCGATTAGAGAAATCGTCGATAAAAAAATCCCTATCCGTACCTTGACAGTTATTGTTAAGTACGGTATCCTAATAAAGTTATATTAGTGATCTACCTAAGACTCAGGTGACCTATTGGTCTTAAACTGCCTGCCGAGGAAGAAGTTTATGATGAACTTTTGACTCTCTATGTCTTGGTGGCATAGGGATTTTTTTATCCCACCAAACTACTCTGGGAGGTGAATAATTTGAGTGAACAAGCTATTGCTGTTAAAGCAAAAAAGGTTGATGCCGTCGTTGAACAATTCAACGCCGCCACCAGCGCTATCGTTGTCGACTACCGTGGTTTAACGGTTGCCCAAGTTACGGACTTACGTAAGCAATTACGTGATGCTGGCGTTCAAATGAGCGTTATCAAGAACAAGGTCTTGACTCGTGCTGCTGAAAAGGCTGGTTACGCCGACTTAAACGATGTCTTTGCTGGACCTACTGCCGTTGCTTTCTCTAACGAGGATGCCATTGCACCAGCTAAGGTATTGAAGAAGTTTGCTGATAGTGTCGATGCTTTGGAAATCAAGGGTGGCTTTATCGAAGGTAAAGTTATGTCCGTTGATGAAATCAACACCTACGCTACCTTGCCTAGTCGTGAAGACCTGCTCTCCATGCTGGCTAACGTACTTCAAGCTCCTATCCGTAACGTGGCTTACGCTGTTAAGGCCGTTGCTGAAAAGGGTGATGATGGGGAAGCTGCATAAGCAACCTCGTTTATCCGCTGTAACATAAAAATATAAAACTCATTTGGAGGAAACTAACATGGCTTTTGATAAAGATGCTATCATCGCTTCTCTTAAAGAAGCATCCATTACTGACCTTAACGATCTTGTTAAGGCAATCGAAGACGAATTCGGCGTTTCTGCTGCTGCCCCAGTTGCTGCAGCCGGTGCCGCTGGTGGCGACGCTGCTGCCAAGGACTCATTCGATGTTGAATTAACTGAATCTGGTGACGCCAAGGTTAAGGCTATCAAGGCTGTCCGTGAAATCACCGGTCTTGGTTTGAAGGACGCTAAGGGTCTTGTTGACAACGTACCATCCGTCATCAAGGAAGGCGTTTCTGAAGACGAAGCTAACGACATCAAGGAAAAGCTTGAAGCCGTTGGTGGTGTCGTAACTCTTAAGTAGTTACCTCAACCCAATTACGAAAACAGCGCGACCCATTTGTGGGTGCGCTGTTTTTTTTGACCCAAATTTTGGTTAAACGCAAGGGCAACGTTCTGTGGTGTCAGCAGGCGATGATTAGCCAATAAAAAACGCCAAGACACTAAGGAACCCTAAAAAGGTGGCGCTGCCTATTGGGGTCGGGGATTATTTTAGGTATACTGAAATCAACCATCAATTAAGTTGGCATAACCAACGGCGTCACGGGTGAGGGGAGACCGTTGCGTTTTTGCCAAAACTTACATATGTTAGTTTATAAAGGGGGAAATTGCTGTGGGGGTGGCAAGTATGTGGCAACGACTACAGGCGTGGATGACCAAACGCCTGACATTAATCAAGGGGATTTTCTTACTCTCGGTACTCTTACTGGTGATTCGTGAGGTTGGCCGGATTGGTCATGAGATCAGTGGAGAACAGGTTCGGGCGGCCTTAGGGGCGCTGGACCCGTTAACGATTTTATTCTTGGCAGCGATGGGATTTGTGGCCGTGCTGCCGATGCTGGTCTACGATTTTACCATCGTGGAATTTTTACCGGGACACTTTTCCAAGGGCTACATCGTGCGGAGCGGGTGGGTGACCAACACCTTTACCAACTTAGCCGGCATGGGCGGCCTCCTGGGGGCCAGTCTACGGGCCAACTTCTACGCGAAGGAAGCTACCAAAAAACAGGTGGTTTACGCCATCTCGAAGATTGCGTTGTTCCTCCTGGCGGGGCTTTCGTTGGCCTGCTGGGTCGCTCTGGTCCTAATGTTTGGGTTTCAGGTTGGGACCGTCTATCAAGGGTACTGGTTCTGGTTACTGGGTGGGGGGCTCTATTTCCCGGGCCTGTTCATCTTCACGCGAGTCAACGACAGCGACTTCTTCAAGGACCTGACCTGGTCGCGCGAGATCCGTCTGATTATCGGTTCTAGCCTGGAGTGGGGCAGTTGTGCCCTGTTCTTCCTACTGATTGGGTGGGCGATGCAGCTACCGTTAGATTTCGCGGCGGTTTTCCCCATGTTCGTGGTCGCGTCGGTGGCGGGTGTCATCTCAATGATTCCCGGGGGCTTAGGCTCCTTCGACGTCTTCATGATTTTTGGCCTGGGTCTGCTGGGCGTGAGTCGTTCCGATGCAGCCGGCTGGTTGCTCCTCTACCGGTTGTTCTATTATCTGTTACCGTTTGGGGTCGGTGTTGGACTATTCGTGCACGATGCCGGCCATCGCTTGAACCAATACTTTGACGGGCTACCGGTTGCAATCTTCCGCCGTAGCGCACTGTGGTTCGTGACCACGTTCATGTATTTCTCCGGGGTCATGATGTTATTGTACGCGACGATTCCCGACGTGGTTTTGGCCAACAAGTTGTATATGCAACTGGTACCGTACATGTTTTATTTTCTTAGCCAGGTGACCAACCTAATCGTGGCCTTCCTACTGATTGGGTTGGCACGCGGGATTGGGTCGCGGGTCAGCCGGGCGTTCTGGCCGACCTTGGTGGTCCTGGTGTTGGCGATTGGCAACACCCTGTGGCGGGAAAACTTTCCTGGCGGGCTAGCTGTTCTCCTGGGGGCCGTGCTGATTTGTCTGGTCCTGGCCAAGCCGGAACTGACTCGTAAGAGCTTTCACTATTCATGGGGTGGCCTGTTGATTGACGGGAGCATCTACGTGGTGACCTTTGTGCTCTACACGGTGCTAGGCATCTACGCCTTTCAGCCGCACCACAAGCACATGCTACACCTGTTGCAGCCGTGGTTACCGGCTTCGACGCAGGTCTGGTTAAATGGGCTGGGTGGCTTGCTGATTGCGTTAGTGGTCCTGCTCCTGATCAACCGGTTCTTATCTTACGGGCAACTGACCTGGTTAAAGCAGCCGTTTGATGCTAAACGTGTCCGTAAGTTGATTGTGACGTTTGGGGGCAATGAAGTCAGTCATCTGGCCTTCCTGCAAGATAAGCGGACTTACTTCTACCAGGCGGAGGGGCAGGACCAGCTACTGATTCTCTTCCGGCAGAAAGCCGATAAGTTGTTGGTGATGGGGGAACCCATCGGTAACCAGGCCTACCTGTTGCCCGCCTTACAAGCCTTTATGCGCGATGCGGATACGGCGGGACTGCGACCGGTCTTTTATGAGATTAGCGAGGAACTGACCCTGCGCCTCCACGAGATGGGGTTTGACTTCATCAAGGTGGGGGAAGAGGGCCACGTTGACCTGACCACCTTTACTCTAGCTGGGAAACCCCGGCGCGGTGAGCGGGCGCTGGTGAATAAGTTCAAGCGTGAAGGCTACCAGTTTAAGATTATCGAACCACCGCTAAGTGACGCGCAATACGCCGAATTACGGGACATCTCGACTTCCTGGTTACGTGACGAGACCGAAAAGAGCTTCTCGATGGGCTTTTTCGACCGCGACTACCTGAACGAGGCACCGATTGCGGTGATGACCGACGCTGATGGCAAGATGGTGGCGTTCGCCAACCTGATGCCGACCGGCGATCACCGGATGACCTCCATTGACTTGATGCGCAGTAGTCAAGACGCGCCGTCGGGGATGATGGACGGGTTGTTTGTTTATCTGTTCGAGACCTGCCGCGAACAGGGCTACGATAGTTTTAACTTGGGCATGGCGCCCCTGGCAAACGTCGGGGTCTCCGAGTTCAGCTTTATTGAGGAGCGGGTGGCCCACTTAATCTATGAATACGGGTCGAACTTTTATAGTTTCCAGGGGCTACGGGCTTATAAGGAGAAGTACGTCACCGAGTGGCAACCCAAGTACCTGGCTTATCGCCGGCGTGAGTCGTTGATCTTCACCATGCTGCAGCTGATGCAGGTGATCAACCGACCGGGCACTGCGGTCAAGGATAAGTTGGTGCCGAAGTGGCTCGACCACTGGCTGGTCGACGAGGTCACTTGGCAAAATCGTGAATAAATAAAAAGCGGGTGTCAGTGGCCAAGGTTGGTCGACTGACACCCGTTTGTGGTTAGTTGGTGTACTTATAAGGGAGCTGATGATGAAACTCCTGAAAGCCCTGAAACATGCCGTCGATGGTATCGGCGGTGATGAACAGGTTCATGTTTTCCTGAGGGGCAAAGCCCGCGTCGCAGGACTTTTGCATCATGGCCACCAGGTCGTCGAAGTAGTGGTTGATGTTGAATAGGGCGATGGGTTTCTGGTGAACGTTGAGCTGGCTCCAGGAAAGCATGGTGGTGAATTCCTCAAAGGTTCCGAAGCCGCCAGGGAGGACGATGAAGGCGTCGGATTGGCGCAGCATCTCATCCTTGCGTTCGTCCATGGTACTGGTCAGAATCAACTGGGTGACGTCCTCTTTGGCCAAGCCCATTTCCTGAAGAAAAGTGGGGATGATGCCGATGACCCGGCCCCCAGCGGCCATGGTCGATTCGGCGATGGTGCCCATCAGGCCTTCCTTACCCCCTCCGTAGACCACGGTCTGTTGGTGTGCAGCCAGGTACTGCCCAAGCTTTTCAGTTTGGGCTTTGAAGGCGGGGTCTAACCCGTGATTGGACCCACAAAAGACGCAGACGTTTTTAATGTTTTTCATGATACTGCCCCCAAATTTACAAGATGGTTTTATTATAGCGCAGTTGGGATTGGCCCGGGGAAAACTTGTATGGGGCTGGTTAGGGTGGGCGTTGGTGGGCGCTATGCTACGCCGAGTATTGTCCCCATAGTGGGCACGACTCTGAAGCCCCGCAAAGCCCGCGGGTCTCCAGAGCTCGGCCTTATGCTAAGCCGGCCGAAAACGCCGACTAAGCATAACGACACCATGGGGCCAAAGTCGGCTCCGCTTCGCTGAGATAACGGTAACTGGCAACCGGCTCTGGCGAGAACCATGACGGTGAAGCGTTGCCGAGAATAAAAGTTGGTCGGGTGGTTACAACGTTGTCAGTTACGACTTGTACAGATAATGAAACGTGGCAGTTCGGATTAGATACTTTCCTTGGCGATGTCCAAGAAAAAGACGGTTCCCACAGTGACTGTGTGTCATTGCTGTGGGGACCGTCTTTTGGGTTTATAAACAATGCACCTCATTGCGGCACAACTTTGTCCAATCGACCAGGGCCACCAGTGGCTTTTCTTCTGCGGAGCAGGTCTTCTCATGCCACCAGGTTTCTTCTTCGACAATGGCGACGGTCAACGCCGAATGGTCGGCAGCTGGAAGGTTGCCGGTTACCACCATGCAAGCGAAGCGGAGCCGACTTGCCCCAGCGTGGTGTCGTTATTGTTAGCTGGCGTTTTTTAGCCGGCTTACAATAAGGCCGAGCTCCGGAGACAGTGGGCTCCTGGCTTCGGAGTCGTGCCCACGACGCTGGGGCTTGCTCGGCGCAGCGTAGCACCCACCAACGACCAAACGCAGCCACTCAATAACATCAAAAAACGGCAGGCTACAAACGCAGCCTACCGCTCAAAACTTTATTTATCGTGATTTGGATCTTCCGGGTCGGCGGGTTCGCCAATCTGGTAATCGCTGCTGTTCATGGCTTCGACGTTCCCTAATAGGTAGCCGTTGCCGACTTGTGAGAAGAAGTCGTGGTTGGCCGTGGAGGTCGAAATCCCGTTCATGACGATGGGGTTCACGTCCTCGGCGGTGTCGGGGAACAGCGGGTCCTGCCCCAGATTCATCAGGGCCTTGTTCGCGTTATAGCGGATGAACGTCAGGACTTCATCGGTCCAGCCGACTTGGTCGTACATCAGATGGGTGTACTTCTCTTCGTTTTCGTAGAGTTTATAAAGAAAGTCGTACATCCAGTCCTTCATTTCCTGCTGTTCGTTTTCGCCCAGGTCCTTCATGGCCAGTTGGAACTTATAGCCAATGTAGGTGCCGTGAACGGATTCATCCCGCAGAATCAGCTTGATGATCTCGGCCACGTTGGCCAACTTATTGTGTCCCAGGTAATACAGGGGGGTGAAGAAGCCACTGTAGAACAGGAAAGTTTCCAGGAAAACGCTGGAAATCTTTTTCTTCAAGGGGTGTTCGTCGTCGTGGTACAGGGTGTAAATGCGCTTGGTCTTGTTTTGCAGGAACTCCTCGGAGTCACTCCACTTGAAAATCTCATCAATTTCGTCCGGCGTGTTGAGCGTCGAGAAAATCGTGGAGTAACTCTTGGCGTGAACGGATTCCATGAATTGGATGTTGTTCAGGACCGCCGTCTCGTGTTGGGTCTTGACGTCGCGTCGCAGGGCCGCCATACCGTCTTGCGACTGCAGGGTGTCCAGTAGGGTCAACCCACCAAAGACGTGACCCACGACCCATTTATGGTCGGTATCCAGGGTCCGCCAGTCGTCCAGGTCGTTGGAGACCGGGATTCGGGTGTCGAGCCAGAACTGCTCGGTCAGCTTCTCCCAGGTCGCCTTGTCGATTTCATCGGAAACTTGGTTCCAGTTGATGGCTTGGTAGTTACCATCGCTATTCATTACTGCCATACTTGCACTACTCCTTTACTGTCTAGATGACACAGCTCTCACATTGGTTGGCCCCGACTTCGTTGTTATCGTCGGTAAACGTCCGTACGTAGTAGAGCGACTTGATACCCTTGCGGTACGCGTAGTTCCGCAGGATGCTGAGGTCTCGGGTGGTCATCTTATCGGTTCGACCATTCTTCCATTCGTAGAGGCCAGCCGGGATGGTCGACCGCATGAACAGCGTCAGACTCATCCCCTGGTCAACGTGCTTTTGCGCCGCTGCGTAAACGTCGATGACCCGCCGCATGTCGGTATCGTAGGCCGACTTGTAGTACGGCATGGTATCGTTGCTGAGGTAAGGGGCCGGGTAGTAGATCTTCCCAATCTTCTTTTCCTGGCGTTCTTCGATCCGGTTGATGATTGGATGTAGGCTGGCCGTGGTGTCGTTGATGTAGGAGATGGAGCCGTTGGGAGCTACGGCCATCCGGTTCTGGTGATACAGGCCGTCACGCATGACGTCGGCCTTCAACGCTGCCCAGTCCTCAGGGGAGGGCAGCCAAACGTTGGCGAAGAGGCCCTGGACCTTTTCACTGCTAGGCCGCCAGTCAGTCGTGGTGTAGCGGTCGAAGTAGGACCCATCGGCGTACTTGCTGTTTTCAAAGTTGTGGAAGGTCTCGTGGCGCTCCTTAGCAATCTCATTGGAGGCCTTTAAGGTCCAGTAGTTCAGCAGCATGAAGTAAACGCTGGTGAAGGCGATACTGTCCTTGGAGCCGTACATCATGTGATTCTTAGCGAAGTAGCTATGCAGTCCCATGGCTCCTAAACCGATGGTGTGGGCCAGGTGGTTGCCGTGTTGAATGGAGGGCACCACGTCGATGTCCGAGTGATCGGTGACGAAGGTCAGGGCGCGGACCATGGTCTCAACGGAGTGGCCGAAGTCTGGAGAAGTCATCAGATTAACAATGTTGGTCGACCCCAGGTTGCAGGAGATGTCGGTCCCCAGCTTTTCGTAGGTTTGTTGGTTATCGTAGGTGGTCGGCGTCTGGACCTGCATGATTTCGGAACACAGGTTACTCATCACGATGCGGCCGTCGATGGGGTTCTCGCGGTTGGCCGTGTCGATGTTGACGATGTAGGGGTAGCCAGACTCTTGTTGGAGCTTGCCGATTTCGGTCTCCAGCTCGCGGGCCTTTAACTTCTTCTTGCGGATGTCCGGGTTAGCGACCATCTTGTCGTATTCCGCAGTGATGTCCACGTAGGAGAAGGGCTTGCCGTAGATGCGTTCAACGTCGTAGGGACTGAACAGGTACATGTCGGCGTCGGCCTCACAGAGCTGATAGAACTTGTCGGGGACCGTAACGCCCAGTGACAGGGTCTTCAACCGAATCTTTTCGTCGGCGTTTTCCTTCTTGGCACCTAAAAAGGCGATGATGTCGGGGTGGAAGACGCTCAGGTAGACCACGCCGGCCCCCTGGCGTTGGCCCAGTTGGTTCGAGTAGGAGAAGCTGTCTTCCAACAACTTCATCACCGGTACGACTCCGGAAGCGGCCCCGTCGATGTGCTTGATGGGGTCACCGGCGCCCCGCAGGTTCGAGAGACTGATACCAACGCCACCCCCGATACGGGAGAGTTGAAGGGCTGAGTTGATGGTCCGGCCGATGGTGTTCATGTCATCGGTGGATTGGATCAGGAAGCAGGAGACCAGCTCACCCCGCCGGGAGCGACCGGCATTCAAGAAGCTGGGCGTAGCGGGTTGGTACCGTTGGTGAACAATCTCGTCAGCCAGGTCGTGGGCCACTTGTTGGTAGCCGCCCCCGAAGTACAGGGCGTTCATGGCGACCCGGTCGATGAAGTTCTCCAAGTAGTAGGCGTTATCGTCGGTCTTCAGGGCGTACTGCGCGTAAAACTTGTAGGCGGCCATGAAAGATTTGAAGTGGAAGTCCTGCGCCTGTAAGTAAGCGTAAAGGTCTTCGATGAAGCTGAAGGGGTATTCAGCGACGATTTCAGCTTCGATGTAGTTGCCCTGGATGAGATAATCGAACCGGTCACGCAGGGAAGCGAAGGTCTTGGTGTTGGGCCGAACGTTTTCGACCAGGAAGGCTTCGAGGGCTTCCTGGTCCTTATTCAGCGGAATCTGACCATCGACGGGGATGTTGATTTCGTTGTTCAAATCGTAGTACGTGACGTTTTGTAAGTCTTTTAGGCTCATGCGCGAACTCGCTTCTTTCTCTTGATTTTAGGGGACTGGGGAACTAAAAAACGACGCCGTGGACAAACACGACGTCGCCTAGACGGGTTTGTTAAGGTTCAGTTAACCCGCGATTTGTTGCAATTGATCTGGCCGGAAGCCAAAGAAGGCCTTGTGACCAGCAGCCTCAACGACTGGTAGGGACTGAAACCCCTGTTCTTTTAGATAAGTGACATATTCCGGATTTTGGTTAATGTTACGTTCCTCAAAGTCCACGTTGTGTTCGGTTAAGAAACGCTTCGTCATCTTGCACTGCATACAATTGTTCTTTGAATAGATGGTTACTTTCATTGCTGCCACATCCTCTTACATTTCGTTATCAATGTGTTTAGTGTACACCAGATTGAGAAAAACGCAATTGAAAAAAGCACCATATTTGGTGGTTGAATAATACAATAACCACTAAATATAGTGCTTTGAACGATTTTTTTATTTTATTTGGCACGGGTTAACCTTCTACGGTAAAATAAAGCTAAAAGGTGGTCTCGAAAATGACTAATCACTATTATACACAAAATCCAGATGTTGTACACGAAGAACGTCACTGGCCGTTCACCTTATTAGGCAACGAATTGTTGTTTACCACCGACAACGGTGTCTTCTCGAAGAATCGGGTGGACTATGGTTCCAGGGCCTTACTTGACGCATTCAATGCCGATAAGACGCCGGCGGGTCCCTGGTTGGATCTGGGCTGCGGTTACGGGCCGATTGGTCTGGCGCTAGCGAAACGGTGGTCTGACCGGCAGGTAACCATGGCTGACGTGAACGAATTAGCTTTGGCCCTGGCGCAGCAAAATGCGACGGCCAACCAACTGACCAACGTGACCATCGTTGAATCCGACCGCTACGCAGCGTTAGGCACCCAACGGTATGCCGCCATCCTCACGAATCCCCCCGTTCGGGCCGGTAAGGACGTGGTGACCAGCATGTTGACCGAGGCGACGGAACACCTGCTCCCCGGGGGTACGTTAACGGTCGTTTTACAGAAGAAGCAGGGGGCGCCGTCCGCGAAGAAACACATGACGGAGACGTTTGGTAACTGTGCCATCATTAAGAAGGACAAGGGGTACTATATCTTAGAAAGTACCCAGAATTAGCCAGAAAGAAGGGGTCGTATGCGGCAGATGACCTATTCCCCAGAGCAACAACATTATATGCAGGAGGCTTTGTTTGAAGCCGACCGGGCCGCGTTGATCGGTGAGGTGCCAATCGGCGCCGTTATCGTCCACGAGGGTCAGATTATTGGCCGGGGGCACAATTTTCGGGAACACGCCAACGATGCGACGCTCCACGCCGAAATCCGGGCGATCGAAGAGGCTTGTGCGACGTTACGTAGCTGGCGGCTGGAAGATTGTCAGATGTACGTCACGATTGAGCCCTGCCTGATGTGTAGCGGGGCGATCATTAATTCACGGATTCCCACGGTGTACTATGGCGCCCGGGATCCCAAGGCCGGTGCGGTTGATAGCCTGTACCAGACGTTAACGGACGACCGGTTGAACCACACGGTCACGGTCTACGAGGGTCTCTTGGCCAAGGAGGCCGGCGAGCGGATGGTTGGTTTCTTCCGGGCGGCACGGAAACGGCGCAAGGCAGCCAAGCGGGCCCAACAGGCGGCAGCAACCGCTGAGAAGTCGCTAGACAGTCAGCAGGAATCATGATACACTAGTACTTGCCGTTAAGGCCTTGAAGCAAGGGCGGGCTTACGAATTGTGTCAGGTCCGGAAGGAAGCAGCACTAAGTTTGATTCGCTTTGTGCTTCAAGTTATTGAGTAAATTAGCAACTCCTGGTCATTGACCGGGAGTTTTTTCGTGTCCAAAACTTTTCCAAACGGATGGCCGGCGTTAACGGATGCTATTTATATAGTAGGTTTAGGCCACAACTTATCTTGGTATAAGGTCATTTTTCGGTCAGGGGACGACTGACGCGGGCCTTATCACCAGCCGAGCACGCCCGCCTGTGGAGAAGCGCAACGGGATATGCTATTCTGGAGTTATGCACAGCGGAACTGAGCGGCAGTCGTTAGGAACTTGTGGATAACTGAGTTTTCTGGGGAAATGGGAAGTCACCAGTGCGATTGTCGCGAAAATGACCAGCCGGGAAGGTCGACTAGCGGGGCTTAATTTTGCCTAAAACCCTAGCTGCAAAACGTGACAGGTACCCTGGAAAAAGGCTATAATAATTGAACAGTGATTTTAGAATGGAAACAGAAGAAAGGAACAGATGATATGGCTTATCAAGCACTTTATCGGGTCTGGCGTCCGCAACGTTTTGACGACATGATCGGACAAGAAGTGATTACGCGGACCTTAAAGAACGCAATCACGACCAATCAAATCAGTCACGCCTACCTGTTTGCCGGCCCCCGGGGAACTGGGAAGACGTCGGCAGCCAAGATCTTTGCTAAGGCCATCAACTGTCACCACCAAACCGACGGCGAGCCCTGCAACGAATGCGACACTTGTAAAGCCATCACGAACGGAACGCTAAACGACGTCATCGAAATCGATGCGGCCTCTAACAACGGGGTCGAAGAGATTCGTGACATCCGGGACAAGGTCAAGTACGCACCGACCGTGGCCGATTATAAGGTCTACATCATTGACGAAGTCCATATGTTGTCGCAGGGGGCCTTTAACGCCCTCTTGAAGACACTGGAAGAGCCACCGGCTAACGTGATCTTCATCTTGGCGACCACCGAGCCGCATAAGATTCCCGCGACCATCATCTCGCGGGTCCAACGGTTCGACTTTAAACGCATCGCGGCTAACGATAGTTACCAGCGGATGGTCTACATCCTGAAGCAAAAGGACGTTACCTTCGACGACCAGGCCGTGAAGGTCATTGCCAAGGCAGCCGAAGGGGGGATGCGGGACGCACTGAGCATCCTAGACCAGGCCCTGTCGTTTGGCGATAACGAGATTACTCTGGATAATGCGCTTCTGGTCACCGGAAGCGTCACCCACGAGCTGCTGGCGACCTACGTTCAGCAAGTATTGGCCGGTGATACCAAGGCCGGCCTAGCGACCCTACAGCAAGTTCTTGAGGCCGGCAAGGACGCCGAACGGTTCACCGAGGACGTCATTAGCTACGCCCGGGACCTTCTGTTGTACCAGCAGGCCCCACAACTGGTCGAGGAAGCCGAGATGGGGAGCGTCAGCGCAGATTTTCAGGCACTGACGAAGCAGACGCCGGCTGAGACGATGTACGCGATGATCAACGAGCTAAACGCCATTCAGCAACAGATGCGGTTTACCACCCATCCCGACGTTTACCTGGAAATTCTGACCATCAAGTTGGCCGAGATTGGCCAGGCTGGTGGCCAACCAGCAGCGGCCGTTGGGGCAGTGGCCCCCGCCGCTACGGTCGCAGGCCCCGCTGATAACGGGCAGGTCACGGCGCTACAGCACCAGGTCGACCAATTGAAGACTATGGTGGAACACCTGGAACAGTCCGGCGGCGGGCAACCCGCCCAACCGGTCAAAGCCAAGCCGCGGGTGGCGAACAACCAACCGGAGAAGGAAGTCAACCTGGCGAAGATCTATCCGGTCCTGGGGTCGGCCACGCGTGAGAAGTTGAATCAACTTCAGGAGGTCTGGCCGGACCTTCTGAATAGCTTGACCGTGACCCAACGGGCTGTGATGAAGGTGTCCCAACCCGTGGCGGCGGCCGAATCGGGGGTCATCGTGGCCTTCGATTATTCGTTCCTGTATCAGCGGGCAACCACTGACCAGGAGCTGACCGACGCGTTGGAGAACGGGTTGGACCGGATGATTGGGTCGGCGCTCCCCGTGGTCTTTGTGCCGAAGGACCAGTGGCCGGTGATTCGCAAGAACTACCTGGCTAGCCATCAGGGGGCAATTCACCACGCCGCACCGGCGGCCGGTGATGGGGCTACGGGGGCAGCGGCCACCGGCGTCCCTGACGATGGGGATGCCCCCGTAGCGGAGACGCCAGCGGAAAATCCCGTGGTGACCAAGGCCGAGGAACTCTTCGGTAAGGCCATCGTGGACGTTAAAACTGATTAAAATGTTTAAAATTTGAAAGGATGATTACAATGCGTGGAATGGGAAATATGGGCAACATGATGAAGCAGATGCGACAGATGCAAAAGAAGATGGAGGCCGACCAGGCAACGTTAAACGCTCAGACCTTCACCGGGACTTCACCCGACGACTTAGTCACGGCGACGTTTACCGGGGACCGGAAAATGACCGACCTGACCATCAAGCCAGAGGCCATCGACCCCGATGATCCCGATATGTTAGCCGACCTGGTCTTAGCCGCCGTGAACAACGCACTG
>DXGJ01000055.1 GCA_019113985.1 Candidatus Levilactobacillus faecigallinarum
TCGTATTCAACGTGGGCAGTGTTGATCGTGATACCACGTTCACGTTCTTCTGGAGCAGCATCGATATCTGCGTAATCTTCGGCCTTAGCTAAACCTTTGCTAGCCAGTACCTTCGTGATTGCAGCAGTTAAAGTCGTCTTCCCATGGTCAATATGGCCAATAGTACCAATATTTACATGGGGTTTAGTTCTTTCATAATGTTCTTTTTCAGCCATTAATGAAACCCTCCTGTATTTTATCGCAAGAATTAATTAACCTTCAGACGAAAATTAATCACTCTTTGCGTAAAATTATACTACTTCTTCTCTGAAAGAGAAAGCTGGAACCCTTCCAAAAAAGAATCCTTGACTAGTATATCTGCTCGCGATTTATTTGTAAACTAAAAAATCATTAATTTTCGGGCTTTTCGCCATTTGCGGCCGCAAAGAGCGTTTTCAAGTGCCCTGCCAAGCGACTTTGCCAAGCAACCAACTCTTTTTTGACTTTCGGAGAAACGGTCTGGTCGATTGGCCGACCCGCCAGCCAATCGACCCACGCTTCCGGGTGTGTCAAAATTTTATCGGCAAATGGATACACCATCATGAGTTGTAAATTGAGCGTTTGCCGAACGTTAGCCGCCAAGCCGGGATTATCCTGAGCAATTTGGTCGTTAAGATACGCGAGCGCGATCCGTGCGGCCCCATTGTCATTTACCCCCGTCAGCTTAGCAGTATCAACTGAATGAACTTGATCATCCAGCCATTGCACCTTCACTACCATTTTAACACGAAGTCGGAATAATTCTTCTAATAAAGTAGCACGAATTAACGGATGAAGGAACGGATCAATCAGGAGATACTGGGTTCCGCGTAAAAACTCCGCCAGCGGTAACTGGTGGGCGCGTAAAAGCCGTCGTTGTTGCTCCGCCAGCGAAACGTCGCCCAGATGATAGAACTGCTTAGCCAGGACCCGTTGTGTGGCACCTAAACGCGTCCGCGAGGCCTCTTCTGCTGCTTCGATTCGTCGTTCCCCCGCAGCCCGCCAAGCGGCCGCCTGGGGCACGACACAGAGTTCTCGGGCAAAAATAAATTGCTGATTCGCTAAAGCAATCGCTAGTCGCAAGTCGAACCACTCAGCGCTCAGTAAATAAGCCCCATCGTTTTCGGCGGCAATCTGTTCGGCGGCCAAGAATTGCTGGTCGTGGTATAGACTGGCCGCTAGGTAGCGGTTCAGTTCCGGTGTCTGTTGTGCCTGATAAAGCGTGGTAAACGCCGCACTGGCGGTCGACCACCGTGCGTTCCGATAAGCCGTCAATGCTTGTTCAAAGTCCTGTTCTGCCACCGTCTCGTCGCCCCTTTCTTGGATGACAAAATGGACCGGTACACCTAAGGGCACCAGTCCACGTTGATTAAGCTTGTGTTTCAGTCGTTTTGGTTTTGGTTGCGGCTTTTTCCTTGCCATTACTGTGGCGGCGCCGACGATGGTTCCGGGATTTTCGTGGCGTTTCTTTTGCTGCCGCGGTCTTCTCACCCTTAGTCTTATGCGCCTGTTGGCCCTTAGCTGGCTGTGCATCAGCCGGCTCAGCCTTAGCCTTGCTCTTGCCCGACCGGCGATGGTGCTGGTTAACTTCCATAATCACCGGTAAGATCACTGGCCGCCGATGCGTTTGCTCGAACAGGTAATGACTCAGGTGTTCCCGGACATCCTGCTTCAGGTGTCCCCAATCAAACTCTTTGTTGTCCAGATTGTTCTGGACCGTCTTGCAGATGATTTCGGAACTCTCGTGCATCAAGTCCTTGTTGGCCTTCACGTAAACGAAACCGCGTGACGTAATCTTAGGCTCCGCTACGATCTGCTTCTTCTTCCGGTCGATCGTGACCACAGCGATAAAGATACCGTCGTCCGCCAACACCTTCCGGTCACGCAACACAATGTTCCCAATGTCGCCAACGCCAATGCCATCAATCATGGTGTCGCTGACATCGATGGCGTCGCCGAGGCCAATCTTGCCATCCTGGTAAGTTAACACGTCACCCTTGGCCAGAATAAAGATGTTTTCTGCCGGCATCCCCAGTTCCTGGGCCGCCTGAGCGTGCGCATTTAGCAGCCGGTACTCCCCTTGGATGGGAATCAGGTACTTAGGCTTCATCAAGTTCAACATCAATTGTAAATCGCGCTTGTAGGCGTGACCAGACGAGTTCAATTCATCGGAAATGGCCTTGACTTCGCCACCGGCCCGGTAAATCATATCGCGGGTCTGGGCCACCGTGGTGTCCATCGCGTGCGATGGTGTGGTGACGATGTAGACCAAGTCACCCTCTTGGATGTTTAATTGTTTTTCCTGTTTGTTCGCCATTCGCTGGATGGCCTTGATCGGTTCCCCCATCTTCCCGGTCTGCAAAATGACCGTTTCACCGGGATCCAGACTATCCAATTGGTCAGGCGTAATTAATAAATCGTCGTCAAAAGACAGTTTGCCTAGGTTCATGGCCGTGTTAACGATTTTTTCCAGGTCTTTCCCCGTCAAGCAAACCTTACGGCCCGTCTTAACGGCAGCGTCAAACACCTGCTGGATACGCAGGATATTCGAGGCCACACAAGCCACGATGATCCGGCCATCCCGATAATGGAAGGTCTCCTCAATTGATTCGGCGAGGGCCTGCTCGGACGCGTTCATAGCCGGATTCTCCGCATTAGCCGAGTCACTCAGCAAGGCCAAGACGCCGGCTTGACCAATCGACCCTAACCGGGCGTAGTCGGTCTGATAGCCCGGCTTAGCGGTCTGGTCAAACTTGAAGTCCCCGGTATAAACAATCCGTCCTTCGTCGGTCTTCAGGACGATTCCCAAAGATTCTGGAATCGAATGGGTCGTCGCGAAGAAGGACACCACCACATCGCCAAAGTCGATTTCCGTCTTTTCATCGATTACGTGGAAATCATCGTACTTCTTAGCCTTAGGTTCAGCGGCTACGTCGATCTTCGCCAACGCAATCGTCATCTCAGACCCAAAAACGGGAACGTTAAACTCGCTCAAAAAGTAGGGTAAAGCCCCGATAGCATCGGCATGCCCGTGGGTCAGGAAAACCCCCACGATACGGTCCTTATTCTCGCGTAAGTAGGACCAGTCTGGAATGACCACGTCGATCCCTAATAACTCATTTTCCGGGTACTTTAACCCACAATCTAAAATGTAGATGCCGCCGTTAACGTCCACGGCGTACATGTTCTTACCGTTCTCACGAACTCCACCGAACGGTATAATCTTAATCTTTGCACTCATAAGTTCACCTCAAATAGCTCTTCCATTCATTATTCCGGTTATTTCCCGGTTCTTGCTTGCGGGTAACATCCACCGCATTTCGTCCGTAGTTAAACTTCTTTCAGTTTACCACGGCCCACATGAATTGGGAAGCTATTAGTGTCTCTAAGGCCGTTACATCAACATTTATCACCAGACATTATTTAATCACGCTTCAGTCGAGGCCCATTTTATCGGACATTTCACAAAACCGGACACCACAGAATGGTGTCCTCCTCGAATTTTAGATAAGCTTGCACCGCGCCCTTTTTCAAATTTTAAATTTTCGGGCATCACCAACCGGCACAAAATTGGGGACAAAAAAAGCCCGCTCCACAAGGAGACGGACCGATAGGCGGTGCGGCGAATTAACGACGCAGACCCAAGCTCTTGATCAATTCACGGTAACGTTGAACGTCAGTCTTCCGTAAGTAAGCCAAAAGGTTACGACGGTGACCGATCTTCTTCATCAAACCACGTTGGGAATGGAAGTCCTTACGGTGGGCTTGCATGTGCACGTTGATTTCGTTGATATCAGCGGTTAAAACGGCCACTTGGACCTCCGTTGAACCAGTGTCGCCTTCGTGACGTGCGTATTGCTTGATGATTTCGTTCTTCTTAACTTGACTAATAGCCATGGTAAATTACCACCCTTTCAATTAAGTGCCCCAAACTGAGTAAGTCGTCGGTGGCCGCCGAACAAACTAAGTTAAGGGTTTGTGCTTTTAGCACAGTTCTACATGTTACTGGATTCCCGTCAAAATAGCAAGTTTTCTCATCAAATTGCCTATCAAGTAATACTACTTTACATTTATCGACCGAAAGTATTGCATTCATCTGGTAGCTTTTGTATAATAGCATACGTTGAAATTAAGATTTCCGTACTCGGAATTCTCATTCGGAGGTGAAACATTCATGCCAATCATCAAATCAGCAATCGAACGTGCCAAGACGAACATCAAGGCCAACGAACGTAACTCTGCACAATTGAGTGCAATGCGTACTGCCGTTAAGCGTTTCGAACAAGCAAAGACGGCCGGTGCCGACAACGCGGAAGAATTATTCCGTAACGCTAGTGCCGCTGTTGACAAGGCCGCTTCTAAGGGCCTGATCAAGCGGAACAAGGCTTCCCGTGACAAATCACGGATGGCTGCCCGTTTAGCTAAGTAATCAATTAATCAATCGCGATTAAATGATGCATGCATGCAGAAAAGAACCCGACCACTCGTGGCCGGGTTCTTTTTTTCGTCCTAAACCGTTACTTTTTGACCCGCAAACTGAGTCATAAACAGAGAAAAGAGTAATTCCGGGTCGAGGGCCGTTGATTTCATCTGCCGCTCGACCTTATACAGGCCTAAATAAGCCCGGTTCAAATCCGTTAATTGAAAGCGTCGCTGCGTTTGCAGGGCCAACTTCACCCGATAAGGATGTACTTTGAGTGTACTAGCCAACTTGCCCTGACTATACCCCTGCTTGGCCAAAACCTTAGTCTGAATCAACAAACGAAATTGTCCCTGTAGAATAGCGTTGATTCGTAAGGGCTCCTCCTTCGCCTGAAGGAGTTCCCGGTAAAGCGCCACCGCTCCGGCCGTGTTCTTGGCCAAGACCCGATTCACCAAGTCAAAGACATTTTGCGTCAGCGTCTGCCGTACCAACCCGGTCACGGCATCCAATGCAATGTGATGTTCCGGTAATGAAAACAGTTCTAGCTTGTCCTTTTCGTTCATCATAAGCGTCAAATCCGCATCCGTCCGCTGAATCAGCTGATTCAGGGCGTTATCGTCAATGGTATACGCATCCTGTTGCAGTTGCGCCTGAAAAAATTGTCGCACATCCCGTTCCGAAAAGTCGCCCAGTTCGATCGTGGTCGCGGCTTTTTTGAGTTGTTTAACAATCTTTTTCCGACCATCCAATTTTGCGTACGGCGCAAAGAAGACCAGAACCGTGCTTGGCATGGGCGCCGTCAGATATTTTTCAAGGCTATCCAAGTCGTGTTCGACCTTACTTTTTTTCGTCTCCCCCGTGAGAAACACGGGGTCATCCAAACAGACCACTCGCCGTTCCCCAAAGAAGGGGGCCGCCATCGCATCATCCAGCCCCACGGCTAACGGGACCGTCTCCAGGTCATAACTCGCAAAATTCATCGTCTGTTCAGCTTCCGGAATCACGTTCTTGAAAGCCGTCTTCAAACGCCGCTGAAAGTAATCCATCTGGCCCATAATCAGGTAAACGGCATCCAATGGCTTCCCTGATTGCAGGTGTTTTAATAATTGCGTGATTGTCACGTGTGTCGTTCCTCCTCTAAGTGTAGTTTCGTCTCCCAAACACCATGATTTCCCCGATAAGTATACCGAATCATCCCCCGGGTCTGCGTCATCAATAAGGGGATGTGCTGGTGCTGCAACGTCGTTAACGTTTCCTGGTTCGGATGACCATAACGATTATGGCGACCGGCTGAGATGAGGGCCAACCTTGGACGGACTTGCTGCACGAATGCGGGGGACGTCGCCGTTCGGCTACCGTGATGGCCCACCTTCAAAACGTCCGTTCGTAACTGCGGGTTCGCCGCCATCATTCGCCGCTCGCCGCGCTGATCAAGATCCCCCATGAACAGGAAACGAAGTCCCCCAAAGGTCCCTTCCAGGGCCAGAGACCCGCCATTATCGGCAACCCCTGGTTGAAAGGGGTGCCACACGCGTAACGGCGCCGCCTGCCCCACTTGGAGTGGTCGTATCCGCACCGTCGGCTGATTGGCAAGGCGCCGCGACCACTGGGATTCTCGTTCCATCCCCGCGGGTACCCAGAGACGAGTCACCCGTAAGCTGGCCAGAATCGCCGGTAAATCACCAATATGGTCCGCATCATGGTGTGTCAGGTACAGATCGTCGATCCTAGTGATGCCGCGACTCTTCAGGTAAGTGATCACTGTCTGGTTCGCCGCATACCGGGGAGCCACCGGAGGCGCCCAAGCGGGTGACCGAACGCCCAAGTGCCCCCCAACATCGATGAGGCTCACGTGGTGATTACCAGGTTCTCGAATCAGAATGCTGTCCCCCTGGCCCACATCAAAGACGCTTACCTCACCACTGAATGGCCGGTGAATGCAACCAAAAACGACCAAGTAACTCGCCAGAAGAATTCCCAGCCACCGGCGACGGTGCCCCACCGGCCGGGTGAACAGCCACCAGGTCAACAGCAGCCACCCCCAGGCGACCCACCATGGCGGTTGGCCGAAGACCAGATTGCCTGGTAACGTTGCAAGCCGCGCTATCCCGGCATCAACGGCCCCAAGTAGGTACGCGCAAGTTGCTGCTCCCGCCGGCCACCAAGGCGCCACCAGCGTCCCAATTAAGGTCACCGGCAGCAGGAATACCGGAAAAAGAGGGACCACCAGCGCATTTGCCAGTAGCGTCAAGCCGTGCCACTGAAAGACCCCTACTAGCAGACTGGGGAGACTCATCAAGGTGAGCCCCACCTGGCGCCAATGCCGGGGCTCCGAGCGTAACAGGATCAAGGCCAGTGACAGGCCATAACTCAGCTGACTGCCCAATTCGAAGAGTAGCCCCGGATTGCACCACATCCCGACTAAAAGCGCCAGTGACCAGGCCTCCAGGGCGCCAATTGACCAGCCGAATCGCTGTGCAATCAGTTGCGTCCCTCGCATCCAACTCGCCCGTAAGACGCCGCTGCCACCGCCGGCCAGGATGGCGTAGCCTGGTAGGCTCAAGATCAGCCCCCATTCCCACCATTCGCGTGGGAGATGCAGATGTACGGCCAACCACGTGAGTGCTCCCATGACCAAAGCAACGTGTAAGCCGGAAATGGCAAACAGATGAATCAATCCCAGCCGCTGCATGCCACTCAGTTCGGCTCCAGTTGTCGCTGTTCGTCCCCCTGCCAGCAGCCCCGCAGCATAGACACCCAATGCTCCGGGCAACCGCTCACAGGCTCGTAACAAGCGGCTACGCCAACTATGCCACAGATCCGGCCACCAGGACCAAACCGTTTTTGAAGCCGGTGAAATGGCCGTTACGGCCGTTATTTGCAGGGTATTCACGACACCTCGACGTTCCCAGTAACGGGCACCTTCAAACTGAGCAAAATTCGGAGCTGGTAAGAGCCCCTGCTGCTGGCCCACGACCCGCCACTGGGTGGGCACCGTTAGTCGTTGCAACCGGTGTAACTCGTCAGCCGTCTTGAGCCGTCCCCGGACCAACAGCTTCTCACCCTGACGCGTGGTCGCAAGAAACCGATAGCCGGTCCCCGTTACGGTATAGGCATCGGGGGCCACCCGCAAAATCGTTTGAACATCGGTCGACTGGGTCACCGAATAGCGTGCCGTGGTCAGCCGATTATGCTGCCATACCAAGTACCCGCCGAAGCTGAGACACAGGCCCACGGTCAACCACCACACCAGCGCTACCCGTAACGCCCACACCCGACTCAGGGCGACTAAGAGCAAGAGGGTGCCACCCCAGGGATGACCGCCAAAGACCACACTCACGGCAGCTACCGGGAGCACCATAAACAAGCCATGGCCCCGCACCACTAGTCGGTCTGCGAGTCGTCAAACAGTGGGAGCTCTAAGAGCCGCTTTGGATCGACCGTCACTTGGTTCACAGTCACGTTTTTTAACTTCAATAGTTTCTGGGCATACGGGTCATTATGGTAGTTCCGCAGATAGGTAATCTTGGTGATGCCCGCTTGCAGAAGCATCTTCGTACATTGTAGGCACGGAAAGTCCGTCACGTAGATTTCAGCATTCGCGGTGGGCTCACCAAACTTAGCACATTGCAAGACGGCGTTCATCTCGGCGTGAATCGTCCGCAGACAATGACCGTCAACTAGGTAGCACCCCTCATCTAAACAGTGATCATCCCCAGAAACGGAGCCATTATAGCCCCCGGCAATGATGCGTCGGTCCCGAACGATAATGGCTCCGACGGACAGTCGGTTACAGGTACTGCGCGTCGAAATTACCAGCGCTTGTAACATAAAGTATTGATCCCAAGGAATCCGTTCTTTTTTCACGATATATGCCCCATTTCTGCCTAATATTTGTCTAGTATACCACGTCATTCCGTCGTCAGATGCGAACCCAAGTTCTCAACCGTCTTCTCCCCAAACCCTGGAACCTGTGTGAGGTCCTTCACGGTCTTGAAGTCACCGTGCTCGGTGCGGTAGTCGACGATTTTCTGAGCCTTCTTGGCCCCAATCCCCGTTAATTGCTGTAGGTCGGTCACGGTTGCCGTGTTTAGGTTAATGGCCGTCTGCTGACCACTGCCACTCCCACTAGTCGCCGACACGGGGCCACCAGGAGCGGCTGGCGCCACCGGAGAAGCAGACGGCGTCTCCCGTTCCCCCTTCCGTGGTAAATAGACCTGTTGCTGATCAACCAAACGTGTCGCCAAGTTGACTCGCCGGCGATCCAACTTCTCCGTCGCCCCACCCGCAGCCGTAATGGCATCGGCGATACGCTTACCGGCGGCGAATTGGTACAGTCCAGGGCGTCGTACCGCCCCCTGAACGTCCACGAAAATTCTGGTCTCAGAAGCTGCGTGCGATTGTGACGACCCACGCCGCGCTGAATGAACTTGAGCTGGTGGTGGTCCCGCCGGTGGTAATGCGTCAGCTACCGGCGCGGGTCGACTCAAGAACCAGCCCATCCCCAGCACACACATCACCACCAAGCCACCACTAATCACGCGATTACGCCGCGATAAGCGACACCACCATTCCCAAATCTGTTGCATAAGCGTCCCTCCCTTTCCCGAATACTTCCGTAATCGGACGCGCAATTTTTTGCAAATGAAAAAGACCCCCGTTAAGGCGTCTTTAGTGGTGTGTTTCAAGGTAGTGGACCGCATCCTTAAAGGAGGTTACCGGGACGACCTTCATGTTCGGGGCATACCGTTTAGCCGTCGCTTTGGCCAACTGATAGTTGGTCTGATGCTGCTCCTCGTACTTAAGTAACAGTTTCGTAGGCTTAACGTACGGCGCAAAGAAGATGGTGGCCCCAGCGCGCTTAGCCGCAATAATTTTCTTATCAATGCCGCCAATTTCACCGACATCCCCATTACCATCGACCGTTCCAGTCCCCGCAATCTTCCGCCCGTGTCGTAGGTTTTGTCCCGTCAACTGAGTGTAGACCTGCAAGCTGAACATCAGGCCACCAGAGGGACCACCAATGTTCCCGGCATCGATCGATACCTTGGTCTTAGGCTTGACCTTCACGTTGTCCGTCAAGGTAATCCCAATCCCCGCTTTTTTCGTGGGCAACGCCATCAATTTTGCGGTGGCCGTCTTCGACTTACCATTGTGCTGGTAGGTGATGGTCGCCTTAGCGCCCACCGTCTGCTTTTGAATATAGCGTTGATACCCCACCATCGAATTGAAATGATGCCCGTTGACCTTAGTGACCGTGTCCCCGACCTGCAACTTATGCCGGAACGGTGAGTTCTTGGCCACACTCAACACGTAGATGCCCAGATACTGGCGCGTGACCGGCTGCTTTGCCGTCTTGTAAGCTGTATAGATAGACTCGTTGATGGCACTTTGCATGTAAAATTCCTGCACCTTGTCGTAGGTCGCATTACTCTCGCCACCGGTTACATCGTCAATCTTTTCAATCGTGTAGTACGGATTCAGCTTAGCATAAAGATAGCTGACCGGTCGTGCCTGGGCCAAGGCCACCGACGTAATCATAAACTTGCCCGCCCGCTTATCCGGGTGTCCCGGCATCTTCACGAACGTCTTCAGGTCATCCGCCTCACCGGGGCCTTCGATATACCGCGGTAAAGGTAGTAAAAAGAACGCTAAGATAGCAAGAACGGCAACGGTCGTCCAGATAATCTGGCGCCATTGTCGTCTTGAAAGTTGTCGCAAACGCCGCATTAATCGTCACTTCCTAATCGCTGCTGTAACGCTTCAGCCACTGGAACGGGTACTAATGCCGTTAAGTCCCCGCCAAACTTAGTAACTTCCTTCAACAGGCTGGAAGACACGAATTGATACTGGGCATCGGCCATTAAACAAACCGTATCGATTTCCGGTGCCAAGTGCCGATTCATCCCGGCAATCCCCTGTTCATACTCGAAATCAGCGCTATTTCGTAACCCCCGCACCAAGACGGTCGCATGAATCGACTGCATGAACGCAACCGTCAAGCCCGTTTCAATGCGCACGTCCACGTTCGGCAAGTCACCCACACTCTGGCGGATAAAAGCCACCCGCTCTTCGGCCGTGAAGACTCCCCGCTTCGAGGTATTCTGACCAACCGCGACCACGAGCTGATCAAACATCCGGCTGGCGCGCGTTATGAGATCCAGGTGTCCATTCGTCAGGGGGTCAAAGCTCCCTGGAAAAACCGCAATCGTCATGCTTAGTCACTCCCTAATGCATAAATGGTCAATACCGTAATCCCGTAGTTTCGGCGTTCGACGAAGTCAAAGCCCGGCACATCGTCCGGTAACTGGGCCGCCTGATCCGTTTCACAAATAATCCGTGCCTGCGGTGTTAACAGATTCAATGTACGCAATTGTGTCATCTGATCGATAATTTTTTGTTGCGCGTACGGCGGGTCAAAGAAAACCAAGTCGAATTGGTCGCCACGGTTGGCCAACTCCTGAACGGCCCGGTTCGCGTCCCGTTTTAAGATTTCAAACTGCTCTGGCGCCTTCGTCACCGCGACGTTATCCTTAATGGTCTTGATGGCCGCGTACTGCCGGTCAATCAGGACCGCATGCGCGATGCCACGCGAGACTGCTTCAATGCTCAAACCGCCCGACCCCGCGAAAAGGTCCAGACTTCGCCCACCGTCGAAGTAAGGGCCGATAATATTAAACATGGCTTCCTTAACTTTATCCGTGGTGGGCCGGGTCGCCATTC
>DXGJ01000056.1 GCA_019113985.1 Candidatus Levilactobacillus faecigallinarum
TCTGTAGAAGTTGTTGGCTTATCACCAAATCCGTTGAACGTCTCACTGATATCCGGTCGCGCTGACGGGACTACGCGCTTGACAAACCGTAATTGCTTCAATTGTTCCGTTAACTTCTCAACGTCGGTCTGATCAACGTACAAAACGACGTAACGCATCTTTTTGGACACGTACATCACAGTGCCATAACGTTTCAACTGCCGGGTCTGCTTTAAACTGTAGGTATACACGACCAGGCTTTGTCGTGCCTGCATGGTAAACGCCATTGTCCTCATCTCCTCTTAATCTTCTGTTTCGGCTTCTGGTGTTACCGACCTGGGTTGGTACCCCCGTTGCCGCGCACTAATGTTCAGAACGACCCCTAACACCAGCGCTAAGGTCAACGTACTGGATCCCCCATAGCTAATGAACGGGAAAGTCACCCCTGTAATGGGCAGCATTCCCAGGACCCCACCCAGGTTAAAGAACGACTGGACCGTCAGGTAGGTAGCCGCGCCATAACAGATCAGGCCATGATATGCCGAACGCGCATTTTTGCCAATGTACACAATTCGGATAATAATCACAAATAGTAAAGTAATCACAACGATGGCCGTAATCAGGCCTAACTCTTCGGCTAGAATCGCCATAATGAAGTCGGTATTGGGCTCCGGCAAGTAGCCGGTCTTCTGGATACTATTGCCCCAACCCACACCAAACACGCCCCCGTTACTCAACGCGTAGTACGAATTCACCAATTGTTGTCCCACCGTCTGGGAGTGATCAAAGGGGTGCATGAAGGCCACGATTCGCTTCATCTTATAAGAGTGCTGTGCGAAACTCATGGTCGAGATTTTTCCCAGTAAGGGTAACCCAATCACAATGGCCCCTAAGATGACCCCCGTCAGGTAAGTAGCCGCGCGGCGGTAGTTAAACCCGCTCGCCAGCAAGATGATCCAAACAATCATCGCGTTGATAGCGGCCCCCCCTAAATCGGGTTGCAGCAAAATCAAGAAAACAATGGCCGCGCTGATCACGATAGGCTCGGCGAAGGTCGACCACCAGCCGTACCCCTCTTCGAGGTCCTCCTGACGGTTTGCCACCGAATGAGCCATGAAAATAATCAGGTAGAACTTCATGAACTCCGCCGGTTGAATGCTGATTGGCCCCAAATGAAACCACCCGGCTGCCCCGTTGACGGTCTTCCCAATCAGAAACAACCCGAATAGGGACAAAAACGCCACAATTAGCATGAGTCGCTGGGGGCCGCGGTCCCGTAACCGCTGGAGATTCATCGATAGCATGAAGACCAGAATCACGAGTCCAAAAATTACAAAGCCGGTCTGCTTCACCAAGTAGCCAAACGGACTACCGCCGTTTTGAGAGCCAATGTCCGCACTCGCTGAATAGACCATGACAATTCCTAAAACACTCAAAATCAGGTAAGGGACCATAATCCAATAGTCCAAATATTTTAACTTTCGCATACGTTCAACTCGCTCCAAGTTCGCCAATGTGTCCAATGGCATTCGAATGTTTTCATTATAGCATAGCTCGTACCCGAATTTTGAGCAAAAAAACCGGAAGCCATACGGGTTTCCCCGTTTTGGCTTCCGGTAAAGTTTCGTTTAAAATTTAAGGTTACTTGTTGTTCCCATGACGTAACTTCTTGGCAGCCTTTTCCCGTTCACTCGTGTTCAGGATTTGCTTCCGCAGACGAACGTGTTCTGGGGTGATTTCACAGAATTCGTCTTCGTTGATGAATTCCAGAGATTCTTCCAAGGACATAACCAATGGCGTCTTAACCTTGGCAATATCTTCGGAACCAGCGGCCCGGACGTTGGTCTGGTTACGACCACGCGTAATGTTAACGGAGATGTCGTTTTCACGGCTGTTTTGGCCGATGATCATCCCTTCGTAAACTTCCGTACCAGCAGGCGTAAAGATAATCCCACGGTCTTGCACGGCCATGATGGCGTACGTCGTTACCTTACCAGAGTTGATGGAAACCAGGGTCCCGTTACGACGACCAGGGTTCCAGTTCTTAACAACTGGCAGGTACTTCGCAAAGGTATGGTTCAAGATACCGTACCCACGGGTCATGGACAGGAATTCAGTCGAGTAACCAATCAGACCACGGGTTGGCGCTAAGAACGTCAACCGGGTTTGACCGTTACCGACAGCTTCCATGTTCTTCATTTCACCCTTACGTTGGGATAACGTATCAATGATTGAACCAGTGTATTCGTCTGGCGTATCGATTTGAACGGATTCAAATGGTTCGCAACGAACGTTATCAATCGTCTTGTAGATAACTTCTGGACGAGAAGCTTGCAGTTCGTAACCTTCACGCCGCATCGTTTCGATCAAGATGGACAAATGCAGTTCACCACGACCAGAAACGACCCAGGCACCTGGGTTATCGGTGTCGTCAACCCGCAGGGAGACATCGGTATGCAGTTCGCGCTTCAAACGTTCTTCGATTTGACGAGACGTCACAAACTTACCTTCACGACCAGCGAATGGTGAGTCGTTGGTCCGGAAAGTCATTTGCAGCGTTGGTTCGTCAATCCGCAGTACGGGTAGTGGCTCAAGTTGGTTAGGATCAACCACCGTTTCACCAACGTTGATTTCTTCCATCCCGGAAACGGCAATCAAGTCACCGGCCTTGGCTTCGTTGATTTCCAAACGCTTCAAACCGAAGTAACCAAACAGCTTGGTAACCCGGAAGTTTTGTTTGCTACCGTCCAGCTTCATAACCGTAACGCTGTCACCGACCTTGATCTTCCCACGGAAAATCCGACCGATACCAACCCGGCCAACGAAGTCGTTGTAGTCCAACATGGCAACTTGGAACTGTAAAGGTTCGTCTTCGTTGTCAATTGGGGCTGGGATGTGCTTGATGATGGTGTCAAAGATTGGCGTCATCGTGTGTTCTTGCGTGTCCAAGTCAGGATCGTAGCTGGACGTCCCGTTCATGGCAGATGCGTAAACCACTGGGAAGTCCAGTTGGTCTTCGTCGGCACCCAATTCGATAAACAAATCAAGCACTTCGTCAACAACTTCCGAAGGACGTGAGCCTGGGCGGTCAACCTTGTTGATCACCACGATTGGGGTCAAATGTTGGTCCAGGGCCTTCTTCAGAACGAACCGCGTTTGGGGCATCGTTCCTTCGTAAGCATCAACGACCAACAGCACACCGTCAACCATGCGCATGATTCGTTCAACTTCACCACCAAAGTCGGCGTGTCCTGGGGTGTCCAAGATGTTGATTTGCTTGTCACCGTAACGTACGGCAGTGTTCTTGGACAGGATCGTAATTCCACGTTCCCGTTCGATTGCATTGGAGTCCAATGCCCGGTCCTCAATTGAGGCGTGAGAGTCCAACGTATCGGACTGTTTCAGCAATTCGTTGACAAGGGTCGTTTTCCCGTGGTCAACGTGGGCAATGATGGCAATGTTACGGATATCATCTCTGGTTTTCAAGAATATTTCTTCCTTTCGTGCTTGTTGAATTAGATGGATCGCGGCATGTTTACAAGGTAAGCACGCTTTATTGTAGCGTCATTAATAGGTAAAGTCCATCCATACCGTCCGGCCGCATAAAAAAACTGTGACCGTGTCACAGTGAGACGTCATCTTCTTCAATTCGGAGAATATCACGTTGCGCTTGTTCCGTCGCTACTAGTACAAGGTTAGATGATAGCATATCGAGCGGTTGCCCGTCAATAGCCGAGACCTGAACTCCGAGCGTGTTCAGGAGAATCTGACCCGCAGCGATGTCCCAGGGTTTCAGCTGTGAAATGTATCCCAGGGTCTTACCACGTAGAATATTAATAATTTCAATTCCGGCACTTCCGTAGACCCGCATCCCCGCGCTGACATGCACAATCGCCTGCGTATGGGCAACATCGTGGATCACTAGCGGCGCGCTCATCCCGATCAGGCCCTCAGACAACGCCAAGTTTGCTGGCGCGCTCAGGGGGTCTTCGTTCGCCCAAACGCCCCCCAATTGTGGCCCCCCGAAGTAGAGAACATCCGCCATAACATCGTAAATAAAGCCAAGTTGCCCCACGCCATCCTGGTAGATACCAATCATCATGGCAAAATTATCGTGTTGTTTGACAAAGTTCATCGTCCCATCGATGGGGTCAACAATCCAGACTCGCCCGGCCATGCTGGTCAGCTGGTCACCAAAACCCTCTTCACCCAAAACGCGGGCATCCGGATCCAGGTTCCGAATACCACCAATCAAAAATTGCTCATTGGCCTTATCTACGTTGGTCACCAGGTCCTTACGACTGGTCTTTTGATCGACCGTCAGGGACTGATTCATCTGAGCAATCACTTGTCGCCGGGCTTCTTTCAAGAGTGAAACCACGTCGGTCGTTAACTGTTTCCAATCCGTCTGTGCCATAGCTTAATGCGTTCCTTTCATCTTGACTTGTCCCGTCGACTGCCGTGCCGCCTTAACGGTCCGGTAAATACTGTACCCCGATGCCGTTTCGAAGTCCCGGTCGAGTTGCTTCTCCTCAAACTTCTGAGGAACAATCTTTTGAAAACCCTGATAAGCGGCTACCAACTCCGCCGCCGCAACGCCCCGCGGCTGTTCATACGCCGCCTCAACGCATTGATAAAGGTGGGTCACCGCAATGATGTCGGTCGTGGTCCATTCTTCAAACAACGGATACGTGTAATTCGTGTCACTTACCATTTCTGTTATCTCCCCTCCGTGGGTGTGCCTTCCAGTTGCGTAATCGTCTCATGAATCGCGGTCGTCTCTGCCGAGTAGGCCCGCTGTTCGTCTTCCGACAACGCCAAATTGGTGATTGCCTGGGTTCCCTGCAAGGTCACCAGCACCGGTGTCGCCACCGCCAGAGCCGTCTCCCCCGGCTGCGGGTGAGCGACCGGCGCAATCACTGGTTGGTTCGCCAATAGCGCTTGAAACAGGTGAATCAGGGTCAGGTAACGTAGCGCGGTTTGACTCCCCGTCGCTTCACGACGTAGCCAGGATTCCATCTTGTCCAGGTCCTCGGCATTAAAGGCCGCATCGGCGTTCGCCAAATACATCAGAATTGGGGTGGGCCCTACATAGGTTCGGCTCCAGGCCACCACGGGTTCCGCCGCTCGCCCCACCACCGTGGTTTGAATGGCGTTCACGCCGACACCTAACCGGTCGGCCAGCCGATAGGTCAGTAATTGATTAACGGGATAGGTTCCCAGTCCCCAAATCTGACCGACCGCGGCGCCGGAATACTTCCAAGCGAAATAGGTCAAAACCTCATCGTCCTGACCCGTAAATACCAGTTGTCCCCGAAAGCCATTTTCCAAGATACGGTTGGTCAAGCGGCGTAACGCCACAATGCGATCCGCTAAGGCTGGTAGTGGCTCTTCCAGGTCGGTCAACACCAACCAGGTCGCCTGGGCATAGTCTGCCGCCGTTCCCATCCGTAACGAGAACTGGGGACACAGCGCACTGGCTGTGATCAGTGCCTGATATTCTGGCGTATCCGTGGTATGTTCGGCCATAATGACACAGTCCACGGGCAGGTCAGCCACCAAAAGTTGCTGTAATAAGTACTTTGCGTGGGTGAGTTCACCCTGAACAATCATGCTTGGTTTCATTGGCACGCCTCCTCAAGTTCGTTGACCACGCGTTATCACCACATTAGCAGACCCGTTTCAGGTTAGCCCAGTCTTAATGCCGGTAACGGAACAGTCACGAAAATGCGTCGATTTGTCACACATAGTTTCATTATAAGTGAACCAGCCCAGAGCGCAAGCCGAGAACCCCTGTACGCAAAAAAAAGGATCTCCACTCACGGGAGACCCTTCTTTCAACTCATAAGTTATCGCAAGTTGCTTTAGACATGCGTTGGGAAGCCCAATGCGATATCGGCAGTTTCTTGGATTGGTTCGTTCAGCGTTGGGTGTGGGTGAATGGTCAACGCAACGTCTTCAACGTTCAAGCCGTCGTTAACGATGATTGAGAGTTCACCAGCCATGGTGCTGACTTCTGGTCCAACCGCTTGGGCCCCCACGATGTTCTTGTTCTCGTCGTCCGTGTAGACGAAGCGAACAAAGCCATCGGGTGCGTCCAGTGATACGGCCCGAGCATTCCCAGCGAATGGGAATTGTGCCGTCTTAACCTTGATACCCTTTTCAGTCGCTTGGGACTTGGAGTATCCAACGGTTGCGATTTCAGGATCAGAGAAGCAAACTGCAGGAACGCCGACCCAGTCGTTAGCCGTCTTCTTGCCAGCAATTGCGCCAGCAGCCGTCTTACCTTCAGCAAAGGCCTTGTGAGCCAATGCTGGACCAGGAACAACGTCACCGATTGCCCAGATGTGTTCTGAAGCAGTCCGGCCTTGGTTGTCGACTTCGATCTGACCATGGTCATTCATCTTGACCTTGGTGTATTCCAAGCCGAGGTTGTCGGTGTTTGGCTTCCGACCAACCGTTACCATGCAGTAGTCTGCCTTGACCGTGGATTCCTTGCCGTCAACTGCGTAAGTCACTTCTACGCCGTTGTCGTCTTGTTTGGAGCCCTTAGCCATGGCGTTGGTGATCACATCAACGCCCTTCTTCTTCAGCTTCTTCAGGACAACGGAAACTAAGTCCTTATCAAAGCCAGCAAGAATCGACTTCGTACCTTCAATGATCGTAACGTGAGCACCTAAGCTAGCGTAAGCACCAGCTAATTCGGTCCCAACGTACCCACCACCGATAACAACGAATTCCTTTGGGATTTCTGGCAGACTCAAGCCACCGGTAGAATCCACGACACGGCCTTCAAACTTGAAGCCGGGGATTTCGATTGGGTGTGAGCCGGATGCAATAATGATGTTATTGTATTCGTAAGTCGCACCAGTATCTACGGACATGAATTGCTTTTCACCGGTTGGGATTACCCGTAATTGGGTGTCACTCAGGAAGACAGCTTCCCCGTTAACAACGTCAACGTGGTGCTTCTTCATCAGCATCTTAACGCCGCTGGTCATCCGATCAACGACCTTCTTTTGCTTCCATTCTTGGGTCTTCTTGAAATCGATCGTTGCGTTATCGGTTGAGATTCCGTAAGTGGATCCATCCTTGGCTTGTTCTAAACGGTGACCCGCTTGAATCAAGGCCTTAGAAGGTACACAACCAACGTTCAAGCAGACACCACCAAGGGTATCGGACTTTTCAACTAAAGTGACCTTTTGGCCTAATTCAGAAGCCCGAATGGCGGCAACGTACCCGCCAGGTCCGGCACCGATGATGACGGTGTCCTTTTTTTCAACATCTGCCATTTTATTCCTACCCTTCCATTAACAGCATTTCTGGGTCATGTAACAACTTCTTCATGTAGTTCAAAGCGTTCTGAGCCAAGGCACCATCAATCAGACGGTGGTCGTAACTCAAGGAAAGCTTCAGCATGTTGCCAACAACGATGTCGCCATCTTCGTTAACAGTTGGTGCCTTTTCGATCCGACCAACCCCTAAGATTGCAACTTCAGGTTGGTTGATAACTGGCGTGAACCAGCCACCACCGATTGAACCAACGTTCGAAATGGTAATGGAACCACCGGCCATCGAAGCTGGGCTTAACTTCTTGTCAAACGCAGCTTGGGTGTTTTCGGTAATTTCCTTAGCAATTTCAAACATCCCCTTGGAGTCAGCAGCCTTGATGTTTGGTACGTAAAGACCATCATCCGTGTTGGTTGCGATTCCAATGTTGTAGTAGTGCTTGTAGACGATTTCCTGAGTCGTGTCATCGATTGATGCGTTCAATTCAGGGAACTTCTTGATCGTCGCAACCAGTGCCTTCACCATGTAAGGTAAGAAGGTCAAGTGGATGTCTTGATCAGCAGCTACTTGCTTGTACTTCTTCCGGTTAGCCATTAAGGCAGTAACGTCAACTTCATCAAATGAGGTAACGTGTGGTGCGATGTCCTTGGAAGTCCGCATGCTCTTGGCAATGATCTTCCGCATTGGTGACATGGCTTCACGCGTTTCAAGATCTGGGTTGTCAGCGTTCCAAGGCTTGATAGCTTGACCTGCAACGGCTTTACCTTCAGTTGCGGCAGCAGCTGGAGCAGCGGCTGCGGCAGGAGCGGCAGCGCCATTAAAGTTGTCGATGTCGGCCTTCAGAACTTGCCCATGGTTCCCGGTTGGGGTCACCAGGGTGATGTCAACGCCTTTGTCCCGTGCGTATTGACGAACGGATGGCATTGCCATAACCAACTTGTTCGGATCAGAAGCAGCTGGAACACCGGTTGCGGCTGCAGGGGCAGCTGCGGGTGCGGCAGGAGCAGCTGGCGCAGCAGGTGCTGGGGCAGCCTCTTCCTTAGGTGCTTCTTCTTCCTTTGCGTCGTCACCGCCGGCCTTACTCAGGTCAGGGGCCGCAGCAGAGCCGTCATCAATGACAATCAATGGATCGCCAATTTCAACGGTGTCGCCTTCTTGAGCGACGATTTGTGATACCTTCCCAGCAACTGGGGAAGGTAATTCCGAAACAGACTTATCGTTTTGGATTTCGACTAACGTGTCGTCTTCCTTAACCTCGTCTCCTTCTTTAACCAGCCATGAAGAAATTTCGCCTTCGGCCATTCCTTCACCCAGTTCTGGGAGTTTGAA
>DXGJ01000057.1 GCA_019113985.1 Candidatus Levilactobacillus faecigallinarum
GGCTATAGCCAAGTGGTAAGGCAACAGGTTTTGATCCTGTCATGCGCTGGTTCGAACCCAGCTAGCCCAATCAGGAGAACCACCTCGGATAAGCGATGCCGATTACGGTATCGCTTTTTTTGTGCTTTCCGGGACATCACATAAATTGACAAGTTCACGAATTTTCGCTAAAGTCAGTTTAGCAATTGCTCCAGACCAGTTAAGCGATTTTTGAGATTTTGGGGCGTTTGAATAGCCCGTAAACCGGCCCGTTCTGCGACCTTTCGTGTTGCCAGCAACTACGAAAGATCTAGAAGCACCGGCTAGACCAGTACCTGCCGGGTCGTGTGTAGCACGACTAGGAGGTGGGCCGTTTGAACCGGAAGCTGACGGGGCCGGGCAGTTAAGGAGGAATTTTCATGAAAATTGGATTTATTGGTGTTGGTGGGATGGCCCAGGCAATCATTGAGGGCCTGTTGAACGCCCAGGCGTTTGCCCCTAGTGAGATTCTGGTCCATAGTCACCGGCCAGCCCATTATCAAGCCTACGCCCAAGACCATGGCTTGGTGGCCGTCGATAGTAATCAGGCTATTGTGCGCAACAGTGATCTGGTCGTGCTGGCGGTGACACCGAACGTTGCCGGGGACGTCCTGACGGAAATCGCCGACGCATTTACGCCAGCTAAAACGCTGATTTCCATTGTAGCCGGATTGACCCTAGATGGACTGGCCCAACGTGTGGGGGACCAGATTCCCACGTTACGGACCTTGCCCAACGTGAACGTGGCCATCGGTGCTGGCATGACGGCGGTGGCCGCTAACCGTCAGCTGACGGGCGACCGCTTGGTTGCGGCGCAGGGCGTCTTCGAGGCGATCGGCTCAACCACCGTTTTGGCCGAAGACCAGTTTGGTATTTTCAGTGCTCTGGCCGGGAGTTCGCCCGCCTACATCGATTTCTTCATTGACAGCCTTAGTCGGGCTGGCGTCAAGTATGGCCTGAGCAAGGAACAGGCCACACAAATTGCGGCCCAGGCCACACTGGGGTCTGCCCAGATGGTCCTGAAGAGCGATAAGATTCCGTTCGCATTGATCGACCAAGTGGCCTCACCGGGTGGCAGTACCGTTGCTGGTTTATTGGCGATGGAAGAAGCGGGACTGATGACCGCCGTAGTCAAGGGAATTGATGCAACGGTCAAACGCGATGCCGAAAACGCTTAACCCCCGGTTGCATGTCTGGTCTATACCGATTATAATGGTGAAGTAGTCTCTTGAGACACCCGTTAGGTGGCCTTACCTAGCGGCATATCAGACAGATTCTGAGGAGGAGAGCCATGAGTACTGTTTTAAAGCATGCTAAGATCTATACGGGTGACACCGTGATTCCTGACGGGTATATTCGGTTTGACCGTGAGATTGAAGCGGTTGGTCCGGTGGCGGAGTTTCGGCCATTGCCTGCTGATGAGATTCACGTGGTGACGGGGAAGACCATTGTCCCCGGTTTTATCGATGTGCATAGCCATGGTGGTTATGGATATGATAGTATGGATGGAGACCCTGACCAAATTGATGAGATGGTAAATCAAATGGTTCATGAAGGCATCACGTCACTCTTTCCAACGACCATGACGCAATCCAACGATGCCATTGACCATGCCATGCGTGGCATCGCCGTGGCGGCGGAACGAAACCCAATTATCCAGGGTGTTCACCTGGAGGGACCGTTTATTGCGGCTATTTTCAAGGGTGCTCAACCGGAAAAGTATATCAAGGACCCAAACGTGGATCTGCTGGACCGGTGGAACCAACTCTCCGGTGGCCGGGTCAAACTGATCACGTACGCACCGGAAGATGCTGGTGCGGCGGCGTTTGAAGGGTACTGCTTAGCGAACGGGATTGTGCCGTCCGTGGGTCATTCGAACGCGACTCGTGAACAACTCCTGGCCAGTCGGGCAACGCACGTGACCCATCTGTACAACGCACAGCGGGGATTACGGCACCGGGAACCAGGTGTGACCGGTCATGCGATGCTGGAAGACAACCTCTATTGTGAGATTATCTGTGATGGTTTCCATATTGTACCGGACATGATTAAGTTGGCTTACGAACAAAAGGGTCCTCATCGTCTGGAACTGGTCACGGACTCTATGCGTGCCAAGGGGATGCCCGAAGGCGTCAGTGAACTGGGCGGCCAGAAGGTTATTGTGAAGGACCGCCAGGCACGGCTCGAAAGCGGCAATTTAGCTGGTTCCGTGTTACGTTACGACGAGGCTTTCCGGAACGTGATTGCGTTTACCGGCTGTGACGTGAACGATGCCGTTCAGATGAGTGCCGTTAACCAGGCCGAGGAATTTGGCTTGGACCAAAAAGGGAAGTTAACGGTGGGGCGGGATGCCGATCTCAACGTGATGACCCGTGACCTCCAGATTACGACAACGTATAGTCTGGGGCGTAAATTTAGTCAAACAAAAAAATAAAAGTAACTGGATTATCTAGAAGGGATGTTGGGTGCTGTGAGTTCTCCGATTTATATTCAAATTCATAATGACATTAAACGGGCGATTGAGGCCGGTAAGTGGGCAGTGGGGGATCGGATTCCCTCGGAACGGGAGCTTTCCCGCGATTTTGATGTGAGTCGGATGACCCTGCGCCAAGCGATTCAAACCCTAGTCGATGAAGGAATTCTGGAACGGCAGGTTGGCTCGGGAACTTACGTGGCTAATCAAAAGGTCCAGGAAAAAATGTCCGGTGTGACGAGCTTCACGGATCTGATGCTGGCCCAGGGAAAGCAACCGTCGAGTAAGACCATTTCCTACCACGTCATGAGTCCGTCGCTAAGTGAGGCGGAGAAGCTCAAGTTGAACGAGGATGACCTGGTCCTGCGGATGGAACGGATTCGTTACGGAGATGACGTCCCGATTTGTTTTGAAGTGGCGACGGTCCCGGACCGGCTAGTCGATGGGTTGAACAAAAAGGAAGTCACGAGTTCCCTTTACCGGGCCTTGGAGGACAAAAAGAAGTTGAACCCGGGGAAAGCGCAACAAACGGTCTCGGCGATGTCAGCTTCTGAGCGCATCGCGGAATACCTGAAGATCAAGCGGGGGGATGCCATTTTACGGCTTCGCCAAGTGACCTATCTTCAGGATGGTACGCCGTTTGAGTATGTGCGGACCCAGTACGTCGGTGAACGGTTCGAGTTTTACTTGGAAAAGTAAGGCGTTCATTGAAAATGAAAAAGGGAGTTGGACGGCTGTCCAACTCCCTTTTTCGCTACCGTGATAAAAAAATCACGAAAATAACAGAAATATTCGACTGATTGACACTTGGTTTACGGAACCTACTTCGATGACCGCGCCCGCTTAGCCTGTTGCCGGACCAGGTGGAGATAATGCGGGATGACCGCAATGCGTTTCAGACGCTTGGGCTCCTTGACGGTCCGGTAGAACCATTCTAGGTGATGGTCCTGCCAGAACTTAGGTGCCCGAATGACGGCCCCGGCTAAAACGTCGAAGCTACCGCCTACGCCCATCCACAAGCCGTGGGTGGTGTGGCGGTAAGTATCGATGAAGACTTCCTGCTTGGGGAAGCCTAGAGCCGCAAAGACCATATCAGGGTGCTTAGCGGCGATGTCGGTCGCCACGGCTTGCTCATCGGTGAAATACCCGTCGCGGAGGCCGACGATATTTAAGCCTGGGTAGCGTTGGGGAAGGATTTTGCCAAGTTGGGCGACGACTTCAGGCTTGGCTCCTAGGAAGTAGGCTGACTTGTGATGGTCGCTTCCCCAGGCCAAGAGTGCCTGTAACGTGTCGAAGCCGGTGATGCGCTCGGGTAAGGTGTGCCCCAGAATCTTGGCCCCATCCAGAATGCCAATGCCATCGGGCGTAATGTAGGTCGCGCGCTGTAAGATGGCGTGGTAGTCTGCGTGGTCGTGGGCGTACATGACGATTTCGGGATTGGCCGTGACCACGAAAGTTGCTTGTTGCTGGTCGATCCGCGTTTGAAGCGTCGACAAGAAGGTAGCCGCCGTAGTGTTGATGAAGGGAACGCCTAACACCGTAACGGTTTGAAATGTGGGTTGCATCGCGGGAACTCCTTTCGATTGTTCGGAGTAAGGTGGTACCCCGAGGTTTGCTTACAAATAATGGGCCGGATTGCCCGTTTCATGCTAAAATGTAAAGGATTACTATGGCATGAAAAGTCTGTCTCACAGTCAGCTTGAAAACTAGCTAAGGGAGTAAAGAATTATGACAACTTTGTATCCTGACGACAGTTATACTCTGCACACGGATGCCTATCAGATCAACATGATCCAGACATACTTTCAAGAAGGTATCGCGAATAAGCGGGCCGTATTCGAGGTCTTCTTCCGCGACATGCCCTTTAAGAATGGCTATGCCGTTTATGCGGGACTAGAACACGTTGTCCATTATATCCAAAATCTGCACTTTTCCCAAACGGATATTGCGTACTTACGGGAAGCTGAAGCTTATCCCGATGATTTCCTTGATTATCTCGCGAATTTCAAATTTACGGGATCGATTCGTTCGGCGGTCGAAGGGGAGCTGGTCTACGCTCACGAACCCATTTTACAGGTCGAAGGCCCACTGGCAGATTGTCAGTTAGTCGAGACCGCTATTTTGAATATTCTCAATTACCAGACGCTGATTGCGACGAAGGCGGCGCGGATTCGCTCCGTGGCCGGTGACGATGCCTTAATGGAATTTGGGACGCGCCGGGCGCAGGAGTTCGATGCCGCAATCTGGGGAACCCGGGCTGCCTATATCGGTGGCTTCGATGCGACCTCAAACGTTCGGGCCGGTAAGCTGTTCGGCATTCCAATCAGTGGGACCCACGCCCATGCGCTGGTACAGACCTATGGGGACGACTATGCAGCCTTCAAGGCTTACGCCGAGACCCATCACGATTGTGTCTTCTTAGTGGACACCTACGATACCTTGCGTAGTGGGGTGCCGAACGCCATCAAGGTCGCCCGCGAGATGGGTGACAAGATTAACTTCCAGGGCGTGCGGATTGATTCCGGTGATATGGCTTACCTCTCGAAGCGGGTACGGCAAAAGTTGGACGAAGCGGGCTTCCCGAATGCGAAAATTTTTGCGTCCAACGACCTGGATGAGAAGACGATTCAAAGTCTGAAGATGCAGGATGCCAAGATTGATGTTTGGGGTATTGGGACCAAGCTGATCACGGCCTTTGACCAGCCCGCACTGGGGGCCGTCTACAAGATGGTCGCCATTGAGGACAACCATGGTCAGATGCAGCCGACCATCAAGCTTTCCAATAACGCAGAAAAGGTAACCACGCCGGGCAAAAAGCAAGTTTGGCGGATTACCAAGAAGACCGATGGTAAGACCGAAGGGGACTACGTGGCATTGGCCAGTGAAGACCCACGGAACTACGAGAACCTCTTCATGTTCCACCCCAGCTTTACCTACATCAACAAGACCGTAACGGACTTTATCGCGCGGCCAATCCTTCGCTCCATCTTCGAGGACGGGCAGCTGGTTTACAAGTTACCGGCACTCGATGCGGTCCGGGAACGGGCGCGGGGGGCTCTGGCGAACTTATGGCCTGAGTATAAGCGTGACCTGAACCCACAAAAGTACCCGGTCGACCTGTCACAGGCTTGTTGGGACCAAAAGATGGATATTATTAAGCAGATTCACAGTTACGTCCAAAAGATGCCAGAATAGGGGGTTATCCGATGCGTAAAATGCAACGTGAAATTATTGAAGCACTCAAAGTACAACCCACAATTGATCCGGAAACTGAGATTCGCCGCAGCGTTGACTTTTTAAAGGACTACCTTCGCCGGTATTCGTTCATGAAGACGCTGGTACTGGGAATCTCCGGAGGTCAGGATTCAACGTTGGCGGGTGCCTTGGCCGAACAGGCCGTTACGGAACTGCGCCGGGAAACGGGGAAGCCAGAGTATCGGTTTATCGCTGTTCGGCTCCCGTATGGTGAGCAGGCCGATGAGGCAGACGCCATGGCGGCCATTGACTTTATGAATGCCGATGAGGTGGCTCGGGTAAACATTCAGCCGGCCACCGATGCCATGGTAGCGGCCGTAACCGCCAACGGTGCGGTTATCAGTGACTTCAATAAGGGCAACATTAAAGCCCGGCAACGGATGATCGCCCAGTACGCGATTGCGGGTGCCCGGGCCGGTGCCGTGGTCGGGACCGACCACGCCGCCGAGGCCGTGACGGGGTTCTACACCAAGTACGGGGATGGTGCTACCGATATCTGCCCGCTCTGGCGCTTAGATAAACGTCAGGGAGCGGCCATGTTGGCTTTTCTGGGAGCTCCGGAACACCTGTATCGGAAGGTGCCCACGGCCGACCTGGAAGAGGATCGACCGGCATTACCGGACGAGGCAGCGCTGGGGGTTCGTTACCAGGACATCGATGATTACCTGGAAGGCAAGCCAGTCAGTGACCAGGCCGCCGAGCGCATCGAAGACTGGTATCAGAAGACCGCCCACAAGCGGCACCTGCCCGTGAACGTGTATGATACGTTCTGGCGGGAAAGTAAGTAATGGAGGAATTTTAATGCGTAAAAATAATGCTAACGCCTATCTGGGCGTCTTGTCCAAGGTGCTTCAGGGGACCGAAGATGAAGCTAATGATATGAATGCTGATTTTGAAAAGATTCGGCAAGCCTTGGACAATCAGGCCGTAGCCAGTCTGTCGACCGACGATTTGACGGCCGTTCAGGCCCACTTCCAGAAGGGAACCGATGGGTACACGGACAAGCGTAACCAATTGGAACAGGCCAGTGCGCCGGTTCGTATCTTGGGGAAGCATAAGGCTTTAGTAGCCGCCTTCCGGACCTATACCGAAGGGTGTCAAGCGATGACGGATGCCATCCATCCCGCCGACCAAACGGTTGACGAGGCGGCCTTCAATGCGGCTGAGAAGACGCAGGAGAACGCGATGGAAAAGGTCACAAGTTACATGCAGCGGATCATGACCAGCCCAATGTAGGTTGGTCGCTAGCAGAAGGGGTTGGGACGCGGGTTCCAATCCCTTCTTCACAGGCAGATAGTGATAAGGGGGATGGTGTCGTGACCAATCTGCAATTGCAGCAACTCGTCGAGCAACTTTCTCAGCGTTATTTTCACCGTCCCTTTCGGCATCAGGTGACCTTCAATGCCCGGTTACGGACGACTGGCGGGCGCTACCGACTCCAAGATCATAACATCGAGATCAATCCTAAGATGTTAACGGAGCACGACCAGGCGACCCTGGTAGGGGTTATCAAGCATGAGCTGTGCCACTACCACTTACACTTAGCTGGACAGTCAGGGCAACACCGAACCCGGGCCTTTCAGACGTTATTGGCCCAGGTTGGGGGTCTCCGGTACGCGCCGGCGCCCTTAAAACCGACGAAGACGCGCCCAAAGCGCTGGCAGGAATACGTCTGTACCCACTGCGGTCAGCCCTACTATCGGTTGCGGCGCGTGGACGTTTCCCGGATGGTCTGTGGCCGGTGTCACGGTAAGCTGCGCTGGCAGGGGGTCGTCATCTCGACGAGTCGGCCACACGAAATAAGGAGGCAAAACCATGGGTAAAACAATCATTCGGGTTCCCGCTACGGCGGCGAACCTTGGTCCCGGTATCGATTCCATCGGGGCCGCACTACACCTGTATCTCACGGTCATCATTGAAGAGAAGACGGATAACTGGCGGGTCAATCATGCGTTGGGAACGGAGATTCCCCGCGACGAACATAACCTGATGGTTCAGGCGGCACTGAAGGTGAAGCCGGACTTGCAAGCCCACCAGTTGACCGTGATGTCGGATATCCCGGTTTCTCGTGGGCTGGGGAGTTCAACCAGTGCTATCATTGCCGGAATTAAGATTGCCAATGAACTGGGCGAGTTGAACCTGTCGATTGCGGACCAGCTGAATTGGGCGGTCAAAATTGGTGGGGCGTTGGATAACGTGGCACCAGCGTTGATGGGGCAAGCAGCGGTCGCGACCGTTAATGATGGTGTGGCGGATGCCGTGAAGCTACCGTTACCTAATTTATCGGCACTGGTGTTCATTCCCGGTCAAAAACTGTTGGCCCGCAAGAGTCGCGAGGCGTTACCGAAGGCCGTTGACTTTCAAACGGCGGTTCATGCTAGCAGCGTGGCCAATGTTTTGGTCGCAGCGCTGTTAGAGAAGGATTGGCCGTTGGCAGCCAAGATGATCGAGCGTGACGAGTTCCATGAACAGGCGCGCTCTCAGCTGGTGCCCGAGTTGAATCAGATTCGGGAAACGGCGCATGAATTGGGTATCGTCGGCACTTATCTAAGTGGGGCCGGCCCGACCGTGGTGACCTTAGGGGATTCCGGTAAGCTCACATTATTGCGACATAAGCTTGCGGAAGCCAATTTACCGGGGAGCTTGCGGATTATTCCGTTGGACCCAGATGGCGCTACGGTGCTGACGGATGCCTAAATTGGGCTAAATTCAAATAAAATTCAAAATAACTTGCAAAAAATATTGTCAGTGTGAAAATCATTTGGTATACTATTTCTTGTGAGTTAATGCGGCCATGGCGGAATTGGCAGACGCGCAAGATTAAGGATCTTGTCGGGGTAATCCCGGTGGAAGTTCGAATCTTCTTGGCCGCATATTTGTATAGAATGGACCGGTATGCAGTGGTAAAACACTGTTATACCGGTCTTTTTTTGTATAAAGGCTCGGATGGAACCGGATAGAATCGGAACAAAAAGTAAACTTTGATGTAAACTAGTTTACACGTACATTCTTCTTAGGTCGGATGGTGTCCGAGATATTAAAGACGGAAGCAGCCACTTGATCTTGTGTAAGGTGGGCATAAATGTTCAGCGTAATCTTAATATCGCTGTGGCCCATTTGAAGCTGCAGGGCTTTTGGCTCGATTCCTTGAGCTATCTGAACAGAGGCAAAGGTGTGCCGTAACCCATGAACCGTAATTCGGGGGATGTCGAGCTTCTTGATGAGACTATCTAACCAGTGGTTGGGGGTCATCAAGGACATGTATCCACCCTTCATACTCTTAAAGACAGTTTCGTTGGCCTTGGGAATAGTCCTAAGGTTTCGACGGTACGCTTTTAGACGGTCTAGGGTATCTGGTTCAAGCTTAAGCGTACGGTATGCATTACGCGTCTTAGGGGTGCCCACAGTTTGACTGTTATCCTTCTTACGGGTCATTGTCTTATTGATAGTGACTGTAGACCGAGAGAAGCTAATATCTCCCCAGGTCAGGGCAATCAATTCTCCTTTACGCATCCCCGTGGTGGCAAGCAAGTAGAATAAGGCGGGACGATCATACCGGTGCCGTTTGTCGTTTGCATTGAACCGGTCTACGGCATCTAGGAAGATTGCGAGTTCATCCCCCGTCCAAAAGTTTCGGTCTTCAGCAACGGAGAAATCCTTTGCTTGTTCCGGAACATCAACAAGTTCCATCGGGTTGGAAATGATGGCTCCCATCTTTTGTGCTGTCCGGAAAACGAGCCCAGCATATTGCTTGGCCTTATTGAACTCAGCCAGTTCTTTACGCCATTTGAGGACAGCCCGCTCGCAAACTTGCCAGGTTATTTCGTTCATGTACATCTCACCCAGGTAGGGCGTGATGTGAATCCGGAAAAGACCTTCTACGCGATTGAGCGTGCTTTCCTTGACGCCTAAGCGATATGTTTTGAGCCAGACGGCATAAACGTCGCTGAACTTCGGCTGCTTCTGGACGCGTTGCCCGGATACCTTGAACTTCTTGAACTGGGTCTTAGCCCGTTCAAATTCTAACTTGGCTTCCTTGCTACTTGCATAGTTACGATGAAACATTTTTTTGTGTACTTTGCCAAATTCATCGGTGTAATCACCGAGGTAGCCTTTGACTTCGTAAACACGTTTGCCTTTAACACGCTTTTCAGTAATTTTCATTTTAATTCCTCCAGATTTGCCTGTGCGAGGAGCATTTCGGAAGAAAATTTGTGGCATCACCACCTTTCAGCTATAATTAATTACACAAAGGGGTAGAGATATCCCTTGTATGAATTCGCTTGAGCGTATCCCAAACTTTGGACGGTGGGGGATGCGCTCTTTTTATTTGGATTTTAACTGTGAACGGTAACCGAGTCAACGATGATTGACATCTTCACGGTTTTATTATTAACAGTAACTTCGTTTTGCAACGCGCCACCATTAATAGTGAGGTCATCCCCCTCGGTAAGGTTGTTATCCTTAAGAGTATCGACATCAATCTGAGCAACGATGCCATGCCCATCGGCATACCCAGATGAGGTGTTTGAATCCTTAGGGACCATAACGACAAAGTACATATTTGAGTTACTTTTATCACGTTGAATGAAGGTAATCGTACCACGAGTTTGAACGTTTGAACCATCATAGTCTTCTGGAGTGTCCGTTAAGGTCGTCATGGAAACCTTTTCGTATGAGATACCGCCAACCTTGACCTTCTTACCCGATAGTGACTGAACGATGCTTTCATTTCTTTTGGATGTGGAAATAGCTTTTGCGTGGGCCACGGCTTTCTTCGAAGATGCTTTGGCCTTTGCTAAAGATTTAGACTCAGCTCTTATTGCAGAATCGTCTGCACGACTAGAACTTTTGGCACGAGATTCTGCGGCTTGCTTGGACGTTAAATGATGCGTAAATGTTAGACGATTACTAGGAGTATAACTGGAGGGGATGAAGATGTTAATTGTTGTTGCTATAGCTGCAATGCCAACTATTGAGCCAATGATAACGTGTGGGTTTTTCATACCGCGGAAAAGATAGTAAGCTCCTGCAGCACAGGCTCCGGCAATAATAATTCGTACAATTATTTCGAAGATGATGATAAAAAATGTAGACATATTACGTCCTCCTAAGGGATATGTAATTATTGGCTGTTCTATCTAATAATAGAATACGGCTAAGAATGGGATGCCGCAATAACCCACTAACTATAATCTTTATCGACTTTCGCAAATAGCTCTCTGAATGATTTTACTGCGTTAAGATACTCCTCCTCGGAACTTGGGGCTTTTCCCTCCATAGCATGTAGAGTAGGCTCATTCAGGTCTTTGCGTAAGCGGTCCAGATACTCGTAGAACGTCATGTAATCACTATCTCGTGGATCTGTCATTCGAATTTCCTCCCATTTGTTCGTTCAAAATCGTAATCGCCAAGTCTTTTGCGCAGAAAATCAAGTATATCTATGTACTCCTCTTCGCTTTCGGGAGCTTTAAAAAATCCAACATGGAAGTCATCGCGTCCCAAATCAGCATAGAGTCTGCCCAGAAATTCTACGGCGGTCATGTAAGAGCTATCCTCGTACATCTCCATTTCACTCATTTCCTTTCTTGAGAACATCTTTAAAGATGCCCAGCATAGTTTGATACTCGTCTTCGTTTTCAGGAGCTCGGCCATCGATTATGGCGAACTCTGGATCATTTAAGTCTTTACGTAAGCGAGTTAAATATTCCTCGTAGGTCATATAATCACTATCTAGCGAATAATCTGGATACATAAGTAATACCACCTTTCAACCGAATGTATGTTCTTTTTGAGTTCTAAATATTGCTGCCAGCCATTTTATTGACTAGCAGCTCTTTTTTTACATAAGTCCAATCAACGTAGGGTGCGGCCCACATTGGGATAGGGACAGCCCGCATAACGCCTTCCTCAGTATCAACACCATCATCTAAGCTATTCTCAGCCAACATAAGTTCGACCATGAAGCAGTTGGCCTCATACTCGGTCCCGTATAAAACACGCGAGTAGAGGGAAGATTTGCGCAGGTAATCTGCATTATCCTCGTGACCGCATTGGTCATGACCAAGCTCGTGTCCGCAAGTAAGCCTAATTTCTTCTGAATCCATACGCGAATTGAGTACGATAGAGGATACACCAAATAGTTTTGTTCGATATCCCATGACGTTTTTTCCCAAATCATCGTAGTGGATGGGGATGCCTAAGCAGGCACACAGCTCAATTGGATTGTTGGTTTGATATTCCTTGACTAAATTAAGTGCTATTTCCCGTATTGTTTTACGTTGCATTCAATCACCGACTTCACTTTTTGTTGTTTTTTTCCTGAGAGCGCTTTTTTGATAATAATAGCGACTGTCTCGCAACATTTTCAAGTGATGATCTTAGCAATTCAGCGTCCTCTTCGTCTAATTCTTCTCCATTATTCTTTAAAAATGCGAGAGAATCCTTGTTCGATAGTCCTTGGATTAAGTCTGTTACCGCCTTTTGAACATCGATTTCATCTTTTGCAGTGAAGGTGGGAGTTGGAGTGCGACCCAATAAATAGTCAGTTGAAACTCCGAAAAAATCGGCAACCAATTGTAATTTATCGATTGTAGGCTTTTTATCGTTCCACCTATATATAGAGTTCTCACCAATCCCAAGTTTTATAGCAAGTTGTTTAAGAGATAATCCTTGCTTGGAAGCCAGGGCTTTTATAATGCTTACGATGTCCATAAAATAACGTCCTTTCAGCAGACAGTACCAAATATGATAAAAAGTGTTGACAAGTACCAAATATGATATTAAACTATGGATACAGGCTTGAGGAAAGGCAATAATAACTTTGGATAGCGGTTAAACAATGCCTAGCTTTGCGGAAGTTAGCAAAGAATCGAACAAGTCTAATTCCATACACTCATGGTATCACTTGTGATACTTGATGACAATAAAAATATCAAAAAGGGGGCACGTTATGGACAGCCTAGTAACTAGTATTAAAAACTTAGCCTCTGCGAATGGAAAAACTCTTGAAGAGGTGGGGAAGGCTACTGGAATTGGCGAAAAGTCAATTTATCGTTGGGATAAAGTCCCACCACGGATTGTGACTCTTAAAAAGGTCGGCAAATATTTTGGAATAGATTATCGATTACTCTTACCGACTGATAAGGACGCGAAAGGAGATAGTTCCAATGAATGACGTCAAAAAATTTAATTTTGAGGATAGTGCTGTTCGAACAGTACTAATTAACAATACCCCATATTTTGTTGGAAATGATGTTTCTAAGGTACTGGGATACTCCAACTATCGAAAAGCAACTGCTGATCACGTTGAAGTTGAAGATAAGCTGCGTACCCAAATCAGGGATGCAGGTCAGAATCGTGAAACCACGTTAATTACAGAGTCCGGGGTTTATTCATTGATTCTCACTAGTAAGCTTCCTTCAGCAAAACGTTTCAAGCACTGGATTACCAGTGAAGTACTTCCGGCCATTCGAAAGACGGGGGCGTATGTAACCTCAAAGACTGCCGAAGAGTGGTTAAACAACCCAGATATGATGATTCAGGTGCTTCAACGGTACAAGGATGATCAATTGAAGATTCAACAGCTTCACGATGAGAATGAAGTCATGCGACCCAAAGCGGATTTTGCCGATGCAGTTGCAGTTTCTAAGGGCGTTATCCCTGTTGGAGCTATGGCAACCCTGCTAAAGCAGAACGGCGTAGATATTGGACAGAATAGATTCTTCCAGTACCTGCGTGAGCATGGATATCTAATTAGTTCCGGTCACCGGTACAATGCTCCAACACAACGCTCACTCAACCTAGGAATCATGAAGGTACGTGAAACAGTCGTTAATACAAATCATGGGACGATTAGCAACTTCACGCCGCTGGTTACAGGTAAAGGGCAGCACTACTTCATTGACCACTTTCTAGGACAAAAAGCTGTAGCGAGTTCTGCTGAAAAGGTCAGGGGGTGAGCTGATGGAACGAAAGCTATGCAGTATTGACATAATTCAAGTTGGAACTAAAAAAACCATTGAAGGATTACCAAAGCAGGTAGTACTTCGTCTGGGAGGACTGGAACTACCTATAACCCTTAATGGTCTTTATGCATTAGCCGATGGCGTTGAAACTGATGATCAACGAGAGTTCATCAAAAAGAATATTGAGATGAGCAGTCAGTTAGTCAAAATTATATCGGCAATTGCAGAACCGTATAAAGAAAAGAATTAATACTTGTGAATCTCCAAGTACATTTCTGGACTATGACGAACGGCTTCGAATTTTGCGTCTGAGTATGCATCATTCAACTTCATTGCGAATTTTTGGGCCTCGATATAGTCCGACGTAGGGAGCGTTCTTCCTCTTGTTGATGGTGATGGAAGCTCTTTAACGCGTTGAATGATCTGCTCTAATAAAGCATCAGGATTATCCATGATTTCACCTCCTTATGACAGTTTAATTATCTCATAAAGAAGTGGTAAAAATTAATTTTTGGCGGACGATTTTTGCAAAAGGGGGGGACATAGTTGCAGGTTAATTTTGAACTATCTGAAGACGTCGACCAGCAAATTAAAATAACAATGCTTGAGTCAGCAACTAAGGCCTTTGAACAGGCGGCTAAACGCGAAGCGCTTCCATTCTGGATGAAGAAGAACCAAGCCTGCATCTATGCCAATGTTAGCGACAAAACGCTAAAAAAGTTTATTGCTGATGGGCTTCGGGTCACAGTTAAGGGCGGTATCGAACGAATCTCAAAAAAAGCTGTTGATGATTATTATTCTACCGGCGAACGGTAGTCAATCAGTCCTGTGCGAGGAGCAACAGCTAGGAGGAATCAACATGAATAATGAAACGCTACTTTGGCTTGGTCAGGTTACCTGGTTCGTATTGCGATATGGAGCCGCGATGGGACTAGGAATCCACATTGGACACTATCTTTCCAGGTTTAAGACCTGGGGAGAATTCAGAAATAATTTTTTCGATTAGGAGGAGCATCATGCAAATTTGGCACAAAAAAAGAGATCTAAACGGCAACTTAGACCTCAACATGAGATTACAAATCTCGCATATTTTCAACTTCAATTCTACTTCAAATGGCCGTTGGATTCAATGGACGATAAAGCGTAGAGGAGGTATTGACTATGGAAAAGAGTGAGACAATTGCTAAGCTTGCTACAGCAATCATCAAGGTTCAAGCGGAATTACCGGCTATCCCCAAAGAGAGCGAAAACCCGATTACCCATAGTAAATACGCAACTCTTGGAACGATTAATAAGGCTTTACTACCAGTGACCTCCAAGAACGGTATTGCCGTAACGCAGTACCCGGTATCTGGTCCGGCTGGACAAATCGGGTGTGGCACGTTGTTGATTCACAGCAGTGGGGAGTACATCAACTATGATCCCTATCTCATCAACTCTGACCGAAATAAACGTATGTCTGCCGCTCAGGAAGGCGGGTCAGCAATCACCTACGCGAAGCGTTACCAATTATGTGCCATTTTTGGGATTGTTCCCGATGACGATACTGACGGTGCGATGATGCAACAGCAGGTTGTAAATAGCAACTCATATCGACCAAATAATAACCAGGGCGACCCGCGAGGACAGCAAGGACAACAGCCTTACGGGGGACAGCAACAATACGGTCAGCCGCAATACAACCAGCAGTACGGTCAGCCAAACGGACAGAATCAACGCAGCGGTGGACAGAATCAACAAGGGTTTATCCCAATTAACACCGACCAAATGGCACAAATAATTGGTTTGCTTAAGGCGATGGCAGAATCCAGTGGTGCATCGATTGTTCCAGTTCAGAACGGGTACCTGGGGAAAGTGCAAGCACAGAACGTACAAAGCTTGAGCTATGATCAGGCACGCTATCTAATCAGTATGATTACGCATGACCTTGAAGTACAAAATAATGCACCTCAAGGGCAGCAAAATAGCCAAGCACAGCAAACTCAGGGAGGTACGACAAAATGATTAATCGGGCAACATTAACGGGTCGACTTACTAAAGATATCGACCTGAAATACACGCAAAGTGGCACAGCAGTCGCTACCTTTACCCTAGCTGTTGAGCGTCGGTTTAAAAATCAAAACAATGAACGGGAAACGGACTTTATCCAATGTGTTATTTGGCAAAAATCAGCAGAAACGTTTTCCCAGTATATGCACAAAGGTTCGTTAGTTGGAATTGAGGGACGGATTCAAACTCGGAACTACGAAAACCAACAAGGCCAGCGGGTTTATGTTACTGAGGTTATCGTTGAGAACTTTAGCTTTTTGGAGAGCAAACAAGATAACCGTGGTGCGAACAATAATGTCGGAAATTACTACAATGGCGCGCCAAACCAGCCTAATTATAATCAGGGCAATTCAAATGGTTATAGTCCTAATCAGCAAAACCGTTCCCCTTATACCCCACCAGTCAACAATGCTGGGTATAACGCCCCTTACCAGAACCCAGGTTCCACACCGATGGGACAGGATAACGGATTACCGTTCTAGGAGGTGAGTTGAATGGGCAATCTACTAATTAGTGAGCCGCCGCTGCAGGTACTTCCGTCGTTAGCCGTCAAAGTGGGACTGAATGAGGCAATTGTTTTACAACAGTTTCACTATTGGTTGCAACGATCGAATAATATTCGGGATGGGTATAAGTGGATATACAACAGCTTTCCGAACTGGAATAAACAGTTTCCCTTCTGGGGGTTGAATAC
>DXGJ01000058.1 GCA_019113985.1 Candidatus Levilactobacillus faecigallinarum
AGTAGTTTTCAGACGGACCCTAGTGATTGTCTGGCTGAGTTTAGTAGCGGGCAATGGACAATATTGTTGGTTATGGTATCGGTATGACCAGGACTAGCGTGAAAGGGCGGGAGGAAAGATGGCACTTGTATCGCAAGGACAACTTGAGAAACTGATTGGGGGCCGGCTAACGGCTGTTCGTCACGAGTCTGCGAATCAAACCTGGGTGGGGTACGGTGCGCCCAATCGGCGACCTGTTTTTGTGAAAGTCTTTCCTAAGGACCGAGCCGCGAAGTTCGTGACGGAGCGGCTCGTGACGCAACAACTGGGGAACCGCCTGCTAGCGAGTTACGAATGTTCCAATGCCGATATCTTGGTTCTGTCGGACTGCGCACCGCGGGATGTTGTTCAGATCACACCGGTTGTGGCGCAGGCCATGGGCCGTTGCTTGGCTGAGTTCCATCAGCGGATTCGCCCCTTTCCGGAGATTAAACGACAACGGTTTGACTTTGACCAGGCCGAACGGGCAATTCAACGACTTAAGAAGCCACAAGTGCAGCACCAGTTGACGGACCTTCTACGGAAATTCGCGCCCTTTCGACAGCAGATTACGCGGGAGGTGGCCGAGACGCCACTAGTGGTCACCCATGGTGACGTGGGACAGCGGAATTTCAAAATAGTTGCGGGAAGGTTGACCTTGATTGACTATGAGCGCTGCAAGTTAGGCCTCCCTGATCAGGATTTCGTGAAGCTTTTTTATCAGGACTTTCAGTGTCAACGCGTGCTCCAACGGGCCTTTTTGACGGGCTATACGGCCATCCGTTCCCGGCCGCAACTAACGGTCAAGACACAACAGTTCTTGATCTTCCTAACGGCGATTGGAATTTTCAATTACCTTGACCAATTCAGTGATGTTGCGTTTGAACGGTGTGTCCACCGTATGTTAGCGACGCTGGACCCTTAGATGAAAGCGTGGACGACCTATTTTGTGAAGAGGGTCGTCCTTTTTTGATGGCTTATGCCGCAACGAAGAAATGGGGGATGCATAAACGCTGGCCAGCCTTTTCCAGTTAAACCGGTGTTTTCATCCCCAAACCGGAATTTTTCACGGAAATCTACCGCCATGGCACCGTTTTGGCCGGTTTTCTGGTATACTTTTCATCAACGAACTTATAGGAAAGGTGTTTCGAACGCTATGCTGATTGCAGATACCGTGCTGATTATCGTGCTGGTGCTTATCGACCAGCTGATCAAGCACGCCGTTGTTGCCAACATTGCCCTCGGCGGCCAACACCCGGTCATTAACGGTTTTTTATCGTTAACGCATCTGCGGAATGATGGGGCCGCTTGGAGCATCTTAGAGGGTCAGATGTGGCTGTTCACCGTTATCGCCATTGTGGCGTTGGCCGTGATGGGCTACTTCTTCTGGCATTACCGGCATCACCGGGAGCAATGGGTCGAAGAACTCGGCCTAGCCCTGATGATGGCGGGAACCATTGGGAACCTGATCGACCGCGTGGGCCAAGGCTACGTAGTCGACATGTTCCAGCTCGACTTCATCAACTTCCCCATCTTTAACTTTGCTGATAGTTGTTTGACCGTGGGCGTTATTTTAATCATGATCGGCGTGTTCATCGCCGATCAACGGGAGGCACATCATGGACGTTAAAGAATTTACAGTTGATCAGAAGCTACGGTTAGACAAGTTAGTCGCCGTCATGGAACCCACGATTTCGCGGTCCCAGGCCAAGACCGCGATTGAGGCCGGGAACATCACCGTTGACGGGGAAGCCGTGAAACCCAAGGACGTCGCGGCAGTGGGGGCGACCGTGCACATCGCATTGCCGGATCCCGAACCGCTGGACCTGTCACCGGAAAACATTCCCTTAGACATCGTTTACGAGGATGACGACGTGATCGTGGTCAACAAGCCCCAGGGCATGGTGGTCCATCCCGCACCAGGTCACCCCAACCACACGTTGGTCAATGCCTTGCTGTATCATAGTCCGTTGTCCAATATCAACGGGAAGTTGCGGCCGGGCATCGTCCACCGCATCGACAAGGACACGTCGGGCCTGTTGATGGTCGCCAAGAACGACCACGCGCACCAGAGTCTCTCGGCCCAGCTACAGGCCAAGACCAACCTGCGTGAGTACCTGGCCATCGTTCACGGTAATATCAAGGAAGACCAGGGCGTCATTCGGGCACCACTGGCCCGGTCGCCCAAGGACCGTAAGAAGCAGGCGGTCGTGGCTGATGGCCGGCCCGCCGTGACCCACTTCCGGGTGCTGGAGCGCTACGGGGATTACACCCTGATTGCGTGTCGGCTAGAGACGGGACGGACCCACCAGATTCGGGTCCACTTGGCCTATATTGGTCATCCCGTGGCCGGCGATCCCCTGTACGGGCCGAAGAAGACGCTCAAGGGCAACGGTCAGTTCTTGCATGCCCGGGAGCTGGGCTTTAAGCAGCCCACGACGGGTGAAGAATTGGTCTTCACCACACCGGTCCCACCCCTGTTTGCGACAACGGTTGATAAGTTGCGGAAACAAGCGGGATTGCCGGTTGACAAAGCAATCTAGGTTTTTTATGCTAAACGTAATAATCAAACGGGTTTGCCGGTAGTCAGGCGGGCGGGTTTCTTCACCATTTTGCCGAAGAAACCGGCCCGTTTCTAACATCTGCGAACCGCAGAAACTTCGAGGAGGAAATTAACATGCCAAAGGTAGTTGTC
>DXGJ01000059.1 GCA_019113985.1 Candidatus Levilactobacillus faecigallinarum
CCCAAACAGCGACCTGAACGCTGCGCGTCTGCCAGTTCCGCCACCGGGGCGTTTCTTAACAACAAATATAATTTTACACTATCCGCCTAAATAAGGGAACCCCTAATTTGACTTTTTTTGCTGCGGGAACGTAATCGCCGTGCCATAACCGTGGACCACCAAGAACTTCGGGGCCACGTTCATCTGAACGACTTCCGTATTGAAGCGCACGTTGATCAGCCCATCGGCACCGCTTTCCCGGGCCTGCTTCATCAAGTCCTGCTTAACGGCCTCAAATAACGGATCAAAACGTTCGAACGCGTCGGGCTTTTCCGAGGTCAACATATCGTGTGCTGTTGCCGTCAAAATCCCTTGAATTGCGTGTGACCGGTTGAGGCCACCAGTTGTCATAAACATGCCTATTCCCCCACTCGTTGGTTTGTCTCCATTGTGGGCCATCCTGAAATAGCTGTCAATTGAATTTCGTCGGCCAGCACTTCATTACCAACGCCATCAGGGCCGCACCCAGAAAAACCCCGGTCCAATTAGTCAAGACGTCGTTAATATCGACCCAACGACCGAGACTGACCAGGGCGTTACCAATTGCCTGGCCACCCTCAAGCGTCAAGCCCGTCGCCAATCCCGCTAGAAGCCAGCTAGGCCACGCCAAGTGCGGCCAGTTCAGCTTCAAGAGGATCCCCTGAGGTACGGTCATCAGGATGTTGAGCCAAAATGACGTGTCGATGCTCGCGGGCTGAAGTGGCGTTAAGACCCAGATTCCGCCGGACCACCAGGTCGTGGTAATCTTGGCGACCGCGCTGCCCCCAAAGGAAAAGGCCAGCGGCGTCCAAGTCAGGGCACTCAATCCCCAACACCCCAACCACCACAGAACGCGACGATACTGCCCCCGGCGCCAAGCACGCACCACCAATCCGAACCAAACACAGCTAACAAGCAAAAATGGTCCCCATCGTACCATCCAATCGACTCCCTTCTCAAGGACTCCAGTATAACGATATTTTTAATGGGGAACAATCTAAGTTTCCGCTAAGCATTTGTGTAAGCGTGGCCATTAGTGGCCTGGTAAAGTCTTTTACAGAGCATACCACCGTATTCTTTCAACGCTGTTCACAGCCACTTTCTTGAACCGCGGCCTTTTCCAACAACTCGACTGTCCACGCTAACAGCTAAAATCATGTCCCGTGGTTACCCGTTATAGTTCTGAATGGGGCTACCATTATCACCTCAAATCAACCGACGAATAGCCATACCACTAAAAATAACGTTGTTGAAATCGTTTCTCCTACCAATCATCTGACCCTTCAAAATTCACCAGATTCTCGGGACCGTTCCGGACACAGCCGAGATAAACAACTTCTAACTAGATGCCAACCCCTATTGACCTTTCGTAACGAAAATCGCCAATTTAATAAATAATGATTGTATCAACTGGTAATCTTGCTATATAATTATGAAAATGTTACGGTTGAGTTAATCTGTGATAAGTCAATTTGCGATAGTGGGAGTAATTCTGCTTGCCAGCAGCAATTTAATTGTATACAATACTATTTGAGATTATTTGAAAGGAGGCCGCGGGCATGTCTGAAGTTTCACCAGTGTTATTAGATGAACAACTGTGTTTCTCCATCTATTCTGCTAGTAAAAAATTCAACCATTTCTACCAGAGTGCTTTAGCACCCTTTGGGTTAACGTATCCGCAGTACATCGCGTTACTTGCTTTATGGGAGGATTCCCCCCTCACCGTTCACCAATTGGGTGACCGGCTTGAGTTGGATAGTGGCACCTTAACGCCCCTGTTAAAGCGTCTTGAAAAGCAGGGCTGGGTGACTCGGGTCCGGAGCCGGACCGACGAACGTCAGGTGCTGATTCACCTCACGACCATGGCCACAGCCAAGCGCGATGAGGTCTATCAACGCATCGGGCAATGTCAGAACTTACTGGGCATGACGGACAAGGAAATCCAAGCCCTGATGACCGACCTGGTCACCGTTAAGGAACAACTCGATCACGTCAGTCAAAATCGCTTAGTTGCGACGGAAGTCGATCACCAAAACTAAAAACTAGCCGACCCATCGTATGATGAGTTTGGCTAGTTTTTTTAGACTTATTTTAGCAACAGCCACAGGGTTCCCATGGCCAGCAAGTTATTAAAGGCGTGCATAATAATGGTCGCTTGAATCTTCCCCGTCCGCCGGTAAACGTAGGCGAAGCTACCGCCCATCATCGCGTACAGGAGCCAACTGGCGGGGGTGGTACTCATATGCACCAAGGAAAAAGCCACGGCGCTCACCACGATTGGTAGCCAGAAGCCCATCTCGGGGAGGCAACCATCCATCAGTAGGCCCCGGAAGGTCAACTCCTCGAGGAATGGCGACGCACAGATGGCCGTCAGACTCATCATGACCAGGGTCAACGGGCTGCGCTGGACCAGGTCAAGAATCGCCTGATTGTTCGCGGTCGTGGTTTGGTGAAAAACGTAGAAGTTCAAGAGGTTCAGGACCTCTTCGACCACGATGATGAAGACATAGGCCCCAATCATCAGCCGCCAATCCGCCCCCCGCAACCGCCGATACTGGTAGTGCGGCCAGACCTTGCGGTAGCGCCAAGCGGCAATCGCGACCGCAACGACGAACCCCAGCACGTAGACCACCGCCCAGCCAATCCGGGCGCCACGGCTTCCCCGACTGAGAAAGGCCACGGGGAGTTGAACCAGATTGGCGATGACCACCAACAGGATGACCCATAGCCAGTTGACTGTTCCGTTCCTTGGTGTTGTTTGCATGACGCTTCCGACCCTTCTTAAAAAAATATGACGAAATCTTTCCTTAATTATAGATTTTTTTATACTAATGCGTTACCATAAAGTTGCGGATAAGTGTGAACCAACTTTCACCTTTACCCGTGAGGATTCTGTCCTCATTCAACAGACAGATTTCATTTTACTCCCCCAAAGTAGATGAAATTTTTTTACAACATAATCCCCCAATTATGTTGTAACCTTACTCTTTGGCCATTGCGACTTATCGTAATGGCTTTTTTTATTGCTCAGAATCATCTGGTTCGTCCTCCCAGCGGCGCCGGGGCCAGACAAACCAATACAGCGCCAAGCTCAGGAGCGTCCCCAGTAGGAGGCCACCGAACGCCGTAAGCCACAAGACCCAGCCCGTTAACTGCCAGGCCAAGACGAACCAGACGGTGCCCAGGGTCACCCCACCGGGAATCAGAATAAACAAGAGGGTCGCAACGACTTTCATTTTTTTCTTCCTTTCTTTGATAGCTTTGTTTCAAATCTTACCATATTCCGCTGGTTTCCTCGATGAAAAGGTGAATTCTTTTCTGCAAACGATTACAATAGAGGTGGTTGGTATTACAAATCTTTTGAAGGAGTGACATGTATGACAAGTGTTCTGGTTACCGCTGCGATTCCCCAAGCGGCACTCGATATTCTTCAACAAGCAGGTCTCGACATTGAAAGTTACACGGATGATGCTCTGATTACCAAGGACGAATTACTGAAGCGCATCGTGGGGAAGGACTATCTGATTACCCCACTATCCACCCAGGTCGATTCTGACGTGATCGATGCCGATCCCCAATTGAAGCTGATTGCGAACTATGGCGCCGGCTTTAACAACATCGACGTCAGTTACGCCCGCCAACACAACATCCCCGTTACCAACACCCCGGCGGTCTCCACGACCTCCACGGCCGAAGTAACGACGGGTCTGATCATCTCCCTAGCCCACCGAATCGTTGAAGGCGACAAGCTGATGCGGACCAAGGGCTTCGCCGGCTGGGCACCCCTGTTCTTCTTGGGTCACGAGCTGGCCAATAAGACGCTGGGCATCGTGGGAATGGGCCAGATTGGCCAGGCCGTTGCTAAGCGGATGGCCGCCTTCGACATGCGCATCGTCTACACCCAACGGCATCCCTTAGCGGCGGCCGTCGAAGAGCAGCTCAACGCGACCTACGTCACGCTTGACGAGTTGCTGGACCAAAGTGACATCGTGACGCTGCATTGTCCCCTGAATGACCAGACCCATCACATGCTGGGCGCGGCTGAGTTCAAGCGCATGAAGGACTCCGCCGTATTGATCAATGCTGCTCGGGGACCCGTCATCGACGAAGCCGCCCTCCTAGACGCCCTACATAGCCACGAATTAGCTGGCGCAGCATTGGACGTCTACGGGGCTGAGCCAAACGTTGACGACGGCTTCAAGGCCCTCGATAACGTCATCTTGACGCCCCACGTGGGGAACGCGACCGTCGAGGCCCGGGATGCCATGGCCAACATTGTTGCCAAGAATACCGTTCGTGTTGATCAGGGTGAAGATCCGCTACACGTGGTCAACTAACCGCATAATCTGTCTTTGATAACACCCTTCCGTGAAACTAGCGGCGGGGTGTTTTTGGTTTGTCGTCGAGATCCAAGCACCAGCACCGTAAATATGCAACCGATTGCAATATTGATAAATAAGCATTGACAGCGCTGTTATTTTTGCTAGAATTAAGGGGAATTAATTGTTATTTCCCCGGGTGAGACCTAAGATTGTCAGTGAACGATTAACAGCTAAATTTACAGAAAGGACGACAATCTAGTTTGAAAATCATAACACTTCACGTTTTAGACGATTCCTTAAAGGTCAGTTACGCGCTCGACGAAGCGGCGGCACCCCAGCGGCAATTCATCATCACCTATAATTCGGACCAGACGATTGGTGAGAACCTGGAAAATCTCCGGGTCAAGCTGGTCGGCCTGGACGTCGACGCAGCCATCGTGGATAATGCGTTGAGTTATCCCTTCTCCGACACCGTGGTCGGCATCAACCACCAACGGATCGACATCGGACTGGCCATTACCAACATGCTGAACATCCCCGTGGTCAGTCAACCAGCCGTCGACCAGCATGGCTTGACCCAGGCTCTGGCGACCAAGCGGGACTACCTGGCTTGGCACCTGGACTATTACGGCCAATACCAAGGCAAACGCAACTACGGTCAGGAAGCGATGCTGACCGTTGGAAACGGCTTTTTGGGACTTCGGGGCGCTTACCTGGAAGCCCACGCTGATCACGATAACTACCCCGGGTTGTATACCGCCGGCCTCTATGACCAGCTGACCACCAACCTGAACGGTCGCGACGTGACTAACGAAGACCTGGTCAATCTACCCAACGCGCAAGCTCTGACCTTCGGCGTCGATCATCAAAATCCCTTTCAGATTAAGGCCAGTGATATCCAGGACATCTATCGCAGCCTTGACCTGCACACGGGGACGCTGACCACGACCATGCTGGTCCAACTCTCGACGGGTCACGCCTTACGACTAGAAACCAAAAAGCTGGCAAACCTGAAGGATTGGCATCGCTTGGCCATCCAGTACCGCGTGACCCCCCTTAACTTTGCGGGAAGCCTGCAGGTCTACTCAACCATTGATGGCAGCGTTATCAATGCGAACGTCGACCGCTATGCAGCCTTTGACCAACGACACATCCGGGTCACGGGAACCAGTCAACGTGAGGATTGTGTGACCCTGGAAGGTCAGACGCGTAGTTCTCAAGTCGCCTTTGTACTCGGGTCCAAGCTAACTGGTCCGGGCAAACGCTTAGGCGCGCCCAATGATAACCGGCCGGAAGCGGAACAGCAGGCTCGCCAGATGCGGTCGGTCACCGTGGACCCGCAACACACCTACACGTTCGAAAAAGACGTCGTCCTCTTCACGAATCGTGAAACACAAACCGACTTACTCACGGCCACAATGCAGGAACTCCAAGCAGCCAGTTTTGCGGATACCCTCAAGAGTAGTACCGCCTATTGGCAGCACCGTTGGGCCGGGGCCGATATTCAAATCACCGGTGATATGACGGCCCAAAAGCTGACCCGGGTCAACCTCTACCACCTCTTCACGGCCACCCAGGCCATTGCTTCGGGTAAGATCGACGCGTCAGTCAACGCCCGGGGGCTCGACGGCGAAGCTTACCGCGGCCACGTCTTCTGGGACGAGATGTTCGACCTGCCCGTTTACACGTTACACGACCCTCAGCTCGCACGTCAGCTTCTGATGTATCGGTACCGGCGTTTACCGGCCGCTAAGCAAAATGCCAAGGCCGCCGGCTACGATGGTGCGATGTATCCCTGGCAATCCGGTGAAAAAGGTGACGAACAATCACAAGTTACCCACCTAAACCCCTTGACGAATACCTGGGACCCCGACTACTCGTCGCTTCAGCGCCACGTATCCCTGGCCATCGCCTACAACGTCATCATGTACGTCCGGCTAACCGACGACCAAGACTTCATGGTCACTTACGGTCTGGAAATGCTCCAGGAGATTGCCAAGTTTTGGCTGAGCAAGGCTAAACGGGATGCTGATGGGCATTACACCATCGACCACGTCATGGGGCCGGACGAATTCCACGAGAACTACCCCAACGCCGATACCCAGGGCCTGGCGAACAACGCTTACACCAATCTTATGACGACCTGGCTCTTTAACCAGGTTCACCAGATTCGTGACGGCCTCTCCGCTAAGCACTTACAAAAGATTGATGCTAAAACGGCCTTCACTGCCGCAACGCTGCGGCAGCTCAACGACGTCGCCCACCACTTAAAACTCGATATCAGTGACGAGGGCATCATTGGTCAGTTCGAGGGATACTTCAAGTTGCCGACACTCGACTTTGAGAAATACCATAAAAAGTACGGCGACATCTCCCGAATGGACCGGATCCTAAAGGCGGAAGGTAAGACGCCTGATGCTTACCAAGTCGCCAAACAAGCGGATACGTTGATGCCCCTTTATACTTTAGATGTGACGCAAGTTAAGGCCCTCCTCCATCAGTTGGGCTATGACCTGCCGGATGCCGCACTGGGGCGGAACCTTCAGTTCTACCTGGACCGGACCACCCACGGCTCAACGCTATCTCGCATCGTTTATGCAGCACTAACGGCCCTGGCTGGTCAGGGCGATCAGTCCTGGCGGTACTACTCCCAGGCCCTGTTCTCCGACTATTACGACATCCAGGGTGGGACCACGGCCGAGGGCGTCCATCTCGGCGTCATGGGAGCGGTCACCCTGATGGCCACCCGAATCTACGCCGGGGTCGATTCGTTGGCACCGACCATCACCGTGGTGCCCCACCTGCCAAGTGCCTGGTCCGCCCTACACTTCCACCAGTTGGTCCGGGGGATTCACTACGACTTCACCATCGATCATCACCAGATTCAGGTCACGGCGGACCACGCCACGACCCTCAATATTATGCACAAACCGGTTGCGCTGAAGGCTCACCAACCCGTAAAAATAACTTATTAAACGACTATAGGAGTGTTGTATCATGACAAAGTTTGCTGATATTAAAGGATTCGTCTTCGATTTAGATGGGGTCATCACGGACACGTCCATCTTGCATGGAACGGCCTGGCATCAACTGGCCGACTCACTGGGCGTTACCTGGACCAAAGAATTAGGCGACGGCCTCAAGGGCATTAGCCGAATGGACTCACTAGAGATGATCTTAAAGGCCGGTGGTAAGGAGAACGACTACACCCCCGAACAAAAGGTCGAACTGGCGACCCAAAAGAACACCAATTACGTTGCCGAAGTTGACAAGATGACCCCCGCCAACATTTTGCCCGGTATGAAGGCCTTCTTAGATGACCTCCGGGCTAAGGGGTATCTGCTCTCCCTGGCCTCAGCTTCAAAGAACGCGCCCCGGGTCCTGGGTAAGCTGGAATTGACCGACTACTTTCCAAAGATTGTGAACCCGGCCGACCTAAAGCATGGGAAGCCCGACCCCGAAATCTACACTCGCGGTGCCGAACTTCTGAATCTGGACCCGGCGCAATGCATTGGGTTGGAGGACGCCGCTGCCGGCGTTCAGGCCATCAACGCCGCCGGTGAGACGTCGCTGGGAATTGGTGACGCCGTCGAGCTAGGGGCTGCCGACATGGTCTTCCCAGATACGGCTTCGGTTACTCTAGAAAATATCGCCAAACACTTAGATTAAGTCACTGACAGAAAAACCGGTCAGTACCCCTTTTGGGGATGCTGACCGGTTTTTGTCGTTTATTTTTAAGGGGCTTAGGCAATCAGGTGAAAGTGCCGCAGGCCGTTCACAATACCATCTTCCAGATTACTGGTGGTGATAAAACTAGCCTTCGCCTGGGCCTGGGGAACGCCGTTGCCCATTGAAATGGGAACGTCTACCTCGTCGAACATCTGCAGGTCGTTTAGGCCATCCCCAAAGGCGTAGGTCTGCACATCGGTTAAGTGCGCCCGTTGTAAGAAGGTCTGAATTCCAGTCTGCTTGGTAACCCCGGTGACCATGGTATCCAGGGCCCGCGGATTGTTCCGGACAAAACTCAGTTGCCCCGCAAAATGCCGGTTATAAAGGTCCTCTTTATCCCGGTTGAAGACATTCAAGAAGTTGATGTCCTGCTGCTGGTACCAGTCGGGCGCAACCTGGGCATCCAACCGCAATAATTTAAAGTTGTCAGTGGTATCCTGATTGGCTTGGCTGAGGCGAAAACCAGTATTGTTGAAGTAGCCCAGTGGATCGCCCTGCCGATTCGCGAAGGCAGTCAGGTCGCGGAGTAAGTCCGGGGCAATGACGGCCGCCGAGAGTTTCCGTCCCTGATACTGGACGTAACTCCCGTTAGCACTGACCACGGCATCGATGCCGGTCTCATCCAACACGTCTTGAATCTCAAAGACGTTACGCCCGGTCGCAATGACCGGCAAGACATCGTGCGCTTGCATCTCGTGAATCGCGGCGATGCTGCTGGGTAAAACATTTTTCTGGTCGTCGAAGAGCGTCCCATCTAAATCAAAAAAAACAACAGCTTTTTTCATGTTAAATTTAGCCTCCTAATCCAGTGTTACCAACGCTTCTATTATACAACAATGCCCAAACATCCTAAAATGACGCGAAAATTTTCGAGAAGTAAATGTGGTAGGCGTTATTTTTATGGTACACTATATCTTGTATTTTTAATAAAAGAGGGGCTATCATGGTGATTATTACAGCAGGAATGATTGGGGTCGGCAAGACCACTCTAACAGGCAAGATTGCGGCACACTTGAACACACAGGCATTTTTTGAGCCAGTCGGTGACAACCCAGTGTTACCACTCTACTACCGGGACCAAAAACAATACGGCTTCTTGCTGCAGATTTACTTTCTCAACAAGCGGTTTAGCATGATTAAGAAGGCATTGGCCGATGACAACAACGTCTTGGATCGTTCGATTTACGAAGACGCCCTCTTTACGCGTGAAAACAACGCGGAAGGTAACATCACCGATACTGAACTCGAGGTCTACTTAAACCTCTTGGACAACATGATGAACGAACTCCAAGAATTACCCAAAAAGGCCCCAGACCTGTTAGTCTACGCTGACGCTGACTTCGACACGATCCTTCACCGGATCAAGAAGCGCGGCCGGGACTACGAACAATTCGACAATAACCCAGAATTGGAATCCTACTACAAGAAGATGTGGACCGCCTACAAGGGCTGGTACGAAGACTACGATGTCAGTCCTAAGATCAAGATTGACTTACAGAAATTCGACTTAGAGACCCCTGGCAACATCGACATCGTTTTAGGCCAAATCGACGACGCCCTGAAGGGTATTCGTTCAACGGTCAACTAATGATTAACCAAAAACGCGCCTCCCTCACCGGAGCCGCGTTTTTTTGTAAATAAAAGGCTCCCAACCAACGGTCAGGAGCCCGGTTCAGCGTCGTTAACGTCCCGCCGTTTCCGACGGGAGAAGAATAATTTGACTATCACCGTCATCGTAGGCTAACACGGTCTCCGGCAACTCGGTCGAGTAGTCGAATTCGGTATCAAAACCGGCGCGTAACGTGACTTGGTCGTCATCGGTCTGCACGTATTCGAACGTGGTCTGGCCTTGATTATCGTGGAGCTTAAACGTTAGTAAGTTGTCCAACGGAAAGAGTCCCTGAAGGTCCCGATCAATAATCTCCCAAACTGTGTCAATCATCTCACCAGGGAGGACTGCAACGGTCCCGTAGCTCGCATAACGCGCGTGATTACTTTCAAACATTTTCTCGCCTCCACTCACGTCCAATTAAAACTATTATACCGTAATTATGATTAGAGCGGGACTATTTACCCTTGGTTTCCGGTGACCTTTTGGGTACTCTTCCGGTCGAGCCGGTTAATGAAGAACGAAACCACAATCAGTAAGGCGCCTGCGATAAAGATGGCGTGTAACCCCTGGTACAAAATACCGTGCAGGGTCGGCAACAGGTCGGCCGCAAGGTCCGTCGCCGTCTGGGGATTAATTAACTTGTTCATCATGGCCATATTCGTTCCGTGATGGCTTGCCACCCCGCGGGTCATCGCGACGTTCATGATAATCCCCAATACAGACACCATAATCGTCTGTCCCAGCGTCCGTGACAGAGTGTTGAACGAGGTTGCCACCCCGACTTCATCAACGTCTACGGCACTTTGAACGGTCACTGTGGTGGTCGTAATGGTAATCCCAAAGCCGGTTCCGCAGATGGCGGCAATCACGAAGAAACACCAGAACGGCGTTGACGCCGGCAAAAGAGCCATGGTCATCCCACCAATGAAAATCAGTGTTAGGCTAATATTGATAATCTGATACGGCGAGCGTTTTAACATCAGCTTACCGGCAATAAAGGAACCGACAATCCACATCAGGGAGCTAGGTGTAATGGCGAACCCGGCTTGGGACGCCCGCAGCCCTAAGAGCCCCTGGGTCCAAGTCGGTAGGTAAACCTCAAAGCCCATGATGAAGCCACTGACTAACGCGGCAATCAGGTTCTGGACCACGAAGGTTCGGTCCTTGAAAAGGGAAAGTGGAATCAAGGGGTCCGCTGACCGTTTCTCTTGCCGAATAAACGCCCAGAAGGCCAGGATGGTAACGACCAGGCCAGCAGCGACCCAACCGAGTCCAAGTTGACCATCCCCTAACAATTGGAATGTCAGCATTAGGACCAATAGTCCCAGCGATAGCCAGAAGCTTCCGCCCCAATCCATGGTGAAGGCCTTGCGTTGGGTCTTTTCGTTCAAGAAGAGCCAGATGAGCACCATGGTAATGATGCCGATGGGAATGTTAATAAAGAAAATCCAGTGCCAGCTCAGCTGATCAACGATGAAGCCCCCGAGTAGCGGCGCCACCACAGCAGCGATTCCCCAGGCCGACCCGTTCAACCCCATGACCCGGGCCCGTTGTTCAACCGGATAGATGTCTGCCAAAATGGTAAACGAGACGGGCATGATAGCCCCGGCCCCGATACCTTGCAGGGCGCGCCAAGCAATCAGGGTCCCCATGCTGTGGGACAATCCGGACAGAGTCGACCCCGCCACGAAGATGAAGAGCCCCACCAGAAAAACAGACTTCCGTCCCACCGTATCGGCGAGTTTCCCGTAAATCGGAGTGGCCAAGGCACTGGTCAGTAAGAAAATCGAGAAGACCCAGTTCATCAGGGCCACCCCGTGCAGATCACCGACGATGGTGGGCATGGCCGTTGAGACGATGGTGCCTTCGATCGCCGACATGAAGGTGGCGACGAAGACTGCTCCCGTAACGACACCCACGTTGGTATGTTGCTTGTTCATAAAAAAGTTTCCTCCTACCGTCGGCCCAACCACACAACGTTTCTGAATAGCCTGATGCTATCCCCCAATTATCACTGTAATGCACTAATTATCCCGGGTTATCATAAAAAATTCAAGTCCTACGCGCCAAAAAGTCCCGCCACTCCAGTTCGGGAATGGCGGGACCATGATCAACTGATGCTTACTTTAAGGCGTCTTTTAAGGCATCGACCTTGTCAATGTGTTCCCATGGCAAGTCAATGTCGGTCCGACCAAAGTGACCATAGGCCGCCGTTTGCTTGTAGATGGGCCGCTTCAGGTCCAACATCTTGATGATTCCGGCTGGACGTAAGTCAAAAATCTGACGAACGGCAGCGGCAAGCTTACCTTCAGCAACCTTGCCGGTTCCAAACGTGTTGATGGAAACCGAAACGGGTTCGGCAACCCCAATCGCATAAGCAATCTGAACTTCACACTTGGTGGCCAAGTCAGCAGCGACGATGTTCTTGGCAATGTAGCGAGCCGCGTAACTTGCGGAACGGTCCACCTTGGTGGCATCCTTCCCGGAGAAGGCTCCCCCACCGTGCCGTGCAGACCCACCGTAGGTATCAACGATGATTTTCCGACCGGTTAATCCGGCATCCCCTTGGGGACCCCCGATAACGAACCGACCGGTTGGGTTAATAAAGTACTTGGTCTTGTCATCCAATAAGTTGGCTGGGATGACACGCTTGATGACCTGGTCGATGACGTCTTGCCGGATCTGATCAAGTGTCACGTCAGGGTCGTGTTGGGTACTCAAAACGACCGTGTCGACCCGGATAGGCTTTTCATTATCGTCGTATTCGACGGTCACTTCCGCCTTAGCATCCGGACGCAGGTAAGGAATCGTTCCCGACTTCCGTAGACTGGCAATCTTACGCATCAAGGCGTGAGCCAACGTGATGGGCAGTGGCATGTATTCAGGTGTCTCATCAACGGCATAGCCGAACATCAGCCCCTGGTCACCGGCACCAATCTTGTCGAGTGGATCGCCATCGCCGTCCCGCGCTTCCTTGGAGTCATCGACCCCTTGCGCAATGTCGGGTGACTGTTCATCGATGGCCACGAGCACGGCACAATTATCGCCGTCGAACCCGTATTGCCCATCGGTGTACCCAATCTGCTTGATGGTCTGCCGCACAACCTTTTGGATGTCGACGTAAGCTTTGGTGGAAATTTCACCAAAGACCAGAACTAAGCCCGTGGTAACGGAAGTCTCACAGGCGACCCGTGAATCCGGGTCCTGAGCTAACATGGCATCCAGAATGGCATCGCTGATTTGGTCAGCAATCTTGTCGGGATGGCCCTCAGAAACGGACTCTGATGTAAATAAATGTCTCTCTTGCAATGGATATTCCCCCTAGATATAGTGGACGCTAAGTTGACCGATAATCTCGGCGCCGTTCGGTTACAAGGCAGCTTCACGGGAATCCGTGAATCCTATCGGGAATTGACTCATAACTTAAAAAGTTTAACACAAATTAACCAGACTGACAAAGAAAGCTCAGGGAATTTCACCAGAAGCGTTGACCCCGCCCCCAACAATTACTATGATAAAAGTTAACCCTTACTTTAGTTGAATGGAGCGATTCCATGACCTCTCTGACGGCCTTTTTCAAGAACCGGACAGTCCAACAACTGTTGGTCTTTACGCTTTGTCAAAATCTTCTCTGGTGGCTGGTCGGCTCAACATCCGCGACCGGACAACCCTTAACCTGGCGCGTTAAGCTCTCGCTTGGCGGCTACGGGATTTTTCTCGCAGCCGGTTATTTTTTAATTCTTCGCCGGCATTTTCAATCCCACATCGGCCCCATCCTGGTGGTCGCGGCAGCAACCCTGGGATTGCTGGCCGCGCCGACCGATCACCTGGTCCAACTGTTTGCCGTTCTCCTCTGTATCTTCCTGGTACTAGCCTGCATTCCCCAACTCCAGCTGCAATCAATTTATGGTCTGGTGGTGTTCAGCTTCTTAGCTGGCTGTGGCGTTCCGGTCATCCTCTTTTTTCTTCGGAACCACTACCTAGCAACTCAGTTTTTACTCACGCTGCTCCCCATCATGGCGACCTATCTGGCGTTTTTTGCCCAATTTTACCTACCACGTCCCACGGACTGGCGCTACACCCTTATTTTTCCCGCAATTCTCGTCATCGCAATTTTGACGATTTCATTCTCCTGGAAAACGATCGTTGCCATCCTACTGGTTGTCCTTCACTGGGCACTGCAACGGCGGTTAAACGTTAACTACCGCTTAGTTGTTGCTGGGGTAACCCAGTTAGTGGTTGGGTATTTACTCCTCCGCTAATTAGTTTAAAGTTTCGCTAAGCTCCTGATAAATCGCGTAACGTCCGTTCAAAACCGTGTTAAAATGAGGCATCTTTAAAATAACGGAGGACACGCAATGCCTGAAATCAAAGTGGTAGGCGATATTCGCAGCGGTAAGTACCAACCCACCCTAACCGGCAACGCCATCGTTGATGCAGCTTTACTCGATCATTTCTGTCATCAGCTTGCGGCTGCATTACACCTAACGCCGCATCAAGTTCAAGCGGATCACCACTGGAATCTTAGGTTCGACCCACAAGTCATCTACATCATTGAACAGCGCATCTGGGAAGCCAGTGCCACCCCCGGTGACCATCACAACGTCATTACGGTTCCGGCGACGGACTTACAACGTGGCCAGATTTCGGCGGTGCAACAACAGCTGACTCAGCTTCTGACACAATCATCAATACATTGACGCGACCAACCCATCAAATGTGGAGTGGCCGCGTTTTTTGGTTGCTCCCGTTACGTGAGATCCTCTAAATCGACAAACCCTAAACGTAGGTAGATGGAGTCTTTTTCGAGACGTTTCTGGAGGTACATCAGCCCATCGGACCAGCCCTGGTCCTCCCCGGCGACGACGATTTTGTGACCGTCCAGGAACAGGCCGTTATCTTCAATGCGGTAGAACCGCTTGATTTGAATTTTATATGGTGGATAACTCAGCGTTTCGGTGAGGTGGCCTTCTTGGAAGTGCTCATGTCTCGCGCGCTTTAGGTCTTGGAACGTTAAGATACGCTTGGAGTGTGACCCTGCATCAACGTAGGCAACTTGGTAGTCAATGGCCAACGATCCAATAAATTCGCCAATGACCGCAAAGAAAGTCGTCCGATAGTTGGCTAGGTCTTCAATATCGGTATAGTGCATCCGTTTCCGCCGCCAAACATGCCAGGAAGGCGGTAAGATAGCCTCGGCCCGTTTGTCTAACTCGATACCATGTCGTTTCGTCACCACGTATTCCTTCAGAAAGCGGATCTGTTGGGGACTCAGGATTAGATGTGTATATTCTCGATTCAGATTTCCGGAAATTACTTTAAAATCACGATTGACTGGTTTCTCTGCTTGATCTGTTCGGTTGGTGGGGGCTTGATTAAATGGGCGATTATCAGCCATTAGTTTAGGCTCCTTAACGTTTAATTTTAGTAATTACCCTTAATGGTAATCCCTATATGTCACATTAGCATAGGTGTGCTGGGTTGAAAACAGACATTTTGGCCGCTATGAAGCGGTATAGTTCGCCATTATTTATCCAATTATGAAAAATCGCTTGTGCATTTGCGTATAAATGGCTAATACCGGCACTTTCCCCACCCTTCATAAATTACGTGCTAATTTTTTTCAAGCATACTTTTATGGCAGAAAATTGGTCTAACTTTCAGACTGGTATTAATCTTGCTATTCTGACGCAAAATCGGTATATTCGAGATATGAACTTCCTGAGGAGGAATTACAATGGCAGAAAAAATCTTAGTGACAACAACGGAACATATCCCTGGCCAAGACTACCAGGTCATCGGCGAAGTCTTTGGACTGACCACCCAATCCAAAAACGTCTTACGCAACATGGGTGCCGCTTTAAAAAACGTGGTCGGTGGTGAAATCAAGGATTACACCAAGATGCTCGATGAGGCCCGTAACATTGCTGTAGACCGCTTAAGAGAAAACGCTGCGAATATGGGCGCCGATGCTGTGGTCATGATGCGTTTTGATTCCGGATCAATCGGAACCGATATGCAATCTGTTGCTGCTTACGGAACCGCGGTTAAATACGTTAACGCTAATTAGAATCAAAAAGACCAGTCATCAGTGGCTTCCCCCCGGCGGGAGAACTAATGGCTGGTCTTTTTGTTACACCCGTAAAACGCTTGGATAATACCAGTTCTTCATACTGCTGAGTGTTTGACTCGCACATTTGAATGAAATATGTGATAATCTTCTTAACAAATATATTATAGGAGGATATCATCATGACACTTAATGACAAGCTCAGTAGCGCAAAGGACCAAGTTAGTGGTAAAGCCAAGGAACTTGAGGGCAAGGCCACCAATGATCGCCTCCGCGAAGCAGAGGGTAAGGGTCAAGCGGCTCTGGGTAAACTCAAAGATAAGGTTGCCGATGCCAAGGACGCTGCTAAGAAGGCTGTTGACGATGTAAAACACAAAGCTAATGCTGATAAAGAGGCAGATTCCCACTAAGCTTCGTTACCACGTCTCCCACCCTGCTCATTCTAGGAACTATCGTATTTTGACGTGTGTGTTCGTAAGCAATTAATAACCGAACAAGATTATATTAACTAAGTAGCCCCTAATCGGGCTTTTCTTTAAAAATAAAGAAGAACATACGTTTGGATAAATAGCAATCACAATTACAAAAATGAGGAGGAACTACTATGGCAGAAGTATATAAGCGAGAAAACGGATGGAAGGTACGCGTATCATTTAAAGGTAATGATGGAAAACGTCATTATCGTTCCCGTGAAGGGCTAAAAACTAAGAAACAAGCCGATGCAATAGGTACTGAGTTAGAATACCAACTGCAACACGGCGGAGATCTTAACGATCACAATGTCGACCTTCTCACCTACTTTAAAAAATGGTATGAAACCTTTCGAAAGCCCAATGCATCCATTGGAACCCAAAGGAAATATCAGTACACTATCAATCAGATTGCCGAGTATTTTGGTTACCAACAGTTAAGAAAGATTTCTACATCAAACTATCAGGCATTCCTTAACTGGTTAGGCCAAGGCGATGGTACCAAACAGCACACGCCTCACGCAAAGGCTACTGTCGAAAAGGTCAATACGCATATTCGGGGTGCCATACGCAACGCCAAAAATGACGGTATCATTGACCGGGACTTCACCCTCAACACTCATGTTGTCTATGATTCCAGTCGGACCCGTGAAATCAAATGGCTGTCATACGAAGATGCCGCTAAGCTATACTCCTATACTCTCAATCATCTATCAGGCAATGACGTCATTTCCTATATGGTCCTAACCGCCCTACTCACCGGCATGCGTCAACAGGAAATCGCGGGACTTACCTGGGACGATATCGACAGTAAGAACGGCATCATTGATATCACCAAAGCATGGGATTGGGAATCACACGACTTCGGCCCCACTAAAAACCCCTGGTCAACTCGTAAGGTCAAGGTCGACCGGAACCTGATAAATATTATATCCAAGTTGCACTATGAACAAAATTTATACTTTGCTTCTAATAACAAGGATAATCCCAAGAACCTGCTTTTCATCAGTAGATACAACCGAGTCCCTTCCTCTAGGGCACTTAACGACAAACTGAGCAGCCTATTAACAGCAGCTGGTATCTCAGTCCCTCTTAACTTCCATGGCTTGCGACACACGCATGCTTCCGTTCTATTTTACCAAAAGATGTCAATTGCCTACATCAGCCACCGGCTCGGTCATAAAAATGTGATCACCACGATTAATACCTATCTGCACATCATCAACGAATTAGAGCAGGAAGAAAGCACCAAGGCTGTCGACGCGATGGATAAGCTGGGACAAAAAGCTGACTGGTCTAACTTCAGGATTGACGCGTGATTCATCTTTAAATGCTACCATTTCCGTTTTTTATGCTACCACCGGGAGCAAATGGTAGCATTTTGGTAGCATTGGTAGCAAAACTATGCATGAATATAGGATTAAGCATATAAAAAAAGAGCAAGAACGCTGATAACTCAACGTTCTTGCTCTTTTAAATCGAACTATATTGTTACGTTATACCGGAGGTGGGGTTCGAACCCACACGACCTCAACGGTCACTGGATTTTGAGTCCAGCGCGTCTGCCAGTTCCGCCACTCCGGCAAAAAACATATATATGACTGATTAGATATACCCAAGTCAAAGGTGGTAATCGGATTCGAACCGACGATGAAGGTTTTGCAGACCTCTGCCTTACCACTTGGCTATACCACCAGAATCGTCTATCTAAATCTGATTGAAACAATCTACAAGATGCCCAATCATAGGGCGGTATGTGGGAATCGAACCCACGCGTGCCGGAACCACAATCCGGTGTGTTAACCCCTTCACCAATACCGCCATAACATTACAACAGGGATAGTAGGAATTGAACCCACACCG
>DXGJ01000060.1 GCA_019113985.1 Candidatus Levilactobacillus faecigallinarum
TACACATTTAGATCATGTCACATCTGCTAAGCACATTCATGATAATAAACGCGCACGGTTATATATGACCGACGATGAACGTAATGATATGGCTGTAGATGAGCATAACATGGCACCAATCGATGGGAGAATGAATCAATCGAAAGGTGAAGATGACGTTCAGGATTGGGCTAATAAAAAGGAAAAAAATGGTGAAACTAAGGCGGCAAAATATGATGTCGATGAAGAGAAGATTGCGGATAGAAAAAAAGAGTCGGAAAAGTTTATCAATCGGACGGTTAACAAATCAGCGGTAAAAGAATTTAATTCGGCAGCCAAGCAACGAGGCATGCAGCAAGCTAAACGTCAAGCATGCGGGGTTGCTATGTACATGGCAACGGATATAGTTATTGATGAGATGACAACATACGTCCATGATTGGAAAAGTTTTGCGTCAGTATCGGAAAAAGTTGATGGCATAAAGGCAACCTTTAAACGGATTCAACGGCGATTGTGGGAAAGATTAAAGCAAATAAAGTCATGGGCTGGAGAATTAATTGGGGCTGCTTTTTCAGGCTTTACGAGTGGCGTGATAGGTACCTTAATTTCGACACTGATAAATTCACTGACAACAACGATTTCAGCATGGGGGAAAATATTACAGGATGGTTTAAACACGTTTGTTCGTGCCTTCAAAATGTTGGTTACAAATCCCAAAGGTCTTTCAAAGGGAGAACTGACGAAAGCAGTTCTCCAATTGATTGGTATTGGATTTAGTACCTCGATTGGACTTGTTATCGGAGAAAAAGTGAACGAGTTCTTGGTGACACTTCCGGGACTACCTAAATTTTTGATGGATGCTATCTCAACAACAATTAGTGCTGTAATTAGTGGCTGCCTGAGTGCACTTGTCATTGTTTCTATTGATAATTTCGGCCGAGTCATTCGTAATTTTAAATTAGCATGGGATGATTTTAAGCAGGGAATTGAACTATCGATGGATGAGGTAAAGAAAACATATAATGAAGCGTTGCAAAAAGTTGATGAATCATACCATGGTATTTTATTGGAGATTGAGACCGAGTATGAAAAGATGGGGAAATTGGCAAGTCTTGCTCATGATGTGACTCAGTTAGCAAGTAATCAATTATTCTCCAGTGTAATATACGCTAGAGCAAGTGGTGTGCCAGAAAAAGAGATACTGCATGATAATACTGAAGTATCGGATTATTTTTTAGGAGGAAAATAGAATGCTTAATTCAAAGGAAAGAAAAGAAGCTAAGAAAGATTTACAAGAAGCCGTTGATAGTCAAAAGGTAGTAGCAGATCAACTCAAAGAAAATATGGAGTATCTTTATCACACACGTCAAAAGTTAAAGGAAAGAATTCAGGAAGCAATGGTGTACATAAATTCTCTAAAAAATGTTCCCGAGAATTTAAATGTTAAAATTGAAAAGATTCAGGTCAATGTTAGTCGTTATGAAGGCCTATTGAAACAAGCCGATGTTGAATATGCTAAGGTAAAAAAGCAAGCAGGTGGAACGGCAGCTGCCGGAGTCGGTGCTGGAATTGGAGTTGCAACTTTAGCACCTACAGCAGCAATGGCGGTCGCGACAACTTTTGGTACAGCCGCCACAGGTACTGCGATTGCGTCTTTATCAGGTGCTGCTGCGACTAATGCGGCACTTGCATGGTTAGGGGGTGGAGCACTTGTTACAGGGGGTGCTGGAATAGCAGGTGGTGAAACATTGCTGGCACTTGCTGGTCCAGTTGGCTGGGCTATTGGTGGTGCGGCGTTGCTTACGGGTGGTGCTATGGCCAATGGAAAGAATAAAAAAGCTGCTGCAGAAATGAAGGCACAAACAATAAAAGTTTATGCAGCTGAGAGAACGCAGCAAGCGTTAACCACTGAAATTAAACGAATGGACAGTCTTACAGAGGATGATTTAGTGGATATTCGAAGTCGGATTATGATGGCACAGGCATATCCCCTAGATTTTCATGAGATGACAGAGGCACAGATTTCACTACTTGGAACACTAGTTAACAATGTTCACAGCGCCGCGAAGAGATTAAATTCTACGCTAGGTGAGAATGGTAAATTTACTGATTAGTAAAAGACCATTATAAGTGCTGTATCTATAGGTTCCTGTATGTGGCTAGAGCTTTTATTAATTCATCATGAATTTCATGGACAAATATTGAGGGAGCTTTCACCGTCACCAGTGCACCTTGACTCAACAACCACATTTTCGCCCCTTTATCAAATACATCAGCTTCAATCAGCACGCTATGCCTTTCTGGATAGCGTGCTTTTATTGTGGCCGTAGGAAAGCGGTCAAGGGCGGCTTCGACGATACCCCGAAATTCAAATTGAATCGTCATTCGCTCACCGGGCTGCATGTAATGGATGACCTGGCGTAAGGCACCATCCTCAACTCGTTCTGCCCGGGAACGCGTGAGTTTTTCAGAAGACACTGTGTAGTTTTCAATCCGATCTAAACGGAAGAACCGATTGGCCTGATATTTTTGGCTGTAGGCGACGACGTAAAAATAATACTCAGAGAAAATAATCGCCTGCGGTAAGATTATCCGTTGGTCAACATGGCCCAGTTGATTTCGGTAGGTAATTTCAAGGGTAGTTTTTGTGATGATAAATTGGCTGAACTGCCAGATTAATGTTAGGAGTGGCTTATCGTGAGAAACCGGTCGGTAATAAAATAGCTCATTTTTTATAATGGGCTGAATTTGACGCTGTTCCGGAGCCGGAATTAGGTTGAGCAAACTGGTGATTGTCTGCTTGATTTCAACAGAATTCAATGAACGGCTAGCGAGCATAACTTTGATTAGAACTAAAACCGCTTGTTTGGAGAGACTATCTTGAGTCACGTCTAATCGATAACCACCGAGTTGGCGATGGTACGTTAGTTCGTAAAAAAGTTGTTGTTCCTGGATAAATGATTTGATTTGGCTGATATCTGATTGAATCACACGGGGTGTTACCTGAAATTTATCAGCTAAAGCGGCCTTGTTTAGGATGTGGTCTGAGAGTAATTGCTGAAACATGTAGAGCTGACGATATGCGGCAGTCATTAAAACTCACCTCAATTTTTTTATTTAAAATAAGTAGAAGCATTTCTTCTACCTTGAAGGATATGCTGAACTTATCAAGAAAGCAAGGGGACGTTGATCCTTGATAAGTGAATTGAGGTGCGAAGGAAGGGGAGTGGTTATTTTCCTTGAAAGTGACCGGTCCAAGTGCGGTTCAAAAAGGCAACGGTGTTTACTATATTAGAAATAAAAGGTGGTGGATGGGATGAAAGAGAAAATTGACGTGTTAGCACTGCATCAGTTCTATCGCGGTTTAAGTGAACTGGTAGGCGTGGAGGACATGTTTAAAATCTATCAGGCGTACAAGGGAATGCAAATTACGATTCCGACGCATTTATATGACCGAAAACTAGCCGCCCAGAAAGTTGTTCAGGCTTATAACGGCCACAATCAACAGATTTTAGCCAGAAAATATGGTTATTCACAAAAGTGGATTCAACGAACGTTACGTGAGAATCAAGAATAATACGAGGAGTGTTTATTATGAAATTTTGTCCAAACTGTGGTCATCAATTAGAAGCGAACGTTAAGTTTTGCCCGGCCTGTGGCGCACAACTAACCACAGATAAACAATCGGTGGAAGCATCTGCAGCGCAAGCTGAGGAGACATCCGAAACGACAGCTAACACAGATTCAAGGCAGCAGGAAGACCACTTTAAAGCACATCAAAATGACCAAGAGAATCAAGAAACGCAGCCGCAATTAGGTTTTGTAAGTAGCATTCAATACATTATGCAGCATTGTTTTGAGTTTAACGGAGATATCCCGGAAAGTCGTAAGTCGGTGTTTTGGTGGGGCTTCCTGGGAGTGGCCTTATTAAATCTTGTTTTTGTGGCGATTCCCTATTTAGGGACCATCCTATGCTGGGCCACCGGATTATTATTGGTTGCGGCAACCATGCGACGGTTGGCCTACCTGAAACAAAATGTTGGTTTGGGATGGCTGATGATGGTTCCAGTAGCGGGATTGTATCCACTGTTCTTAATGCTAACTGATCGAAAGGATGACTAATACCATGAAGAAAAAAGATATGATTGCGTTGATAGTCGCGGTTGTGATTGTGCTCGTTGGTGGTAATCTCTTCATCAAAACACGGGTCGCCGTGTCAGAGAATCGTTTGGCAAGTAACATCAATCGAGCTGTTCAGAATAAGGATGGAAAACTCTTCCTCAAGCAGTTTTCTAAGGATAATCAGAATATCAAGTTCAGCGATATCGGTGCCCAGAGCGTGGTCAAAGACCTCCACGATAACGCAACTGATCCGACCAGTGAGATTGGTAAGATTATCACTGATGGGCGAACGGTTGCCGGAACCAAGGTTGATTATAGGTTTACGGTTGAAAGTAGAAGGGTGATGGGGCTCTTTACGAGTTACTACCTGACCACTAGAAAGTCCCCGGTACAGATTACGAATTACACCGGTTATGGGGATGACATGACTGTTAAAATGACGAGTGGCGGTAAGTCTCAGACGGTTACGAAGAGTCAATTAAGTAGTGGTCTCTTTCCCGGCAGATATGATTTTGATATCAGTTCAGGCGGTGAAGACGACGGAAGCTACTGGGTTCGGCCAGCCGGTGATGGCGACACAATTGAGTTGACAGTGACAAGCTACTAGTTGCGCATGCCTTAAGAGAAACGGACGATGTGATTTACTTTAAATCTGAATACGAGGAGAGAACAGTGAGTTTTTCAAATAATTGTATTCGTGCAAAGGAAGTTTTAGAAAAGTAGTTATGCAGCGTATTTTGGGAATTGCCAGGGTGTCCGAAATTACTATTATTCGAATTAGGAAGGGAGAAGAGATTAGAGAATAAGATGAATATTAAATCGGCAGTCGGATAACTAAATCCGACTGCCGATTTGCTTAGGGGGCGATATTCAAATGTATGGTAGTTACCTTTTTGTTTTATGTTGCCCTAGCCAGTAGCTACCGCCACCAAAGGCTAGTAATAAGAGCAGCAGCAATAACCAGATCCACCACGTGTGTGTGGCGTGATCGACATGAATTAGCTGTTTCACAGAATCGGCAGGTGTTATCGTAAAATTACGGTTGAATCGCCAAGTCCTATTGTGAATATGAATCCTCAAATGTTCTGTGTAATGACCAGGTTGGGTGACTTGTTCACTTACGTTTAAGGTATAGTAAAAATATGAATTGGGTGCCATGGAACCATTAGGCATTGTCTGTTTTGCTAAGACCTGCTTCCTACCTTTTTTCGTGATAGTTGCTTTTAGGTGCATTCCGCGAAAATAGACCGGGTGATAATTTCGAATTTTTGTCTGAACCAGGAGGCTATTGCCTTGCCTTACGACTGAGGCCGGTCCGGCCCACAAACCCGGAGATAAATGACGACGGGGATGTTCATTCAAAGAGAGGCCAATAATCATCGCATAGCGGTTAACTACCGTACCACCTTGATTTGAGTGACGAGTTGTATTGTAAACGTAAAGACCTCCCAATAAGGTTCCGTTAAAGCCGGAATGTGGCACCCGATAGTGAAAACGAACATTCTTGGTGCTTCTGGCAGGGATGGTGACCTGTTGGGCCGATGTTAATAGATGTGGTAGGGTCGTCTGGGCACTTTTATCAGGAGGGCGATTCATTGGTGAGTAGTTAATTTGGCCGCTATCAGTTGTTGTTGCCCGCGTTGGCGTGATGCTAAAATGCTGCTTTTTGGTATCGTTATTTGCTATTTTAATGGTAAGTGTTCCCTGTTGCTTCGGTGTAACATTTAATTGAAAGTAGCCGGTTTCGCCGCCAACTTGATTATAGGGATAAACGGGACTAACCGTAAAGTTAGCACCATTATCCGTATTAGCCTTGGCGGTGATGGGCAGCATCTCCTGTACGGTAAAAGGTAATAGCATACAGAGAAATCCCAATATCAGTCTATGATAATGCACAATTTTAACTCCTTAGAGTTAGTAGATTGAAGGCGCTAGTATTTTTTCTATTGTACAGAGGCCAAAGTCCAGGTAACTTCTCCAGTATAGGTTCCTGCCTTAAACTTAGGCGTTGCTGGAAGGATTAGTTGTGCTGCTGCATGGCCACTAGCGGATGTCGAGGTGAAAGCATAGCGAGAAGTTCCGGCAAAAGCCGAGGCTTTTTCAACTACTGGTTGGGCACCGTTTCCTGAAAGCGTTGCACTATCTGTTTGCGTGTAATCTTGCACTGAGTCTGTCGTACCAGCCTCACTTGCTAATTTTAAGGTGGCATTGGCTAATGTGGTGCTATCGGTGCTGGTAAATGGCTTGGTCAAATCAGCAGTGACAGTCCAAGCTTGGTTACCGTTGCCACGGGTGTCAGTTATTTGCAAGTTGTTGGTGCTAGCTGTAGTGGTTAGGTCTAAGGTTGCACCAGTTAACAGGTCCTTAGCAGATGCTGTGCCAAAATCAAAATTGGGGACGGCATCCAGCGTTAGTGCACCGTCCGAAGCATCGATATCAACTGTTGCGTCGGAGGTTTTATTGCCACCAGCGTCGGTAGTTTCAGCGTTAGCCATCAGGGGCGTCCCAGATGCTAACAGTAGGGTTGTTAGACTCAAACTAAAAGCTTTTTTGAACTTATTCATAAAAATCTCTCCTCGTATAATGGTTAGATTATGAATTTTCTCTCGATAAAGATTTCGAAGCTGCCTGTAAACTTATCGTATCATGGTGAGTGAATCACTGTGTGTCTACTATTTACCTAGGCATGGGATAATGTGAAGGTGATTTTAGCTTGTTGAAGTAGGCTTGTTCTAGAAATCGGTTAAGTTCAGGGAAGTCTGTATCATATTCTGGACTTAACATGACAAATTCCTGATAGTTGGTTTGCATGGAATAAGTTTGATGAAAGTTACTAATGATAATGTCGTACTGCTGGTCTTTCTGGTAAGTCATAATTTTAAAGTTTAAGCGGGCGTCAATTTTTTGCTGCAATCGGTTGATAATAATCTGGGCCATGGTATCTTCATAGCCAAAATTACAGCCAATTCGGAGCTGATAGTTAATGTGTTGAAAAGCTAGCTGAAAGATTGCGGCATATCGACCGGATATTTCTGAGAAAAGGGTGGTTGCATCGTTATCGGCCAATCCTAATAAATCGACAACTTGTTGGCAAAGAGCCCGGCAGTGACTGAAGAATTTAACCTCTGGTAAAAATATGAGTCGATCATAAATTCCCTGGTCGCCAAAAATGGCAATCCAGCCGCGCATAAAGACGGCACGATAGTGGATTTGTATTAGTGTGATTTCAACCTGATTAAAAAAGTCCGTGGTAAGTTTGTAAGGGGTCAACCTTATTTTTATTTGGTTAAAGATACTTTGTTGGAGCGACCAAACTGGTATGCAGTGTTTGGCATCGGTCATGATATTATGTCTAACTTGGGAATGCGACGTGTCAAAGCAAAAGTTACTAATTAGGAATAGATATAGAAGTTTTTGTTCATTGGTAGAAAAGTGCATATGGCTAAAGGTCGGTTGATTATCAAAAAAATTATGAATTTGCTGGAAGAGATGTGACTGAAATGTTAACTTTTTAAGTCGCTCTGTTGGTAGACGAGGAGATACTAAATGTCGTCGGGTTTCAACGGTTTGGAGATAAATCATGAGCTTTTTAGTACCAATGGTTGTTAGGAGTGGTTGTTGCCGTTGGTTGAAAAAATGGACAATTTCCTCAATCTTAGGCGTATTGAACTGTGTCTCAGTTAGCTTGTAGGGATAAGAGAACCAAATTAATTGGAGAAAAAAATGACGTATTTGAATTTCTGATCCCACTAATTTTCCACTCTTTAAGGTGATATGGAAGTCTATTAGTAGCCTATTTAGCTCGCGGATACGCCGTTCTAGGGTCGACAGACTAATGTTTAAGTAAGTGGATGTTGTGATGGAGTCGATTTTTCCGTGATCAAAGAGGTACATTAGGATTCGGTATTTAGTTGAGTCCTTTAGGTAGGCATAGTAAAGTTCATTAGCGGCGGTATGGGTGTCTCGTTTAAAGTGAACCACACTTTCCGTTACAGTCAGTTTTAGTGTTGAGGATAATTCGGAAAATTTTACATTGATTCGTCCGATATCTTCTTTGATGGTTGTTCGATTGGCGTCCAGCTTTTCAGCAATTGTTTGTAGCGAAATTCCCTGCTGATTACGAGAAAGTAGCTGGATTAGGGCTACTTGTCGCTGCTCAGGGTTATCTAGTAAGTAAAATAGTTTCATCATACAAGCCCTCTCCTACACAAAAGTCTATTAATAGATAATCCGGACAATTATAAAGTCTATTATGGCCGTAAATTTAAACTGGTAGACGTCACAAAATAGATGGTGCATGGTAAAAATTGATAAACCTAATTTGTGATAGATATTGTTCAGTAAGTTTAGGAAGTATAGCAGTAGTTTGAGTGATTTGACGAGAAATACGCTGGTAGATTTATAAGAAGGATATGGTATGGCGGTCATTTATTATCGAAAATAGGAAAAAGAATGATGGCCGCTTAGCGTTTTTTATGAATATACTAGCGGATAGGCGGTCTTGAAAGGCGCTAGTTGTTTTAATCAATAGAAGTGTTCTTTATTTAGAAGGTGATGTGCTTGTTTGACAAACTGATTGTGAACGGCATTCAAAATAGTTTATCGTCCATGAAGGTGTGTTGTATGCCACGGGTAGCTCATGAAAGATTACCAGATAAATCAGTATCTACACGAGTTACTAGCGTTCACTATGTTGATTGGCAAACGAAAGAGGCGCTGTCCTGGACCTCTCAAGGTGTATTTGGAAGTCGTGAATTGGACGTTTCAGTGATGGAAAGTCTGATCGTTTTGAGGATGCGTGGTTATCGAGTTATGACCAACTATTATGATGGGTTAAAAATTCAGAATAGTAGGGGAACTGAGCATGCTATCAGGTTAGATATGCCGCCTGATGATGCCAAACGACTGATTGATGAGCGAATTATGGTTTATTTAAATCATCAGTGGCGATGTCTGTGTGGTAGCAATCCCGATAAATTATGCATTCGGCGGAGATTCTTAACTGGGAACCATGCTAGAAACAGGTTAGTATCTGGTGATGCTTATGGGGCAACACAAACAATTGATGCCTTAATTATTTCAAAACCCAATCGTATGATACTTAATCGTCGACTGGTCATGAAATTACGAAAAATTTTAGTTACAGATATGGATGTCCTGGCAGCTTCAGGTATTTTAGCGGCATATGGCTATCGCTATCGACTGGGCCTCATGCCAGCACCGCGAGTGGTTAGAATGGATGGAAGTGACGATGGTTATCGGGAAAGTGAACTCGGGGTGTTACCAACGGGGTATGTTCGGTCGACAACGATTTTTTTAGATGGTTAATCAGTTGTTGGAGAAGATGAAGGAATTTTTTAATAAAAGAGGAATTTACGTTATTTTAGATAAAGTTAGCAATAAGTTATTCTATAATTTTTTAAGTAAAGACAGAAAGTAGATGGATATAAATTCAAAAAAATTCGAAGGTAACGTATCAATTGGCCTATAACTGGACGGTTAGTCAACTGTATGAAGCTTATAAGCAGGCCCAGCAAAAACGGTGGGGCCGGTATAAATATATGGATGTTTTAGAGTCTATCGTTCAGCGCGTGCAATTGGACGCTACGGAGCATATGATGGATGATCAATTTTTTCAAAGTCGCGATTTGTATTGGTGGCAATTTATTTTAAGCCCGGGAAGTAACGTTTTAGGGACTGCCTGGGCTGGAAAACTGATTGGACCATTGTATGTTGTTTTGGCACAGGGAAACGATGGTTCAGAAATTGCATAAAGTATTGTAGAAGTAGTCAATTTTTAATCTAGTTACCTACGTTATTTATAGACTATTTAAAATGCACTTGAGACAACATATGGTTGTCCCAAGCGCATTTTATATTTTCATGCACATGAAAATATAATTGATTTAGTCATCATATATCTGATATATGGGAATCAACCTGTTCAATTACGGCAAAAAGAATTTTCCAAGGTGATTTTACAAGTAATAATCTGATAACCAGAAAGATACCGCTATTGATTGCTCAATCCAACTCTTTTTGGGATTGCTCAAGTTGGCTTTTAATTTCTTTATCTTTTTACTTTTAGACATGTTATTGGTTTTCCTTATTTTGTTGGAGGTAAGGTGTTATTCGTCAAGGATAATTAATGGAGATAATCATGAATAAGTGCTCTATTAATACCGCCTAGGAGATATACGTTAAAAGTAATTAATTGGGGTCGAAACCCTTAATTATAAAAATTTAGTTATTCGTAAACGTATAAAAACGTTTTAATCTCCATACGCTTGCGAAATAGTGGTGAAATGGTAGGGTTATCTCCGTGCCCCTCACTTGAGTTCCACTAAAATGTTTTGTACAATTGACCAATTACTGCATCATTCCACCAACGACCGTTACCCGCAGACACCTTAGTCGGGAGGCTATATTCATGCACCTACGACCCTATCAACCTAGTGACCTAGCAGGCATCCGGAATCTTTTCCGGACCACCATCGAACGCGTTAACTGGCGCGACTACACCGCCGAGCAACTGCAAGCCTGGATTGGCACCGACAATTCGGCCACACAACAACAGTGGCAGGACACCCTCAGCACTCACCGCACTCTGGTTGCCATCGACCGGGGGACCCTAGTGGGCTTCGGCGACATGACCACCACCGGACTGCTCGACCGACTGTACGTCCATTACGCCCATCAGAACCGGGGCATCGCCACCGCTCTGGTGCGCACCCTGGAGGCCGATATCCCCGCCGCGACCTATCAAACCTACGCTTCAATCACGGCGCGGCCATTTTTCGAACGCCAGGGCTACCAGGTCACACGGACCAATCACGTCCAACGGCAAGGTGTCGACCTGCTGAACTATCATATGCAAAAGTAAAAATACCCGCCAACTATTAAAAGTTTGGCGGGTATTTTTAGGCCGTTTGATGCGATAATTCCGGCTGCGTTTTCAGATGCGCGGCAACCAACACCGCACAAATCAGGAGGGTTAAACAAATCAGAAAACCGGCCTCAATTCCCACGTGGCCGCTGTTTGGCACGTAGTGGTTGACCAAGGCCACAGCTGCCACGATGATCGCCGTGCCGAACGACGCCGCAATCTGGCGCAGCGTGTTAAACGTCGCCACACCATCGGGAACCATGTCATAGGGGAGTAGCCCCAACGCATGGGTTTGTAGCGGAATCAACATGGTAACCAGCCCCAACTGGCGGACCGTCTGAAACGTCGCCAACACGACCGGCGAACTGTTGGCACCAATCAACGCCTGAAGCAGAGTGCCCAGGCAATCAATGGTCAATCCGGTGAAGACCAGCTTGCGCACTGAGATGCGGTCATACAGCCGACCGCTCAGCCGCGAGAGGGTCCCCGTCAGCAATGCGCCCGGTAGGATGACCAGTCCGGAGACCAGCGCACTACGGTGTTGGAACGTTTGAATCAGGAGTGGCAACAGAATCGTATTGCCGTACATCGTCGCCACAATCAACATGTTGACCAGAGTCGCCACCAAGAACTGGCGGTGGTTAAACACGTGCAAGTTAATCAGCGGGTTGGTCGTAGTCAGTTGGGTACGGTAGAAAATCAATGTGATGATCACGCCCACCAGAATCAATCCACCGACCTGCCAACTAAAGAAGGCGGCGGTTGAAATGTTGGAAAGACCCATCAATAACGCCCACAGGCCAATACTAATCAGAATCAGCCCGGGAAGGTTGAACCGCGGCGACTCGTTATGGGGAATCTTGGGTAAGACCACGATGGCCGCCACCAGGGTCAGCACGATGAACGGCAAGATGATGATAAACAGGTAGCGCCAAGACAGGTAGTCCAGGATGATTCCCGAGACCGTGGGGCCGATAATTGGCGAGAAATTGAACGCCAAGCCGATGATGCCCATGATGGCGCCCTTGCGTTCGGGTTTAGCGTAGCGAATCGCCAGAACGTTGACCAGGGGCATCATCATGCCAGCACCGATGGCCTGAATCATCCGGGCCACGATGACGAAGATAAATTGCGAGCTGACGGCGCCCAGCAGCGTACCGCCCAGAAAAATCGCGGTCGCAAGTATGTAAAGATGGCGGAACAGGAAGCGTTTAATCAGGTAGGCACTGACGGGAATCATCAGCGCGTTGACCAACATGTAACCGTTGGTGACCCACTGAACCTGGGCCTCGTTGACCTGGAAGGCGGTCATCAGTTGGGGCAGCCCGGTGTTCATTAAGGTCGAGCAGAGAATCCCGAAGAAGGTCCCAAAAACCATGACGATGAGGGACTGGGAAATACGTTTATTGGTCATGTAAAGGTCCTTTCTAAAAGTTAGTTGTTAAAAAACAACTTGTTTAGATTAGCACAATGGGTGTTTTTGTCAATTGAATGACAGAAGAAATGGTGATGCAGTCCCATGATTATTAGGGGAAAGGCGTGCATTTCAACGCCGATTTTCTGGTGGCGGGTCATTTTTATTGGAATTTTGGTTATTTTTTGCGTTGGGCGAAGACTTCTGATTGCGCCACTTTTTTCGGTTCAGTATACTGGTGAGAGCGCAAGCGCTAGATTACGGCATTAGGGAAGAGATGGGGAACGCGTGAAAGATGAAACGGTGGGGCTAAACCGCTCGATTGGTCTGTGGTCAGCCTTGGCCCTGGTCATCGGGACGGTTATTGGGTCCGGAATTTTTTTCAAACAGGCCTCGGTCCTGCAACTAACGGGCTCGACGAATTTGGCCTTGATGGCCTGGCTGTTGGGGGGACTGATTACCCTGGCGGATGGCTTAACGCTCTCGGAGATTGGGGCGCAGATTCCCCATACCGGGGGCCTGTACCAGTACATGACCCACATTTACGGTGAATTTTGGGGCTTCATGTCCGGTTGGATGCAGGTGATCGTCTACGCGCCATCAATCGTTGGCTCAATTGCCGGTTACCTGGGATTGTTAATGGTCAATTTCTTTGGCATCAGCGGCTTCTGGAAGGCGCCCATCGCAATTCTGGCGATTACGCTGATCGCAGTCTTGAACATGTTGGAAAACCGCTACGGCGCGACGTTTGCGATCGTAACCACGATTTGTAAACTATTACCGATTATTGCTATCGTTATTTTTGGCCTGTTCTTTGGTCACGAGAACGCGGTGGGGGAGACCCTGACCACGGTTCATCAGAGCGTCGGTAATTTCGGGGTGGCGGTGCTGGCGACCATTTTTGCCTATGATGGGTGGATTTTGATTACCAATCTGGGTGGCGAAATCAAGCACCCGGAAAAGCTCCTGCCGGTAGCGATTATCGCGGGTATCTCGATCATTATTATCTTGTACCTCGGCGTGACCTTCGGGATTTTTCGCTCGATGAGTGCGACACGCATCGATGCCTTAGGGGAAAATGCGACGGCGTACTTCGCCACCAACGCCTTTGGTCCGTTGGGTGGTCGGCTGGTCAACATCGGCATTATGGTATCCATTATCGGGGCGTTGAATGGCAAAATCATGAGTTTTCCCCGCATTTACTACGCGATGGCGGCCCAGCACCATCTGCCATTTGCCAAGTGGTTAGGCCGACTGAACCGGCACACCCAAACGCCAGTCAACGCGACGGTCACGTTGTTAGCCTTGACCGCAGCGATGATTTTGACGATTGACACCGACCGCTTGTCGGAACTTTGCATCTTCGTGATGTACAGCTTTTATATCGCGGCGTTCGTAGGGGTGTTCATTCTACGACGTCGGAATGGCGGCAAGCAGACGCGGCTCTTCAGTACGCCGGGCTACCCGGTGGTCCCAATTTTCGCGATTTTGGGGACTGGCTTCGTGGTGGTCAGTGAGCTGTTCTCCGACTTTGTCGGGGCGGTGGCCTCCATTGCTGTGATTGGGCTGGGAATTCCGTTGTTCTATTATTTAAAACGCTATTATCACGATGCGGCGACCCGCGACGTGGACTAAAAGGATAATAAAAAGGACGAGTGGTCTGAAACCAGCTCGTCCTTTTTGGTGACTTTTAGGGATTTATAAGGTGATGATTCAGTTTAGTACCAGTGGTGACTCTGCCAGAAGCGCTTGGCCTTGGTCCAGTTACCATAACGGCCGGCAACGTAAGAGTTGGCCGTCTTTTCTTGGTTGGCTGGTGAGTAATCGCCGTGCAGGTAAGCCTTCAACAGTTGGTAACGGCCGTAACAATTTCCGTTGCGGGCGGTGTAGCTGTAGCGGGATTCGTGGTAGGCAATCCAGTTTTTAGCGGCTTTTTGTTTCTTGGAGAGTGAGGCGTTGATGGCCGCGATTTTTTTCTTCTGGCTAGCGGAGACCTTCGAGGACGCCTGAGCCGTGGTCGTGGTTTCTGGGAAGACGTTGGCGGTCACGTCGGTGGCCATTCCGAAGGCGAAACCGAAGACTAATAAGAGTGAAACAAGTTTAAGTTTGAATTTTGTCATGTTTTATAACTCCCTAATTTGTTCGTTCATTACCTAGTAGCATACGCGAATAGTGTTTCAGTCAGATTAACAGGTAGTTACTAAGATGTTAAGAAGTTGTCACATTTGCTTAAGTAAGCCCTTTTCTGGACGGTTTTGGGTGATAATGATTGTTTTAACGATAAATTGAATGCTATTGATTGGTGATGACGTAGGTAACTGCGGATGATACGGTCAAACAAAAGAACACCTTCAACGGGGGCTGGTAAAGCCAACGGTTGAAGGTGTTCTTTTAATAGAGTAGGTGCTGTGAATTTAATTACTTAAAACCCAACGGTGCCTCCTCGTGGAACAATGTGGTTGGGGCCCACCAACGACGGTTCGTTGGTGATGAGGTTAGCTTACCGCAATCGGAAAGCACGTGCCCCGTTGGCTTTCTGAGAATTTCCTGAAAATAGTTCAGAATCACTTATTGGCGGGCGTGGTCTTCCATCGCAAAGACGGCCACACAACCGAATCCGGTATGACAAGCGATGGTCGGACCGATGGGCCCAATGGTGATGTCGGTATCCGGCAATTCCTTTAAAATCGCGTCCCGGACGTATTCGGCGGCTGGCCAGTCGCCGCTGGTGGCGATTAAAATAGGCTGGCGGACGTCAACGTGCAGGGCAATGATGACCTTATCCGCCAGGGCGTTCAGGGCCCGTTTGCGGGTACGGATCTTTTGCACCAGGCGGAGCTTACCATCTGGGTCGACGTCGAGTAGTGGTTTGATACTGAGCAGGGTGCCGATGGCGGCACTGGAGCGCGATATTCGACCGCCCCGCGAGAGAAAGAGCAGGTTGTCGACGGTGAACCAGGAGCGTAACTGTTGCTTGTGCTCGTTCAGCCAATCGACGGTCTCCGTCAGGGTGGCCCCGTTTTTCCGCAGACGCACGGCCTCCAATAGCAAGCGGCCTTCCCCGGCGCAGGCGGCTAAGCTATCGACCACGGCAATTTCTGCCTGGGGGTATTTTTCCAACAAGATGTCCCGGGCCTGAACCGCGCTGGCATAGGTGCCGCTAAGGCCGCTGGATAGCCCCATGAACAGAATTGGGTTCCCGGCTGCGACGTACGGCTCGAAAAAGGCTAGGTATTCCCCGATATTGATTTGCGCGGTCGTTGGCTGAATTCCCTGCCGCAGTTGCGCGTAAAAATCCGCCAATTGCTGATCGGTCAGACGGTGGTCCGTCATGTGACCATTGACCTGTAGGTGAAACGAAATCACATCGATGTGATGGTCCTGCAAGGTGGCGGCGGATAGGCCACACTCCGAATCTGTTAAGAGTTGGTACATGGTCTCACTCCCCATAATTCATTTGGTTGTGCTATGTATCTGACTAAATTATATAGTTTTCATTACTAGATGTAAACGTGGCGACCTTTCAGAAAACCCGTTTAAATTTTTTCGACCTTTGTCGCTTACATGAACATATAAGCTGATGATCAGTTGGTATTTTTTCGTTTTACGCGTAAACTTTAGGTAAAAGACAAACGGGGTGGTGCATAAGATGAGTCCGTTTACGATCAATACGTTTTTCCCAACCGGTGATCCCAGTGGTTTTCGAATCTCAACGGTACCGACACAGCCAATCATGGCCTTCTATATTCCTCGTGAAGCCATCAAAGCAGTTGTGGGCGAGCGGAAGGAACTCAAATGGAACGGAGTCTACACGCTCTTCAATGAACTAGGGGATGGTATTCGACGAACGGCGTATATAGGTGAGGCTGAAGACGTTGGCCATCGATTATTGCAGCACAACGTTCCGGGAGAAGATTGGTGGGACTTTGGCGTTGCCTTTGTTTGGAACAATGCGGACCAGCAACTATCAAAGGCTGATATCAAGTATTTGGAACACATGATGTACCAGCAGGCCGTGACCAGCGATACCATGGATTTACAAAATGGCAATACACCCCATGAATCGTTTGTTAGCGAGGCCCGGACTTTTGACTTGCAGGTTGTTTTTGAGAACATCGACTTACTCTTGCGGTCGTTTGGGCTCCCCTTGTTTTATCAGGCACCGAACGATAATCGGGTGCGCTTGCTGTACTTTACGGGACGGGAAAGTGATGCGACGGCCGTTTATACTAGCGAGGGGATGACGGTCCGTAAGGGGTCGCGATTATCACCATTATCGCCGTCGAAGACCTTTGGAGATGGTTCCCGTTTAGCCGGGCTTCAAAAGAAAGGGATTATTCAAAATGATATCTTCACCAAGGACTATACGTTTGAAAGTCCTTCGGGTGCCGGTCGGATTATCTATAAGGCTAGTTGTAATGGCTGGACCATGTGGCATGATCAGAATGGTCAAACCTTAGCGGATCTTTATCGTTAAGCCAAAAACTCGTTATGACAATGACTGCCATGACGAGTTTTTTACTAGGGTTAGACTAGTTCCCAGTGGACTAAATCAACCGTATTGGCAGATCAGCATGCTAACAATAGTGAAAAAATTACGCGGCTCATTTGAATCTATCAACCGGTCTTCAAGGACGATAATTATCAACTGGTTCAGCTCGCACCGGGCACGCCTTATCAGAACCGAATTGGCAATTGGACGTTATTAGAGAAGCGATTGGTGAAGGCGGATATCGCCAGCTCGGCAGACTTAGTCCCTTACTTGGCGAAATCCGGTTTAAAGGGCAATCAGGACCTGGCGCGCCAGATTCAGCAGACGGGGTGGACGCAGCAGAATGTTACGCAACGCCAAAATGACTTTGCAGCAAGTACCACATTAGTCTGGTAAAACAAACGGGAGACTGGCCATGACGGCGAGTCTCCCGTTTGCGTCTACTCCTTAAAAAACGAACTCAGTCCCGTCAAGTTCAACCGGGAAACGTAGCGCTTAAACTGTTCGCGGTCGAAGTGATTGGAGTCGGCTGCGACGTTGGTAAAGTAGCCATAGAGTGATAGGGTGTTGTGAACTAGAAAATAGGCCGTGATAGCGGCATCTTGGCTGGTCATTGGGTAGGATTCTCGAATCGTTTCGGCTAGGGTCTTGGTCAGGGCCCGTTCAATCCGTTTCGCAAAACGACTGTAATCATCAGAGAAGAGGATGCGTTGGACCGCCGCCGAATGGACGCGCAGAAAATCAACGAGCTCGTCAATCAAAATTCCCGGATGGTGGTAGACCGTTTTAAATGTTTGACGACGAATGATTTTAGCCAATTGTACCGCGACCTGGTCCGCGTAGGTATCGACCAGATCATCAATCGAGTTGTAATGGAGATAGAAGGTTTTGCGGTTGATGCCGGCTAACTTGGTAAGTTTGGTGACCGTAATGTCACCGTAATCGTGATTCACGGCCAGTTCCTCCAAGGCCGCGTGAAGGGCGTTCTGGGTTCGCAGAATGCGTTTGTCTGTCGTCATGATTGTGGCTTCCTTTCAACGTTAAACCCCAATTACACCACAAGTGCGGTATAAGCCCCAACTTTCACCTACTTGGTGTGGTTATACCGGGGATTAGCGGCTATAGTCTTAATACACACGTGGGATTTATCTGGCATTACTATACCACGTTAAGGGCAGACAAAGGGGGACTTCAATATGATTAAAGCAGAATGGGCGTATCTCCGCCAACACAAATTTATGGTGATTGTTTTATGCGTCATCATGTTCATCCCCTCCATCTATGCCGTGACTTTTCTCAAGTCAATGTGGGATCCGTACGGTAAGATGGGGGATTTACCGGTGGCCGTGGTCAACCAGGACCAGCCGGTGACCTATCAGGGCAAACGTCTGACGGTCGGTCGGCAATTAACACAGAATTTGAAAACATCTAAGGCCATGGACTTTAAGGTGACCTCGGTGGTCAAAGCACAACGGGGATTGCACCGTGGCAAGTATTACATGGTCCTAACGATTCCACGCAACTTCTCACAACACGCCACGACGTTACTGAATCAGCGGCCCCAAGCCATGACACTTCACTATCAGACCAGCGCCGGTCACAGTTTCATTGCCGGCAAAATGGCCACGGCGGCCGTGACTAGCATCCGGACGCAGGTGGCGAACCAGATTACCCAAACCTACGCGCGAACCCTGTTTACGGCCATCAAGCAGCTAGATACCGGGCTGGGGACGGCGGCGAAAAATAATCAGAAGTTGGCGACGGGCAGTGAACGTCTGCGGGCTGCCAACCAGAAGATTAGCACCAACCTCGATACCCTGGCACAAAGTGAGCTTAAGCTAAAGACCGGTGGACAAACGCTCAACGTGGGGATGAACCGCTACCTGAAGGGCGTTGCCGAGTTGCAAGCGGGAAGCGCCCAAGTGACTACTGGGTTGGATCAGCTCTTGGTCAAGAGCCAGCAATTAATCGGTGGCTTACAACGGCTAACCACGGGTGCACGCGCCGTTCAGAGCGGTGTTGCAGCCTACGTGGTGGGCACCCAAAAATTAGGCGCCGGTGCGGTACGGACCAATCAGGGCGCTCAACAGTTAGCAACAGGTGCCAGTCAATTTGGTCAAGGGACCGGACAACTTGCCAGCGGCGCCCAGCAATTAGGAACTGGGGTGACCCGGTATGTGGGCGCGGTTGGCACCGTCAACAACGGTGCCAGCCAGTTGAACCAAGGCTTGCAACAACTCAATCAGCAGACGGGGAAGCTGACGACTGGGTCGACGGCGCTCGGCACGGGGGCCAGCAGTCTGCAGCAGGGTCTACAAACGCTGACCACGGGGAGCAGTCAGGTGACGACGCAATTACAAGCGTTAAAGCAGCAGGTTACGCAATCGGGGCAATCTGCTAGTACAGTGACGAGCCAAATAACTGCTTTGAAAAAACAATTAACGGGGGCGACCCAACAGACGCAGGCCGTTACCCAGGTCAAAGCGGCCCTCGACCGCTTACAACGGGCGGTCACGGCCGCGCAATCGGATACGACCGGCGATACCAGTAGCGACCTCAAGCAGCAGCTAGCAACGGTCGCAGATCAGCAAAAGCTAACGGCAACGCAAAAGGCCGCCATCCTGGCGGTAGCCACCAAGCAGGCTGGTTCGACCAAGGCGGCGGATATGACGGCCATCAAGTCGGCGGTCAACAGTTTGGAGACGGCCATCGATGCGCTTAGTACCACCACACCGACCACCGATTTAGCCAGTTTGAGTACGGCGTTGGCGACCATGAATCAGCAACAGGCGGCGCTTGCGACGGCCCTCGATAAGCTGGCCGCTGGTTCGCAACAGGTAACCACGGGGCTGACAACGGCCGCAACCAGTGCGGGTCGGCTAGCTACGGGCACCGATCAGCTGACGGGAAGTTTACCGACCCTGACCAGTAGTATCGGCCAACTATCCGATGGGTCGGCGACATTGGCCGCTGGCACGGCGCAACTGGCCCAAAATGGCAGCCAACTTACGAATGGTCTACAGACAGTTACGACCGGTGCCCAGGCCCTGAATCAGAAGAGCCAACAGTTGGCCAGTGGGGCAACACAATTGGCAACGGGGACTGCCCAATTAGTAACCGGCGCTAGTCAGTTAACCAGCAAAGGGGGGCAATTGACCAGTGGTGCTGGTCAGGTCGCCACGGGCCTCCAACAGGTCCAAACGAAACTTCCCGCGCTGACCCAGGGTGTTTCACAGCTGGCGACTGGGAGTCGCCAACTGACCAGCGGATTGGATCAGCTTAGTACCAGTGGCTTACAACTGGCCAATGGTGCGGCACAGTTGGCTACGGGAAGTGGGCAGGCCGCGACCGGCGCCCAGCAGTTAGCAGCCGGGGCCGCACAGGCTAGTCAGGCGACGGGCAAGGTTCAAGCCGGCAATCAGCAGCTGGCGACCAAACTTGGCATGGCGGCAACGCGGGGGAAAGTCAACCCAACCAAGCTGACCTACGCTCAGGTCGCTAAGCCAGTCACCACCAGTCACACGGATCACGATGACGTGCCGAATAACGGGACGGGGATGGCACCCTACATGATGTGTGTCTCCCTGTTTGTGGGGGCGTTAGCGTTGAACATGATGTTTGACTTGTACACGCCGCGGCGTTTTCCGAAGTCGGCGGTGGCTTGGTGGGCCAGCAAGGCTAGCATTCGCAGTGCCTTCGTTTTCTTTGAGAGCACGATTATGTTCGGCCTGTTGATGCTCATCGACGGCTTGCGGCCGATTCACCCGTTTGCGACTTACGTGCTCTTGCTGGTGATTGCCACGACCTTTATGGCGATTGTCGCGTGGTTGAATCTGGTCTTTGGCAAGGCCGGGGCGTTCTTCAGTATGGTACTCCTGGTACTTCAACTGGGGGGCTCGGCGGGAACCTATCCAATTCAACTGTCCAACCACTTCTTTGAGGCGTTACACCCGTGGCTGCCCATGTCTTATGGCGTGGATGGCCTGCGGCAGACGTTGATGACGGGGAATACCTCGTGGCCGCAACTGGGGATGCTGATGCTGTTCCTGGGACTCTTCACCGGGGCCACGTTGTTGTTCTTTGCCCGACGCTATCCTCGAATCAAGGTCATTGATTTTCACGACACGCGGGCGATTCAAGCGACCCAGAACGGGTTAGCGAAGCGGATGGCGCAGAAGCAGTCAACTGATACTCATTAGTGAAAAAGGTGCGTAACTTGGTTTCACAACCGGGTTATGCACCTTTTATTTAAACAAATGGAACGGTTCATTCGTCAGTCCATTATCAAGTGCCCGGTACAAATACCGCGCCGCGATGGAACAGTACGGCCGCCACTTCCGACACTTTTTCTGAACGGCTCGAGCGCTGTAATCGTCGGTCTTGTAAACCCAGCCGTACGCTTGCAGGAAGGCCAAGTCCTCGTAGGGCAAAACGTCGGGGCGGTCCAACGAAAAAATCAGGTACATCTTGGCCGACCAGTTGCCGATGCCCTTGACCTGGGTGAGCTCTTGAATGATGGCTTGGTCAGACATTGCGACATGGTGGTCAAAGCTGATGGTACCAGCATTCACAGAGGCCGTCAGATTGCGGATGTACCCCACCTTAGCGTGAGACAACCCAATGCTGCGAATCTGATCATCCGTTAACGCGGTGATGGTGGTTGGCGTGATTTCCGGCTGGCACAGGGCCTCCAGGCGTTTGATCAGGATGGCGGCGACCTTGTTCGAGAGCATCTGCCCCACGATTTCGATGACCAGGTCGGCGTAGCCGTTGGTGGCCAATTGGTAGTCCAATGGGCCAACCATCCGGATGACTTTGGCGAGGTGCCTGTCCCTTTGGCAGAGGTACCGAATCGTCGGTGAATTTTGGGCTAAATGTTGCATGGGACCGTCTCCTTACGCGTGATATATAAAGACTAACTTATCCGGTGTCGACCGTTGCGTATCGAAGCGGTAGTCGGGGTGGTCAAACGCCCGAATAGCGGCTACAGTCGTTATCTGGTGCTCTGCCAGGTAACGAACCATTGCTCCGCGGGCCATTTTAGCTAGAGTCGCCTTAGTTTTCAGCCGGCCGTCGACCAGGCTCGCGAAGATGATGGACACCAACCGTTGCCCCGGCTGGAGATAGGGTCGAATTGCTTTGGCATATTCTTCAGAGGCTAGGTTGATTACGGGGCTTTTATCGAAGGCTAGTACCTGGTAGAGCCGGTCACCCCAGAATGTGTAAAGGTTAGGCGCGGTCGCAACATCAAGTTTGGCCTGCATTTCTAAGCGGTAGGGCACGACACCGTCGAAGGGCCGCAGAATCCCATAAAACCCGGAGAGAATGCGCAGATTCTGTCGCACGTAATCCAGAGCCGGGGCGGTGAAGACGTCGGGCGCCATGTATTGGTACTGAATACCGCTGTAACTTAACAACGCAGGCGTTAAATTGTGGGTCAGGTCGAGTTCCTGCAACCAGGCGTAGTTGGTTTGCGCCAGCTTGTCGCTACAGTGCCACAGAAGATGGGCTTGCTGGTAGGAGAGCTGCCGCATCCGGTCGAGAATCTGTTGAGTCTGTTCGAGATATTGTGGTGTATTTTCGACGGGAAAACTATCCGGGTCGATGCGCATCTTTTTAGCGGGAGCGATGATGATTTTCATGGTGTGAGCCACCTTTCGGGTCAAAAATAAGTACCTCTATCGTAGCATAGGCGGACAAAGAAGCCATTCCCCAAGTTTTAGGAGAATGGCTTCTTTATCTGCGTTTAGGATTTAACCGCCAAAATTGGGTCAAAGTAGGTTAGTTGCGTGTAGTCCACGTTACCGCCATCGGTGATTGCCAGGTCGGGGATCGCCGTGATGGGCAGGAACGACAGGTAAAACAGGGGGTCGGGTAGCGTGCTCCCCAATTGTTGCGCCGCGGCCTTGAGTTCCAGCTCCTTTTCAGCCAGTTCTTCCGGTAACAGGTCGGTGGTAATGCCGCCAATCGGCAATTTTAGCAGGGCAACCACGTGACCGTCGACCACCACGACCTGACCGCCACCACAGTCAATCAGGGTGTTCGCCGCCAGGGCCATGTCGGCGGGATCAATCCCCGCCACGACCAAGTTGTTGTCGTCCGGCGCGGCCGACGTGGCAATGGCGCCGCGCTTGATTGACCAGCCGGAGATAAAACCGTGGGCGTGGTTCTGGTTGATGCCGTAACGCTCGATGACTGAGACGGCCGCCACGTCCTGGGCTGGGTCGGGATGAACCACGCTATCAACGATGGGGAGGTCCAAATCCAGGGCTTTACGAACGAAGGGCCCCTCACTGTGAATTGTGCGGACCGTCGCAGTTCCCGTTTCCCGATTGACGGGGTAGGTGAATTCCTCCGGGGTCAACAAAGCGTGTTTCAGGTGTCCTTGTAAGGCGGCGCTCCGCTTGGGCGACTTAAACGGCACGCCGAGTTGACCAGCCTGTGTGACCAAGGTGCCCTTGCTAATGACGGTCTCCACGTTGAACGTTCCGGGGTGGTCGACTAATAAGATATCAGCGTCTTTTCCTGGGGCAATCGAGCCGACAGTATCATCGATGTGATAGGCTTCAGCGCCGTTAAGGGTTGCCATCTGAATGGCGGTCATCGGTGCAACGCCCGCTTGAATCGCCAGTCGGACCATGTGGTCGAGGTGGCCGTGCGCCAGAACATCGTGGGCGGTCACATCATCAGTACAAAAGCTGGTGTGGCGGGCGACCCCGGCCGGTCCCTCGGTAATTGCGCGGATATTTTCCTGAAGAAATTGTGTGACTGAGGATTCACGCAGAACAACGTGCAATCCCTTACGTGCCTTTTCCAAAAACTCTTCGTGACTGTAGCTCTCGTGATCGATGTGGACGCCACTCATCAGAAATTCATTGAGGGCGAGACCCCGGGCCATTGGTGAGCAACCGAAGATGGGTTTGTGGAACCGTTTGGCGAGTTCGAGGGCCTTTAGCGTGTCTGGGTCCTGGACGGCTACCGCCTCACGAACTGTTTCCCAAACGCCGTAGCAGGTTTCCTGCGGCAGGTAGCGTTCGTGGTCGGCACCGGTGACGTTATAGGCGATGGTTGATTTTGGCATCGTATAGGGCGTCTTGTAAGGGAGCCCCCAAAATACCTTGAAGGGCAAGGCCTTGATCTCGGCAAAAATTTCGTCGAGGCCTGACAGCCCAATTACCGAGATGTATTCATCGAGACCGGAGACGATGCTGGTGGTGCCGTGGGGCAGAACCAGCTGGGCAAACCGGGTCATGCTGAGTTTACTGCACTCCACGTGGATGTGACCGTCAATCAGTCCGGGCACCAGAGTTTTGCCGGTGGCATCGATGTGACGGGTCTTGGGACCCACGTAGGCACTGACGTCTGCGTCGACCGCCACGATGCGTTGCTGATAGACCGCGACGTCGGCCGGGTAAAATTCCCCGGTATCCACGTTGGCGAGGGTACCATGTTCGATGACTAGGTCGGCGGGAATCCGCGCGGCACCCGCATCAAGGTAACGTCCTAATTCAGTCATGCGCGACCTCCTATGATTTTGGCAGGATGTTTAGAATGTACAGCAGAATCACAAAGACGACCATTAATCCCCACATCACGGCGTTGACTTCCTTGCGGCGGCCAGCGGCGGTCATCAGAATCGGGTAGGTCAAGAAACCAAAGGCGATTCCGTACGAGATGTTATAGGTCAGCGGCATCCCCACGATGGTCAAGAAGGCGGGAACGGCGATTTCAAATTGATCCCAGTGGATATCCTTTAAAGCTGAAGCCATCAGGACCCCAACGATAATCAGTGCTGGGGCGGTTACCTGTGAGGTCACGACAGTCAGTAACGGCGAGAACATCAGGCTAAACAGGAATAGAACACCAGTCGTCAACGCCGTCAAGCCCGTCCGACCACCAACAGCAATGCCGGCGGAGGATTCCACGTAGGCGGCGGTTGGCGTGGTCCCCATCACGGAACCGGCCAACATGGATAAGGAATCGGACATCAAGGCCCGACCAATGCGGGGCATCTTGTTGTTTTTCATGATGCCAGCTTGTTGTGCCAGACCAATTAACGTACCAGCTGTGTCGAAGAAGGCGACTAATAGGAAGATGATGACCACCGCCCACATCTGCGGGTCGGCAACGGCTGGCAAGTTTTTGATGCTGACGCCCATGGTTGGGCCCATGCTGGGTGCCATGGAGATGATACTGGTCGGCGCCTTAATCAGACCGGTGACCAGTCCCAGAATCGTGGAGGCCACCAGGCCAATGAAGATTGAACCGGGAACCCGCATCGCCATCAGGATGGCAATCACGAAGATTCCAAAAATGGTTAACCAGGTCGTTGGAACCGCAAACGAGCCGATCTCGACCAATGAGGCCTTGCTGGCGACGATAAGGCCACCACCTTGCAGGCCGACGAAGGCGATGAAGATCCCGATACCGGCGGCCATGGCTAATTTGAGGTCCTTGGGGATGGCGTCGATGACGACCTCCCGCACCTTCATGAAGGACAGTAAAGTGAAGAGAATGGCGGCAACGAAGACGCCGGCCATCGCCTTTTCCCAAGGGATTCCCATTCCCAAGACGACGGAATATGTAAAGAAGGCGTTGTCTCCCAGACCGGGCGCGATGGCGATGGGGTAATTGGCCAGAAACGCCATCAAGAAGCATCCTAGAATTGCCGAGAGGGCGGTGACCGTGAAGACGGCCCCCTTGTCCATGCCGGCAGCCCCCAAGATGGTTGGGTTAACGAAAAGAATGTAAGCCATGGAGACGAAAGTGGTCAACCCCGCTAAGAGTTCTTGGCGCACGGTGGTCTTCTGTTCCGAAAGGTGGAAGGTCCGTTCCAAGAAGCTGGTTGATGCGGTGATGTCACGAGATGTTTTGAACACGATATGAAACTCCTTTCTCTTTCTCAAGGTAGTTCACATTGTGCCATATAATGGTCGTGCAATCAATAGCTATGTTCGGATTTATTCGATTGACGTCCGGCTTTTATATGGTAAAATCGGGTTAATTACAAACAAACCCGTATAATTATATTTGTAGGAGGTATTAACATATGACTACCGAAGTAACTCAGACGTTTACTCAAGGCCTACCGAAAGCAGAATTGCATTTACATATTGAAGGTACTCTGGAACCGGAGCTAAAGCTGAAGCTCGCCCAGCGCAACCACGTAGATATTGGTCAGACTACGATTGCTGAGGTTCAGAAGACTTACGATTACGACGACTTAGCGTCCTTTCTCGCCGTCTATTACCCGGCGATGAATGTGTTGATCCATGAGCAGGACTTCTATGACCTGGCCTTCGCGTACCTGCAGCGGGCGGCGGCCAATAACGTCCGGCACGTGGAGATTTTCTTCGACCCCCAGGCGCATACCAGCCGTGGCATCGCCTTTGCGACCGTGATCAACGGCTTGTACCGAGCCACAGTGGATGCCCGGGCACTAAACATTGATGCGCAACTGATCATGTGTTTTTTGCGGGACTTCTCCAAGGAATCGGCACGCCAAACGCTAGCGGCGGCGTTGCCGTACAAGGATAAGTTTATCGGTATTGGTCTGGACTCCGACGAGCACAACAACCCGCCAATAAAGTTTGCCCGCCAGTACGAGGACGCGGCTGCGGCCGGCCTGCACCTGACGGCCCACTGTGATATTGACCAGAAGGATTCCATCGAGCACATTCGGCAAGCCCTGGAACAGCTGGACGTGGAGCGGCTCGACCACGGGACCAACATTGTTGAAGACCCCGACTTGGTCGATTTCGTGGCTAAAAGGGGTATTGGCTTAACCTCCTGCCCGTTATCCAACGCGTTCGTGTCACCCGAGATGAAGGGCAAAGAGATTTTGGAGTTGTTAGCCCATCAGGTAAAAGTCTCCATCAACTCGGATGACCCCGCCTACTTTGGCGGCTATATCGGCGATAACTACTTTGCATTAGCCGATAAGTTTAATCTGACCAAAGCCCAGGTTGTCCAACTGGCCCGCAATTCATTTGAGACCTCGTGGATCAGTGACGAACAAAAAGCCCTGTACCTTCAGGAACTGACGGCGTACGTGCAAGCACACTAAGATACCCCCCATGTTGATTGGTCAGCGTTGGGTGATTTTTAAACAGGATTTTTGGGATGGCGGGTAAAAAAGCGTACCCTAATAATATAATGATTATTATTAGGAGGGCTTTCTGATGGACTTAACGATTGCACAGAATTACCTATTAATGACTGAAAAGATTACGAATCGGCCCATGCTACGGACACGGTTTACGACCCAGGCCTATTTAGTCTTGGCCGCATTCTTAGATTTGCGGGCAGCGCGCCTGATAACGTTAGATGCTCAGCGCGTGACGATAAGCGACGAGCAACAGTTGCGGGCCGACTTACCCGCTAGCCTACAATTGTTTGCGACGGATTTAGGGGATGCCCTGAAACAAGGCGCAGACACCAAAGCAGTTTTTAAGCTCCTGACCAGTTGGAACCTGGCCAACGCCGTTTATGACACGGTCGGGTCAGAACTCGAGCGACAAGGATGCGTCGAAAAGGTGATTTTTCAGAATAATCTCTTGCCCAAGACGATTTATGAGCCAACGAGCGTGGGAAGACAGGCTGTCGTTGATCAGCTGACGAATCAGCTCCAACACCAGTCGTTAACAGCCTCGTCGCGGGCCTTGTTAACCATTTTCACCCAGCTAAATGCCTTGAAGTGGGTGTTGCCAGCCGAAGTGCGCGACCTGGTGGCACCACAACTCGCGTTGCATGAAGATGCCGCGGTGCTTCAAGCGTTGACCACCATGGCCCAAGAGCGCATCACCACGCGTAAGTTTGAACTCGATTCCTGGCTCAGTTAGTCCCATAACCGATAAAATGGGGGCTTACCAGCCGCCGTTTTCGGTGAGATACTGGAACTAAATGGAAAGAAGCGAGACGGATGCGCAAAAAACAATTTTGGTTATTCTTGGTCCTTGCGACCGGCGTGTGGGGGCTATTCCTAGCGATGCCACAACCGGCTTCGGCGAAAGCCACCCAAGCGGTGACTTGGTACCAGCAGTGGCGACGAACTTACGTTGGCGGGAAGACCCAAAAGTACGTTCGGGCGAACGATGGTCAAGGGGCCACGACGGCTTATTCGGAAGGCCAAGGTTATGGGATGTTAGCGGCGGTGCTGGCGGCCAAGCAAGGGGCCAACACGCACGCAATTTTTAACCAATTTTATCGGTATTATCGGGCGCACCGTGTCGCCAGTAAGGTGCCCTTGATGGCTTGGCGGCAAACCATGCGTCAAGGCAAGTTGACCAGTGTCGGGTCCGAGAAAAACAGTGCGACCGACGGCGACCTGGACATTGCCTACGCCCTGATTTTGGCGGACAAACGGTGGGGCAGCCGGCAGACCAATTATCGGCAGGCGGCTAAGTCCCTCCTGGCAGCGATTTACAAGCGAGAAATCAATCCGACTACGAAGTTGCCGTTAATGGGCAATTGGGCCACTTCTGCCTATGACCAGAGCAAGGTGCGGACGTCGGATTTGGTGCCCGGTTACTTTAAGGTCTTTGCGAAATTCACCAAGAATAAGGGCTGGCAGGCGGTGGCGACGCGTAGTCAGAAGCTGATCAAAAAGCTGAGTGCCCGGCACAAGACCGGCCTGTTCCCAGACTTCATCCGGGTCACGGGCACGGGGCTGGCGTTAACGGCGGTCAAGGCTTACGAGATCGAATCGGCGACCGATAATCAGGTCGGGTATAACGCGAACCGGGTGCCCTGGCGCCTAGCGCAAAGCTATCAACTGACCAAGAATGCAACCATTAAACGAGCGCTGACCAAGCAATTGACCTTTTTCAAGAAGCGGCAGAAAGTTTTGTCTGGGTACACACTGAGCGGTCGGGCAGTGCAATCGTATGGTGACGCCGCGTTCGTGGCCCCGGTCAACGTTGCTGCGCGAGTTCTGAAGCAGACTAGTCTGAAAAAACGGACGGGGAAGCAGTTACCTAAGACCATCCAAAAGAAAAATTATTATTCGGGGACGTTACAGATGTTGTGCGCCTTGTCATAAAAACTGACTAAAACGCGTTGATCCTAGTCGGGGACCAACGCGTTTTGTGTAACCAAAAATGCCGCCCCATTCAGGACGGCATTTCCGGGTAAATTCAAGTTTTTTAGTAAGTCGTTACGTAGGATTGGTTGGCAGTAACGTACTTGCCATTCGTTAATTGGAACCGGTAGGCGTTCTTGCTGTTCTTGGTGATTGCTTTGACAGCGAGCGTCTTACCAGCTTTGACCTTGGTGCTCCGTTGATTCTTGGTGAAGTTGACCCCGTTGTATTCGTAGACCGTTTTATCGGTCTTGATACCCGTTACACCGGTCATACTGGTGTAGTAGCTAGCTGCACTGTGCGTAGCGGAGCTGTTGAACCAGCTGTTAACCGTAGCGCTGTCCAGCGTCTTGTTCAGGTCAACGTTGCCACTGATTCCGGAGACGGAACCCTTGCTGGTGTATTGCCAGAGGTCAGCTGAGACACCGGAAACGCTAGGCTTAACGGTACTGTACTTAGCAATCCAAGCACCATCGAACTTGGAGAAGTTCAGGTTATGTGAGTTGGCGTAGTATTCACCAGAGTACATGATCAAAGGCTTGTTGGTCAGGGAGCGCATGGTCTTTAACCAAGCGTTGACGTAGGTCTGTTCGGACTTCGTCGCTGAGCCCATCCGTTGTTCTTCATCCAGGACGAAGAACTTGGTGTGTGCATTACTCCGCTTGTAGAAGTCTTTGGCTTCCTGTTGGGCGTCCTTCACGCTGGTGAATTGGGCGAACATGTATTGGCCAAATGGTACGCCGTACTTGTAGGCGCCATTTGCGTTGGTGTTGCGGGCGGTGTCAACCATGTAGCCCTTGTCACCCTTGCTCCCGTGTTGGACCCGGATGATGACACCCTTTAAGTCCTTGGATGCCTTCTTCCAGTTGACGTTTCCTTGATATTGGGAAATGTCAGCAATCTTGTTGCCGGCGGCACTGGCCGTAGTGGTGTTTAACCCCACGCCTACCGCAACGACAGCCGCCATGGCCGCTAAGCCGATACCTAATCGATGTAACATCTGCATAAAAACATCCTCCTCAGTCTTTGCCCCCTATTGTACACGGGAGACATCGCCTCGAGGTTACCATAAATTTACAATTAATGACATTTCTAATTACATTTCGATTGCAAGCCGTTAAAAAACCGCCTTCCCGAAAAAAGTGGGGAGACGGTTTGCGGAATTACTTTTGCTTTGCCACGTAAATCTTAAGCGCCAACTGTGCCCGAGCTTTATCGGTCGCAGTGACGGGATTGTAGGTTTTTAAACCAGTCTTAGAGGTTACCTGACTGTAGCTATTGACGCGGCTGGTGCCGCTCTCGAAGTACATCAGATCCGTCTTGTTCGGTGAATGGTTAAGACCCATCACGTGCCCGAACTCGTGCGCAATGGTGCTAGCGTACTCGTACATCCGGCCCTGTTCGGCTACGCTGTTCCGGACAGCCGCCACTTGGGTCTCTAGCGTCTGGTAGGCTGGTAGGCTGGTTTCCACGTTGCTAGCCGTTTCGTTGAACTTCTGCGTGTAGTCCTTGTCAGTAGTTGCGACGCCTTGACTGGCCAACAGTGCTTTGGCCTTAGCCTCGACCGTGGCCGCGTATTTCTTGTAGAAGGCATTGTTAAGGTGTGTGGTCATGGCCTCACCGATATCTTGCGTGGTTTGGTCGTAATAGTACTTCCGGACCTGAACCTTCTTGGTCCCAGGCGTCCACCAGGCGTCGCTGGTATCGTTCTTCGACGGCTTCGCATTCGATACGGAGAACGTCAGGGTGTGATTTTTCTTGGTTCCCTGGGTGAATTCCTTTTTACCCAGCTTATGGTTCCAGTAATCCATGGCCAATTTAACACTTTGCTTGAGCTTAGTGTCCTTGGTATTGACCCAGACGACGGCCTTACCGTTCTTCTTGAGTGCGGTCTGGGCACTGTAGGCAAACTTGTATTGTTTGCCTAAGGCCTTGGCGTGCTTCCGGTAATAGCTGTTGCTCTTCTTGAGAACGCTGGCGGACGGTTTGACGCTGGCCGCTTGTGCAGTGACCGTGTTAGTGGTTACTAGCGGCGTGACTAACAGCGTTGCCGCAATCGCTGTTAGGACCGTCCGGCGTTTGATGTGATGTCCGTTCATTTTAGAAAACCTCCTCGAACTCCCCAAAACTATTTTCGTTGACAACAGCATATGCTTTTCTAAAATCGGGGTCAAGCAAAACAACCGTTAGGCCAATCTCGTGGATTCCCCGTTTAGCAGGCGTGTTATCGCTTACCTGAAAATGACAGGGGAATATATGTTCGCGTTGAAGCGAAATCTGGTATAGTAGGAGTAGACATTTAGGAGACGAATGGCCTAGCGTAATTCTTAACAACGGTGCTCGGTCGTTAAGCGACAATTAAGGGGGAATTAGATGGTTAACCGGTGTTCTTGGGCCACGAGCTCGCCAAGTATGCAACAGTATCATGATCAGGAGTGGGGGCGACCGCAGCATGATGAACGGGCGCTCTTCGAACTATTGTGTCTGGAAACTTATCAAGCGGGGTTAAGTTGGCAAACGATTTTAAATAAACGGGCGGCATTTCGTCGGGATTTTGCCAATTTTGATATCGCTCAGGTGGCAGCGATGGGACCAACAGACTTGGCGCGCCTGCTTCATGATTCGGCGATTATTCGCAACCGTCTCAAGCTGAGCGCCACCATCAACAACGCCCAGGTGTTGGTCCATTGGCCGGCCGGCGACTCATTTAGCACCTGGTTATGGGCCTTCGTGGGTGGGCAACCAATTCGACACCACTTCACCACGGGCGACCAGATTCCAGCCACCACGGACCTGGCCCAACACATCTCACGCGAAATGAAAAAACGCGGTTTTAAGTTTGTCGGACCGACCGTGGTATATTCTTTTCTCCAGGCCGCCGGGTTGATCAATGATCACCTGGTCGACTGTGATTGGGCCCCAGAACGACAGACAAAGGAGCGATAGGACATGCGATTTTTACATACGGCCGATTGGCACATCGGCAAGAAGTTACACGGCTATGATTTATTGACCGAACAGCGGGATGCTTATCGGCAGATCAAAGCGATTGTCCTTGATGAGCAGGTGGATGCTGTTGTGATTGCGGGTGACCTGTACGACCGGGCGTTGCCTAATGAAGATGCGGTCACGGCCCTCGATGAGATGCTGGTCGACTTGAATCGGACGCAGAAGTTTCCGGTGCTAGCCATTAGTGGGAACCACGATTCTGGCGTTCGACTAGGCTATGGCCGGCAGTGGTTCGCCAGCACGGGATTTTACCTGCGGACGCAGGTGGCAGAGGGGCTAGATTCCATCACCCTGGGTGATACCCAGTTCTTTTTGTTGCCTTACTTTGAACCCTTTGCGGTCCGCCAACTGTTCGATGATGAATCGATTCGCACGGTGGCCCAAGCCATGGAACGGTTGGTGACGGCAATGCGTGCGAAGTTTGCTCCCGATAAAAAGCACGTTCTGGTGGCCCACTTCTTTGCGGCCGGTAGTCAGCATAGCGATTCGGAGACCCAGGTCCAAGTTGGTGGTTTGAATGCCGTGCCGGTTGATTTACTGCGTGATTTTGATTACGTGGCCCTGGGACACCTTCACCGGAAGGAGGCCCTACAACATGAACCGACCATTAAGTACAGCGGCTCACCACTGAAGTTTTCGACCAGTGAGGCGGCGGATACCAAGGGGGTCTGGATTGTCGATACCGATACGACACCGGCGACCGTGACCTTTAAACCCTTGAAGCCCCTGAACGACTTGGTGGTGCTCCAGAGCAGCTTTGCGGAGTTGATGGACCGCGACCAGGACTTTCCGGTTACGGCTGACGATTTTATCGCCGTAGCGCTGACCGATACCGCGCCAATTCCCAACGTCATGCAACGGCTGAAGACCCGCTTCCCGAAGATTATCGAACTCCAACGGGTCAATCCGCTAGACGTGGCCTTGCCAGAGCTGAACACCCAGCAGGTTCAGGCGGACCCCTTCGCACTGATGACGGACTTTTTTAAGCAAACGACCAAACACGACTTGACCCAGCAACAGACTCAGTGGGCACAGCGGGCCTTACAGGCGGCCACCAAGGAGGATGCGCAATGACACCATTAACGTTGCATTTACAGTATTTTGGCCCCTATCGGGATGCGACAATTGACTTTACCAAGTTTGCCAGTACCCCGTTATTTTTGATCAGTGGTAAGACGGGGAGCGGTAAGACCACGATTTTTGATGGCATGTGTTATGCCTTGTTTAATCAGACCTCGGGCATCGATCGAGAGCCTAAGGCCATGCGGTCGGACTTTGCGACCTTCGACGACCAGACCCAGGTGACATTTACCTTCAGTCATCGAGACAAACACTATGAGATTGTCCGGGAGCCGGAGCAGACGCTGCATAAGAAACGGGGCGATGGGGTCACCAACGTTGCGGCCAGCGTTACGTTGACCGTTTGGGACGGCACGACCGAGGTCGATCAGCTGACCAAGGCAGGACAGGTCCAAGATTACCTGGGCCGACTTCTCCAGATGGATGCGAAGCAATTTGCGCAAATCGTTCTGTTACCGCAGGGGCAATTTCGCCGCTTCCTGGTGGCGCCTAGCGATGAGAAGGCTACGGTCCTGGAACAGCTCTTCAATACCGAGCTCTTTGGGAAGTGGTCGGATAAGCTGGTGGACCAACTCCGTGAGAGCCGCACCGCTAACAAGGCTGCTCTTACCGAACTGCACCGTCTCCAAACGGAATTGACCTGGGACCAACCGAACCAGGCGACCGCGGCGGAGCTTATCACGGCCCAGAAAACCACGGATTTACTGGCTCTAATGGCCACCCAACAAGCCACCACACAGGCAGCCCAGCAGCAGGCAACAACGGCCTATCAAACCGCGCAAACGCGGGAACAGGCACTGACCCGGCAGGATACCCGAGAGGAGCAGCTCCTGAATGACCGGCAGCAATTGACGGCTGCCCAGGCGCAACAGCAAGCATTGGCCGGACAAACCACGGAGATGGCGACTCTGCAGAACGAAATCACCGAACTTGACTGGACCCAGACGTTCCAACCGACCTGGCAAAACTGGCAACGAGCGCAGACGGCCCTTAAGCAACGGCAGCAAGCGGTCCAGACTGCTACGCAACGATTGACTGTGGCCCAAACGGCTGACAAAGCCGCCCAGGAGCAACAGGCTAGCCTGACTGATTTGCAGCAGAACATCGCCAAGTGGCAACAGCAGCAAGTCCTAAATCAACGGATTCGTCCGGTCTACGAACAAATCACGGCGACGCAGACTAAGCTCACGGCGGCTCAGGGCGCGATGACGCAAGCTACGGCGACCGTTACGACAACGACGCAACAACTGCAGGTCAACCAGACGGCCACTTCGTCTCAGCAGGCGATCATCGCGGGACAAAGCGACCTGTATGCAAAGGCCCAAGAGTTAGCAGAGCAGGCAGCAACGCTTCACGACTGGCAACAGCAGGCGACCCGGTTACAACAACAAGCGCAGGCCAACCAGGCTGTGGAGGACCAGCTCACGGCGTTGACGCCCCGGGTCAACCAGGCCCAGTCCGCCGCCGAATCTGCCCAACAAGTGGCCGATGACCGTTACCAACTGCGGTTACGGCACCAAATTGCGGAATTAAGCGCGCAATTGACCCCTGGTAGCCCTTGCCCGGTCTGTGGGTCGACCGAACATCCCGTGCCAGCCCCGACCCAAGTTGCGGGGGAGCGGGTCTCGGCCGAAACGGTCCGTGCCGCCCAGACTACGGCGACACAAGCGCAACGCACCGCCACCGAGTTAGCGGCTGAGCAGACCCAGCTGACACAAAAGCGTGACCAGAACGCGACCGAGTACCAAACGGCCTTGACCAAGTTACGGCAAGTGCTACAGACTAGCTTTGACCTTCCGGATACAGCCGATGGGGTGGTCCTGGACCAAGTTCTGCAGACAGCATTGCGGGAGAACGTGGCCGCAACCAAGACCACACAACAAGCGTTGGACCAGGTCAAGCAGGCCCAAACACGGCTAACCGCCTTAACGCAAGCTGCGGACCAATTACAAGACCACTTGGTGCAACAACGGACGGCGGTTCAACGGGCGCAGACCCAGGTTGATCAGCTGACGGCCCAGTTAGCGGCGCAACGCGATCAGTTACCGGAAGATGCGCCAACCTTTGCTGCGTTCGCCGAGCAGGAACAACGCGTTAACCAGCAGCTGACGACGGGACAGGCCCAGTGGCAGGCGGCGGTCGACCACGTGGCAGCGACCAAGCAGGCTGTGACGGTTGCCCAAACGGAAGCCCAGAGTGCCCAAACGGAGTTGGCTCAGAGTCACCAACAGGTCACAACAGCCCGGCAGGCTATGGACCAAATCTTGGCGAACCATCAGTTGGATTGGGCACAGGATGAGGCGCAGGTTGCGGAACAGCTGGCGGCGCTACCAACGCTGACGCAGAAACGCCAAACGCTCCAGAATTTCCGGTCGCAACAAGAACGGCTAACCGCCACGATTACCGAATTGACCAAACGAATTGGCGACCAGCCAGAGCCCGACCGCGAACAGACCCAGGCAGCCCTGGCGGCAGTCCATCAGCAGGTCGCGCAATTGCAGGACCAACGTTACGCCTACCAGAGCCAGTGGCAACATAACGACCAGCTGGTCACGACGCTGAATCAACAACTGGCGGACCATGCAGTAGCCATGCAGGCCACCCAGGACCTTGAGGAATTGGCCGGGGTCCTGAATGGTGACGGCCCAAACAGTCGGATTGGGTTGGAGCGCTATGTTTTGCAGACGTATCTGCGTCAAATCTTACGTGTCGGCAACCAACGTCTTCAGAACCTGACCAACGGTCGCTACCAGTTCGTCATCGACGAGACTCCGGCGGCTTCAAAGAAGCGGTCGGGACTTGAAATCGACGTTTATGATGATCACGTTGGCGAGCAACGGAGCGTGCATACCTTGTCCGGCGGGGAAAGCTTTATCGCGGCCCTGGCCTTAGCATTAGCCCTGGGTGAGGTCATTCAGCGAACGACCGGGAGTGTGGATGTGGATGCCCTGTTTATCGACGAAGGTTTTGGGTCGCTGGACGAGGATGCCTTAATGACGGCGCTCGAATCCTTAGAATCCGTCGAGGGTCAGCACCGGATGATTGGGATTATTAGTCACGTGAGCGAGCTTCAGACGCAGGTACCGAACCAGCTTCAGGTCATCTCGAATGGTAACGGTGAGAGCCATGTGCGCTACCGGACCCTGGCCGACCTATAGGCTGCTTTCCTAGTCCCCTGAACGGTTTAGGGGCGGTTTGATTAGTTGATTTGTTTAAATATAAAACAGTTATATACTCAATGTTTTTGCGTGCATAATGTCTCAAAAAGGTCTATTATAGTTTTAATCAAAGACAGAAAGAAATGAGATGGTTTTATGTGCACGAGCTTAACTTACAAAAACAGTCGGGGCGACCACTTCTTAGCCCGTACGATGGATTTTTCCTTTGAACTGAATGGTCGGGCAATGTTTATGCCCCGGCAGCGGACAGTTCAGGGGGATGCCGGCGCCTTTACGACGAAGTATGGATTCGTCGGCGCGGGTCGGACGATTGGTCACGAAATTTTTGTGGATGGCGTGAATGAACGGGGCGTTGGGGCCGCAGCCCTGTATTTCCCACAAAACGCGCATTACGTAGATCAAGCCGACGAGGATAAGCTCGGGATTGCACCGCACGACTTTGTGACCTGGGTCTTAGGGAATGCCGGCAGCGTTGCTGAACTCCGCGACCTGGTTCATCAAGTCCAACTAGTCGATACGCCCATCTCATTGCTACAGCTCACCACACCACTGCACTACATCATTAGTGACACCACCGGGGATACGGCGGTATTGGAAGCGACCAGCGACCACTTGGAACTGATCGATAATCCCGTGGGGGTCATGACGAACTCACCCGAGTTCGGCTGGCATCTACAGAACTTGAGCACCTACGGGACGTTGACGGCTGAGGAACGGCCACTCCACGACTACCTGGGGTATCAGCTGAAGACCCAGGGGCCCGGTACCGGGGCGTTGGGAATGCCAGGAGACTACACCTCACCGTCACGGTTCGTCCGGACGGCCTTCGCTAAGCACTTTAGCCAGGCAACGCCGGATACGCCGAGCACCTTGAACCTCCTCCAGCATCTATTGGACAGCGTGACGATTCCTAAGGGCGTTAAGCTCAAGGCCGATGGCGAGAGCGACTACACCCAATACCGGGGGTACATGAGCCTCGATGATCGGGCTTACTACATGGAGCCTTACGACAATCTCGAGTTGCAGTGCCTGCAATTGACTGACGATATGTTGGCGAACCAACACGACCCCATTGAATTCCCACTGGAACACGGCGTTCACATCCACAACTTGACGCCCACTCCCGCATCAGCAGAATAAGAAGAAAAAAACCACAACCCGCGAAGGTTGTGGCTTTTTGTCATGATCAGAATTAACGGGCGTGGTTTGCCTCGTGGATGAAGCGGTGAATCAGGTCGTACGGTGTGCCCAGTGCAACGACGGCCCGGAGTGGCATGTTTAGGAACATCCGGTCTTGTAGTGCTGAAGCCTCACCGTTGGCGTCAGTCGCCACGAATGGATTCCCGCTTTGGTCACCGTCGGCTAACGGTTTGATGACCGTTTCCTTGAAAGTGGCCAGCAATTCGGGGTCGCGAACGATGGTGGTCAAGTAGGTTTCTGGTGTGATGGGGGCTGGCGAGTTCTCGAAGTCCATGGTTAACTTGGTCTGGAGCCGCATGTCGCGGGAAGAGGCCCCAATCATGATTTCGTAATCGCCAGTATCGGCCTGCCACCGATGGTTACGTTCACACCACCAGCTGAAGTCGCGGCGGTTGAGCTTGAGCGTAACGGGGACGGTTTCACCCGGCGCCACGGCGACCTTGGTGAAGGCCCGTAGTTCCTTAGTCGGCATGGGGGCGTGGGAGGCGTGGTTCGCCACGTAGAGTTGTGGCACAGCCTGACCGGCCAGGTCGCCGGTGTTGGTGACGTCAAAGGTGACGGTGGCCCCGTGTGCGTCGGCGTTAACGTTCAGGTTCGTGTATTCGAAGGTGGTGTAACTCAGGCCGTGGCCGAACGGGAAGAGAACGTGCATTTCGTGAGTATCGTAGTACCGGTAACCCATAAAGATACCTTCGGAATAGTATTCGTGGTGTGGGTCCTGCCCAAACGTTGGGGCCATTGGCGTATCGGTCAGGCGAGCTGGGAAGGTCTCGGTCAAATGGCCGGATGGGTTGACCCGGCCCGTAATGATGTCCCAGGTGGCTTCACCGACAGCCTCACCAGCCAAGTAGGTCTCAACGACGGCGGCAACCGTGTGAATCCACGGCATTTCGACGGCTGAACCGTTCTGGAGGACTACCGTGGTGTGGTCATTGAGCTTGCCCAGGCGGCCAATCAGGTCGGTCTGATTCTCAGGTAACATCAGAGAGGACTTGTCGAAGCCCTCTGATTCAGCGCTGGCCGGATACCCGGCGAATACGATAACGTGGTCGGCCTTTTCGGCGGCGTTGAGCGCTTCCTGAGCCAGGTCATCGTTGGTTTCGTCTTCGTTTAGGTGATAACCTGGGTAATAGTCGGCGGTCAACCCACTATCCTTTAGGGCCTCGAGCGGCGTAGTCAGCTCGCTGGGATTGACGTGGGAACTGCCGGCACCTTGGTACCGGGGATTTGCGGCCAATTCCCCGATAATGACCACCTTGCCGGCCTTGGCCGGTTTAAGCGGTAATTCGTTGTTTTTATTTTGTAAGAGAACAATCCCGTCGTCGGCCATCTTTCGGGCGAATTCGTGATGTTCGTGGTGGTCGTAACTGCCAGCTTCAGGGGCAGCTTGCCAGTCGCGTAGCAGGTGGAGCAGATGCCGGACCGACTTGTCCAGCGTCCCTTCATCGAGTTCACCGGTTTCAACGGCGCGGATGACTTCGTCGATCGACGCCTGGCCCTTACCCGGCATTTCCAGGTCGAGACCTGCGCGCAAGGCCGCCGCGTGGTTGGCCACGGCGCCCCAATCGGACATCACAGCACCGTGGAAGCCCCATTCATCACGGAGAATGCTACGAAGCAGTCGGTGGTTCTGGGAGTTCAACGTTCCGTTGATCCGGTTGTATGAGGTCATCAGGGTTGCCGGGTGTGCCGCCTTGACGATAATTTCAAAGGTTCGTAAGTAGAGTTCACGTAGGGTCCGTTGGGACATGTCGCTTGAGGCCGTGAACCGTTGATTTTCACGGTTGTTAGCGGCAAAGTGCTTAACGGAAACACCAACGTGTTGGGATTGGACTCCCTGAACGTAGGCGCTTCCGAGCTTCCCAGCTACCAGGGGATCTTCGGATAAATATTCGAAGTTTCGACCACCCAGGGGGGAACGTTTCAGATTGACCCCGGGACCGAGTAAGAGGCTGACCTGTTCGGCACGGGCCTCAGCACCCAGATGTTCGCCTAATTTTTGCATTAATGGCTGGTTCCACGTGCTAGCGCTCAGGGCGGCAGCGGGATAGGTGATGGCGCGCACTGAGTTGTTTAAATCGTTTGCCCCAGCAGTCGAATCTTGTTTCCGTAATCCTGATGGGCCATCCGTCATCATCAAAACCGGTAATCCAAGGCGGTCGATAGTGGCGGTGTACCAATTGTGTTTACCCGAAACTAAAGCGGCCTTCTCCGGTAGGGTGAGGGCTGCTAGTGTCTTTTCGATGTCCATACGTTCAAATCCTTTCTACTTAATCAGCTTATCACCAGTATACCGTTTTCATTGTTGAGATGTCACCGTTAACCCAAAAACTTTCGGAAGCGGAACACATATACTTTGACAAACCGGCGGAAGTGGGTTACTTTAAGAAAGTGCAATCAAGCATTTTGCTAAAAAAGACGAAAAGGAGGAAATCACGATGATCAGCGCTAACCAAAACCAAGTTCAAGTCGTTCTGGCTGCCGCATGTTGCGAATGTAACGTGTGCTTTTTGCGTTGCGTTCATCCGTGATTTCCAGCCAAACTAGTCGTACATAATCCAATGAGACGATTAAATAGGCGGGTATTTCTCACGTGTGAACGTGGGGAATACCCGTTTTTTGTGGTCTTAGGGGGTTGCATTGCACCCGTAATACCGTTCGACGAGAAGCGACCCTGGGACTGGCGACGGCCATCCCAGTCATCACAAAGGGCCCCAACTTGCAAGGGTGATGTCGTGGCTTCAACGGCGTTCGGATCTGACAGGAGTTTTGAGGAAAAGGAGAAATCAATGATGAGAAAATGGACCGGTATCGGATTGTTGACAGCAGTAGTCGCTATGGGGTTAGGCCTCGCTGCTTGTGGACAATCGACCACGACGGCAAAGCCCAAGCAGGACTTAAACCTGCCGGCCACAGCCGCTCTGGACACAATTGATTTAGCAAAGGCCACGGGATATGGTCAGACGGGGAACGTCTTTGAAAGTTTTTACCGCTTGGGTAAGGACGGGAAGGTTGCCCCGGGCCTGGCTGATTCGGCCAAAGTCTCCAAGGATCAAAAGACCTGGACGTTCCACATTCGGGACAACGCAAAGTGGAGTAACGGCGATAAGATTACCGCGCAAGACTTCGTTTATTCCTGGCGCCGGACGTTAACGCCCGCGACCAAGTCGACCTATACCTACCTGTTCTCCGGTATCAAGGGCGCTAATCAGATTATCGCAGGCAAGGCTAATCCCAAGACATTGGGGATTAGTGCCAAGGACAAGCAGACCGTGGTTATCCAGCTGGACAAGCCAATGGCCTACTTCAAGATTCTGATGGCCTACCCGCTGTTCGCACCCCAGAACCAGAAGGTTGTGAACCAGTACGGCAAGAAGTATGCGACCAAGTCCCAATACATGGTCTACAGTGGGCCCTTTAAGATTCAGGGCTGGTCGGGGACCGGCAACACCTGGTCCTTCGTCAAGAACAACCAGTACTGGGACCACAAGGTCGTGAAGATGCAGAAAATCAACTACCAGGTGGTCTCCAACCAACAGACCGGCCTGGGGCTGTACCAGAACAAAAAACTCGACTTTGCCCAACTGACCAACGAACAAGTTAAAAATTACAAAAATAACGCGGCGTTCAAGGAATACCCGTATTCCATCATGATTCACCTGAAGTACAACTTCAAGAACACCGACGCGACCAAGCGGAAGCAACTCAGCAACCAGAATCTACGGCAGGCGATTTCCCTGTCATTGGACCGGGCGCAATTGACCAAGAAGGTACTAGGGGATGGTTCCGTGACGCCGACCGGCTTTGTGACCAGCGGCCTGGCTAAGAACCCGAAGACTAACCAGGACTTCGCGACGGAGCAGGCCGTCAAGAACACCACGACCTACAACCCAACGTTAGCCAAGAAGAAGTGGCGGCTGGCTCAAAAAGAGTTGGGGACCAAGACTATCACCTTGGACATTCTGGCAGGCAACGATGACCCAGCGGCCAGCACCGTGACCCAGTACCTCAAGGGGCAACTGGAGAAGACGTTACCCGGCTTTAAGCTGAAGATTCAAAACGTGCCAGCTCAGGTTGCTCAGCAACGGTCACAAAACGGCGACTTCGACATTTACCTGTCCCACTGGGGTGCCGACTTTAACGACCCCATCTCCTTCATGCAGATTCCGGTCAGCTCCAACGCGTTGAACTACGGCAAGTGGTCCAACAAGACTTATGATAGCCTGATCAATAAGGCGCAGAATCAGGACGCGGCTAACCCAGAGCAACGCTGGGAGGACATGGTCCAGGCGGCCAAGCTGATCAACAAGACCCAGAGTTTTACCCCGCTGTATCAGGCCAACTATGCTTACTTGCAACGGACCAACGTCAAAGGCATTATTCACAACACCGCCGGGACGCAGTGGAGTTACAAGTACGCCTACATCAAGTAAGCTATTGCGGCGCTACGGTAATTACCTCGGGCTACTGCTGATAAGCGTGGCGCGTACCCAGCACTGACGGTTACTTTATCTAAGTTTGACGATAAAAAAGAACGATTTCTGACGCCATCCCCTGAACCGGATTGGCTGATAACTGGCGGCGTCCTTCGTGGTGAACGGGGGAGCTGCCAGTTTTGTATTCTCAGCTATGGTACACTGAGAGGCACTAGGAGGTGACGGGATGACAATAGCAGTTGATGATGGGGACCAGTGGACCACCAACGGCGCTCGGGAGTACGATGCCTACTTCGGCACGCCGACCCATGATGACCACATCCTGTTCGAATTGATGACGGTGGGGGTCTTTCAAGCGGGACTCAGTTGGCAGGCCGGCGCCAGCAAACTGCCAGTCTTTCGGCGGGTTTTTGCTGGAATGGATATCGCCAAGGTTGCCCAAATGGACCTTGAACTGGACGTTGAGCGCCTAGCACGCGACCCTGAGATGATTCGCAACGTCCGTAAGATTCGCGCCACGATTCGGAACGCCCGAGCGATTCTCAAAATCCAGGCCGAGTTTGGTAGTTTTGCCGACTATCTCTGGGGGTTCGTTCACGGGAAGCCGCTCCTGTTACCCGTGGTCAGTCGGGATGAAATCGTGAACCAGTCGACGATGGGGTCGGCGGTCGCGAAGGACTTAAAACGCCGGGGCTGCCAGTTCGTGGGTCCGGTGGTCACCCATATGTTTCTCAAGGCGGCGGGGATTTTGCGTGACGAAATTCAGGATCAATAAAGTGAGAATTACATGAGAAGTTTCGGTCACTTGCCTTTGACCCAATCCAGTCTTTAACCGGGTAAAGCGCCAAACGGCAACCCGTCGCCCTGGTCATAACGAAAATTATATTGACTTGTCCTTGACACCGAATTAAAGATGCATTAGACTTACTTGTAAATTAAGCGATTGAAAACAATGTGATCAGGAGAGTAACCTTTGGCACGGCTTCTAGAGAGCCCGCGATTTGCTGCAAGCGGGTAGCTACCACCGAGGTGAAGATGGCCTGAAATGAATTGGTACTGTTGAGGTCTTCGACTAAGACAGTAATGACCGGCACCCATTATCGTGCACGCACTTCCCGACTCCGGTCGGTGAGTGTTAATGAGGGGTCGGCGTCTGCCGATTTAAATTAGAATGGTACCACGACTAAGTTCGTTTCTATTAAGTTAGAAGCGGACTTTTTCTTTTGGTCACGATTCAGTCGCTGTTAGCTTTGCCATTATTTTGTTGATTAAAGGGGACTTGTCAGATGCGAAAATCATTTAAACGTTTTGCCTGGTTGTTTCTACTATTAATACCGCTATTGATCGTCTCGGGCTGTGGCAAGTCGAGCAGCAACAAGACCATCAAGGTCGGTATCATGGGGAGCGATGAAAAAATCTGGAAACCTATCCAGACCAAACTCGCGAAACAGGGTGTTAAGATTAAGCTGGTCAGCTTCACCGATTACAATCAACCCAACGCGGCGTTGACCAACCATGAAATCGACCTGAACTCGTTCCAGAACCGTTACTTCATGAATACCTGGAACAAGGCCCACAAGACCAACATTGTCGCGTTTGCCGATACCTACCTGGCACCGTTACGGTTGTACTCCAAGAAGGTCACCAAGGTTTCCCAAATCAAGCAGGGCGCTCAAATCACCATTCCTAACGACGCCACCAACGAAGGCCGGGCCTTACATCTCCTGGCTTCGGCTGGCCTGATCAAGGTCGACAAGAAGGTTGGTTTGCCAACGCCAAAGAACATTACGGAGAACAAGCTGCACCTGAAGATTACGCCAGTTGATGCGGCCCAGACGCCACGGTCCCTCTCGGATGCGACGGCGGCCGTGGTCAACAACGAATTTGCGGCCAGCGCGAAGTTGGATGCTAAGAAGGCCCTCTTCAAGGAAGCCGTGAACCAGGATTCAAAACCGTACATCAACATCTTAGCTACCAATAAGGCGGATAAGAACAACGCAACCTTCAAGAAGATTGCCAAGGCCTACCAGACGGCGGCTAACAAGAAGAACATCGCCAAGGTGTACGATGGCTTGTCCATCCCAGCTTGGAATTTGAAACTCAAGTAACGTATTTGGACGCACCGTCCGTTCATGAGGCGGCGGGGCGTCAGCACAATTAAAAGGGGATTGTATTTATATGAAAAAATCATTCAAGCGTTTTTCCTGGTTATTCTTACTATTGCTTCCATTATTGATCGTTGCCGGCTGTGGCAAGTCGGCTAGCAGCACCAAGACCGTGAAAGTTGGTATCATGGGGACCGACGAAAAAATCTGGAACCCCATCAAGACCAAGCTGGCCAAGGAAGGCATCAACATCAAGCTGGTGACCTTCACTGATTACAACCAGCCCAACGCGGCCCTGACCAACCACGAAATTGACTTGAACTCGTTCCAGCACACCTACTTCATGAACACCTGGAACAAGGCCCACAAGTCCAACATCGTGGCCATCGCCAACACCTACCTGGCACCACTACGGTTATACTCAAAGAAGATCAAGAGCGTTTCCCAAATCAAGAAGGGTGACCAAATCACCATTCCAAACGATGCCACCAACGAAGGTCGGGCCCTGCATTTACTCCAGTCCGCTGGCCTGATCAAGGTCAACGATAAGGTTGCCTTACCAACGCCTAAGAACATTACCCAGAACAAGCTGAACTTAAAGATTACACCAATGGACGCTGCTCAAACGCCACGTTCCCTGTCCGATGCCACGGCGGCCGTAGTCAACAACGAATTCGCGGCCAGCGCGAAGCTGAACGTGAAGTCCGCCCTGGCCCGCGAAAAGGTCAACAAGGCGTCCAAGCCATACATTAACATCATCGCGGCCAACAAGTCCGACAAGAACAGCGCCACCTTCAAGAAGATCATCAAGGCTTACCAGACGGAAGCCACCAAGAAGAACATTGAAAAGGCCTACGATGGCTTGTCCATCCCAGCCTGGAACCTGAAACTGAAGTAAGCCCTCGTGACCGGCAGCGGGGAGAAGGAGAAGAAAGACTGTGACGAAAGAACCTATTATTGCATTAAACAATATCGACGTTACCTTCCATAATAAGGGCCAAACGGTGCAGGCCGTTAAGGACGTCTCGTTAGAGGTCGACCGTGGCGATATCTATGGGGTTGTTGGCTTTTCTGGCGCGGGTAAGAGTACCCTAGTACGGGTGATCAACCGCCTACAGAAGCCAACTGCGGGAAGCGTTGAGGTCAACGGCCAAGATATCCTGACCCTGCGTTCCGGTGAACTCAGAGCGGCGCGGCAGAAAATCGGCATGATTTTCCAACACTTCAACCTGATGAACGCCCGGACAATCGCCGATAACGTGGACTACCCCTTGATGGGGACCGGTCTCTCGCATAAGGAACGGCAGGAAAAGGTCGCCCGGTTGTTGGACCTGGTTGGCTTGAGTGAAAAGGCCAAGGATTACCCGGCCCAGCTCTCCGGTGGTCAGAAGCAACGGGTCGCCATCGCGCGGGCCCTGGCCAACGATCCCGAAATCTTGATCAGTGACGAAGCTACCAGTGCTTTGGACCCCAAGACCACGACGGCGATTCTGGAACTCCTGAAGCGCTTGAACAAGGACCTTGGCCTGACCGTGGTGCTGATTACCCACGAAATGGAAGCTGTGAAGGAAATCTGTAATAAGGTTGCCGTGATGGAGGACGGGAGAATCATCGAACGTGGTGACTTGGTGTCCATCTTCAGCGACCCACAACAGCCACTAACCCGGGACTTCATCAACACGGCGACGCAAATCGATCAGGCCTTGGAGAAGATTTACAAGCAGGCCAAGACGTTGGGGTTAGACGACCATCACCGACTGGTCCAGCTCAAGTACGTGGGTGCTAGTACCGATGCCCCCCTGATTACCGAGTTGTTCAAGCGGTACCAGGTGGTCTCCAACATCCTGTACGGGAACGTGGAGATTTTACAAGACACGCCGCTGGGAAACCTAGTGGTGGTCATGGCCGGGGAGCCCGACCAACTCGAACAAGCCTGGCAGTATTGTCGGGATGCCGGGATTGAGATTACGTTATTGAAGCCAGAAAATCCGGAGGTGGCCTAGTTGAGCTTTTTTGCAAAATATTTTCCCAACGCGGTCACGATGAAGAGTGACTTTCTGCAGGCCACGTGGGAAACCATTTATATGACCCTGATTACCGCCGTGGTGGCGGGCATCATCGGGATGGCCATCGGTATCGGGTTGATTGTGACCCAACCGGGCGGCATCCTGGAGAACCGGGTCATTTATAACATCCTAGACAAAATCGTGAACCTGTTCCGGTCAATTCCGTTCGTGATTCTGCTGGCAGTCATTGCGCCCGTCACGCGGATTATTGTGGGGACGGCGATTGGGACCACCGCGGCCATCGTGCCGTTGGTGATTGGCTCCGCCCCGTTTTACGCGCGGCAGATTCAAAATGCCCTGGCTGAAGTTGACCACGGGGTCATTGAGGCCGCGGAGGCCGTTGGTTCCGGCCCCATTGCCATCATCTTCCGGGTCTATCTCCGTGAAGGATTGGCGGACATCATTCGCTCGTCCGTCCTAACCTTGATCAGTCTGATCGACCTGACCGCCATGGCAGGTGCCATCGGTGGTGGGGGACTTGGTAACTTGGCCATCAACGTGGGGTACAGCCGCTTCGAAAGCGACGTGACCTTCCTCGCGATGTTGATTATCCTGGTGCTGGTCTTCGCCATTCAACTCTGTGGTGATTTACTGGCTCGCCGAGTCGACCATTCAGCTTAATGCGTCGTTTAAAACGTAACCGTTCGCGGTTGCGTTTTTTTAAGCCGTTAAAGTAGCTGTAATCCTTGATATACCAGGGAAATCCCCG
>DXGJ01000061.1 GCA_019113985.1 Candidatus Levilactobacillus faecigallinarum
AAAAAGCTAGGACCCTAAGGCCTAGCTTCTCTGACTTATTTCGCATATTCAACTGACCGGACTTCCCGAATAACTGAAACCTTGACGTGACCTGGATAATCCAAGTCGCCTTCAATCTGCTTCTTAATGTCGCGTGCCAAGACAACGGCATCCGTATCGGAAATTTTCTCGGGCCGCACGATGACTCGAACTTCACGTCCCGCTTGGATAGCAAAGCTGTGATCCACGCCCTTGAAGCCATTGGCGATGGTCTCCAGCTTATCCAACCGGTGAATGTAGCTCTCTAATGAGTCGGAACGTGCACCTGGTCGGGTCGCCGAAATCGTATCGGCAGTGCCCACCAGTTCCGCAATCACGGATTGCGGTGCCGTCTGATCTGCTTGCGCGGCAATAGCGTTGACCACGGTGGAACTTTCCCGGTACTTCTTCGCCAGGTCTGTTCCGAGCGTGATGTATGAGCTATCGTCTTCGTGTTCTGCAGCACGGCCAATATCATGTAATAATCCTGCACGTTTTGCTAACGTAACATCCTCACCGAGTTCGGCAGCTAAGACCCCAGTGATCTTAGCCACTTCAATTGAATGGGCCAAAGCGTTTTGCCCATGAGAAATCCGGAAGTTCAAACGACCAACGAGCTTAACCAGCTCGGGGTGCATCGAATGAATTCCCAAATCAAAGGTTGCTTGCTCGCCGAGTTCCCGAACGTGTTCGTCGAGTTCTTTCTTCGCTTTGGCAACCATCTCTTCGATTCGGGCCGGATGAATGCGTCCGTCCTGAATCAGCTTCTCCAGCGCAATTTTAGCAACTTCGCGTCGAAGTGGGTCGAAACCGCTCAAAACGACGGCCTCTGGAGTATCGTCAATGATCAGATCAATTCCGGTCAACGTTTCTAAGGTCCGAATATTACGGCCTTCACGACCAATAATACGTCCCTTCATGTCGTCGTTTGGTAACGTGACCACGGTAATCGTGGTTTCGGTGACCATGTCGGCGGCACTGCGTTGAATGGCGGAAACAATCAGGTCTTTGGCGCGGGCCTGAGCCGTCTTACGAGCCGTTTCTTCGCTTTCCTTAATCATTTTTGCCCGTTCCCCCGCCAAAGCCGTTTTGGCTTCAGACAAAATCAGGTCCCGTGCATCATCCTGGGATAAGGCGGCTACGGCTTCCACCGCGTCCTGCCGTTTTTCGATCAGTGAGTCTGCCTGTTGTTGCTTCTTAGTTAGGTTCTGCTCTTCAGCGCTCAGCTTTTTGTCCCGCCGATTCAACGAACTTTCGCGCTTTTCCAAGGAACTATCCTTACGGTCAAGCGTTTCTTCCCGTTGAATCAACCGGTCCTCCTGCTTCTGAACTTCGGCTCGCCGTTGCTTGAGCTCCTGTTCAACTTCCGCACGATACTTGTGACTGTCCTCTTTAGCACTTAACAGTGCCTCTTTCGTGGCCGTCTCAGCTTGCTTATGCGCTTCTGCTAATACACCCTTGGCGGTGTATTTCGCAGCATCTAACTTGCGTTCGTGAACGGATTTACGTAAATAATAACCACCCACGACACCAACAACGATAGCGATGATTGCGAGGATTATAATTGGAACACTCATGATTCCACCTCCGCATCATCAAAAATGACTAATTTATCATCAGACTTTTTAAGATGTTTGTATGATTACTGACACAAATTCAATTTTAATAGTTGCTACGAAGACTGTCAACTAAACTCACCAGAAACCACCGCTAAGTTCAGTAGCCGACGAAAGCGCTCAATCCGTGGTTGCTCCTAGAACCGCCTGAATTACCCAACAAAAAACGCCCAAAACCTTCCGGCCATTGGACGTTTTAATTGCTTTATTTATTTTGCGGTTGGTCGGCCGTAGTCCCCGGGGTGGTATCCCGTGGCTTTTCCGTGGTATCCAACGCCGTCTGCTTGGCAGCGGGCTTTTCAGCCGTCTTATCTGCCTTGGCATCCTTCGCTGGCTTATCCTTGCCGGCCTTCTTGGCGTCGGCTGACTTTGTATCGGTCGCCGTATCGCCTTCTTCAGCAACGCCATAAGCGGTCCGCACCCGACTGTTGACCTCTGCCATGATATCGGCGTGATCCGCCAGGTACTGCTTAGCGTTCTCACGGCCCTGACCGATTCGGTCTTCCCCGTAAGAATACCAAGAACCACTCTTATCGACAATGTCTTTCTCCACGGCCATGTCGAGCAACTCACCGGTCTGGGAGATTCCCTTACCGTACATGATGTCAACTTCGGCCTTCTTGAATGGCGGCGCAACCTTGTTCTTTACGACCTTGATTCGGGTTCGGTTACCGATGACATCGGTCCCGTTCTTGATCTGTTCGGCCCGCCGAACCTCTAGCCGAATCGTGGCATAAAACTTCAAGGCCCGACCACCGGGTGTCACTTCGGGGTTCCCGAACATTACGCCCACTTTTTCCCGAATTTGGTTAATGAATAACGCAATCGTTTTGGTTTTATTAATCGTCCCCGAAAGCTTCCGAAGAGCTTGGGACATCAACCGGGCTTGTAACCCAACGTGGGCGTCCCCCATTTCACCTTCGATTTCAGCCCGCGGGACTAAAGCCGCAACTGAGTCGACGACTACGATGTCCACGGCACCAGAGGAAACCAGGGCATCCGCAATGGACAACCCCTGCTCACCCGTATCCGGTTGAGACAACAGCAGATTATCGATGTCCACCCCTAAAGCCGTGGCGTACACGGGATCCAGGGCGTTTTCAGCATCAATATACGCAGCCGTGCCCCCACGCTTCTGTACTTCGGCAACCGCATGTAGCGCAACGGTCGTCTTACCAGAAGATTCAGGCCCATAAATCTCAACGATTCGGCCCCGGGGATAACCACCCACGCCCAAGGCTACGTCTAAAGCCAACGAGCCGGATGGAACCGTCAGAATCTGCGTCTTGGTGTCGTCACCCATCCGCATGATTGATCCCTTACCGAAGTCCTTTTCAATCTTTTTCAGCGCCTTATCCAGCGCCGCTTGTCGTTCGTCAGCCATCTAAATCCTCCTTTGGTTGCTCGCATTTCCAAGTAACACTATACCGATTTACCAAACAAAATGCAAGTAAAAAGAGAACAAAAGTTCCCCTATTTTTGCACGGATGGTAATTCCCGTCGAACCCAATCAAGTCCGTTCAGAACCGAGCGCATTCGGATGTCCGCCCGGGTCCCCGTCAAGTGCAGTAGCTTGGCCTGGGGTGATTGCCCCCGTTGGGCCAGGCCTAGCCAGACCGTTCCGGCCGGCTGTCCCTCAAGTCGATCTGGTCCGGCAACACCAGTGAAGCTCAGCGCCAGATCCGTATCCAGCAACTTGCGGGAACGCTCAGCCATCTCCTTAGCGGTTGCCGCGCTGACGACCCCTTCGTGATCAATCACGTCTTGTGGGATCCCCAGCAGGTCGTGTTTGGCACGATTGGCGTAAGTCACAAAACCACCGGGGAAGACGGCCGAAACGCCGGGAACTGACCCAATCGTACTCTGAAACTCACCAGCCGTTAGACTCTCCGCCCCAGTAATCGTCAGGTGCCGATCAATCAGGTCGTGCACCACCACGTTGGCCAGACTGTTATCATCCCCATACCCGTACAGGTACGCACCAACGCGGTCCTTGATGGTTGCCACCATCTGGTCCAGGAGTTGGTTGGCCGTCGCGGCCGCCGTGGTCTTCGCGGTCAACCGCAACGTCACCTCGTGGCGCTTGGCATAGGGCGCAATGGTCGGGTTGGTTTGCTGGTCGATCAGGTCGCTTAGCTGCGTGACCAACTGGCTCTCGCCGATACCGAAGAATCGGAGCACCCGCGACGTCAGGTATTCCTGGCGTTGGCAGGCCGCCTTGACCAGGGGCATGGCCTGATGCAAAAACATCGGGGCCATTTCACTCGGCGGACCAGGCAAAAGAATCACGTCAGCGCCATCTGTGGCCTGATAGAAGGCTCCTACGGCCATCCCCGTCTGGTTCTTCAAGGGATGGCTTCCCGCAAGGTACAGGGCCTGGAGGCGATTATTGGGCGTCATCTCGCGACCAGTCGTGACAAAAAAGTCGCGAATCTTGGCCATCGCGTCCGCATCCTCCACCAGCTTAACACCTAACAAGTGGGCCACCGTCTGCTTGGTCAGGTCATCCTTAGTCGGACCTAGTCCACCGCTAATGACCACCAAGTTGCTCCGCTTTCTGGCCTGTGCTACCAGAGCCGTTAACCGATCGGCATTGTCACCCACTAGGGAATGGTAATACACTTCGATACCCGCACTCGCGAGTTCCTGGGCGATGAAGGCCGAGTTGGTATCCGCCACCTGACCCAGTAAGATCTCCGTTCCGACTGCAATAATTTCTGCTTGCACGTTTGTTCCCTCCCAAGTGGTCTACCGTTACTTCCGATAAACCGTTCGTCATTTTTTCTTTTTCGGTAAAAATACCCCCGTGCATGAGCCTTAACGGTAATCTCAAACGGGGGCACATCACTTTATTCAGCTGAAGAGTCCGCAAAGACCTGCCGGTTCTGGACAAAATAGTCGATGCCTGAGTAAATCGTGAAGAACAGGCAGATGTAGAAGAAGATTAGCGCCATTGGCACGTGAATCGTCCCAAAGCCAACGTTGTTCAGCAACAAGAGAATGATGCCGACCATCTGCGTCGTGGTCTTGATCTTCCCGGGCCATGCAGCAGCCAGGACGCGGCCACCGGTTTCAACCACAATCAACCGCAGCCCCGTTACGGCCAGCTCACGACAAACGATAATCGCAACACCCCAAGCCGGAACGGCGCCCATGGCAACTAACAGGATAAAGGCCGTCATGACGATCATCTTGTCGGCTAAGGGGTCCGCAAACTTACCGAAGTTGGTCACTAGGTGTTGGCGCCGGGCAATCTGTCCGTCCAAGAAGTCGGTGATCGACGCCACCGCAAAAATCAAGGCTCCCCAAACCTGGGTCACCGGAATCGCGGTGCCTAACCAGGTCACCGTCCCCCAATTCAGGGGTAATACCAATACGAGCAAAAAGATGGGAATCAGGATGATTCGCATGATTGTCAAACGATTTGGGACGTTCACAAATAATTCCTCCTTAACGCACTCTCTATCATTAAAAAAAGCGAGTCGGTCGTGACGGACCGACCCGCTTAGGTTGTTTACTTAAATTCCAACGTAACTTCTTGAACCTGTGACGAAGACGTCGTGGTACTGGAACTTGACGTGGTCGTGGTATCCGTGGTCGAGCTACTACTACTCGTTGCGTTACTGGTTGCCGTCGTTGAGTTGAAGGCAAACTTCTTCCCGTCGACCTTAACTGTAGTGACCGGTGCATTCCCAAAGTTGAAGGTCACGCTAGTTGCGGAACTCGGCAACGTTAACGTATGCGTGGTCGAAGCCGACAGGGTCCCTTGCCAGACCGTCGAGCCACTAACCTTAACCGCGATCCAGCTACTGCCAGTGGCTGCTAAGCTAATCTTCGGCTTGCTGGACGCATTCTTCATTTCCCAAGTTGAGCCGGAAGTTGTGGCGCTGAGTTGCTTAAAGCTAGCGGTCTTGGTCGACTTCTTCGAAGAAGACTTCTTCGATGCCGAGCTGCTACTGCTACTAGAACTCGAGCTACTGCTTCCCGATACGCTTACGGAACTACTATCGACATTCTGCTTGGTCGTTGAATGACTGCTCTTTGCCGCGGCATACCAGATACCGACCAACACCAGCAAAACCACCACAACTACCCCGGTCAGAGGGATCAAACGCCGTAACTGGGACGACCGTTCGTCAACCTTTCGCTGTTGAGAACGGGTCTCTGGGTTCGTCTCATTCACTTTATCAACGTATTCTTGCGTCTGTGTACTTGGCAGGGCACTATCGAATTGCTTCAACAGTTCCGCCCCATCAAGATCAACCATGTCAGCGTATTGCTTGATGAAGGCCCGGACGTAAAAGTCCCCCGGGAGTTCATCAAACTGCTGGTCCTCAATCGCCATCAGGTAGCGCTTCTGAATCTTAGTTGCCTGCTGGAGGTCATCCAGCGTAAATCCCTTGGCAATCCGCGCATCCTTTAACGTTTTCCCCAGCGTAATTTTGTTCTCACTCATTTTTTAAACTCTCCACCTATTCAAGATTTCTCTATTGAAGTATAGCATAGGCGCCGGCGCATTTTCAGCCACAAGCCCTAGATTTCTTGATTTAACTGTTTCTTAACCCTTCTGGCAAAATCGTCGCGACCGTCTGCACGCTGTGGTCCCAAAAGGCATGGGCAACCGGCAGCAGGTCCGTGAATTGCAGGGATTCAAGTACCGCTAATTCATCAAATAACATGGTGCCACCAAACAGCGGTCCCGAGTATTGGTTGGCAATGGCCTCCGGTGAGTTCACGGCCCCAATCAGCCGACCGATGGCCTCACGCTTGACCAAGTCAAACTGGGGTTGGGCCGCAGCTAATTGACCGGGCACGTCCTGTAAGATTTCCCGCAGTTCAGCCACAAACGTCTCTGGGTCGTCCGTATCCCCTGCCAGCTGGCCGAAGTGCGCGCCCCGCTGAACTTGAAAATCGTAGCCGAAGCTGTCATCAATCACGTTAGCATTGTATAGTCGCAAGTAGTTGTCGCTGGTGTCGTTAAACAGCAGGTCAAAAATCAGGGAGACGATGACGCTATACCGTAGCGCTGCTGCTCCCGTTGGCACAACGTCGAAGCCCCGGATTCCCAGGTTCACCTTCGGCCGGGTCACGGCAAGTGAACGTGTGGTGTGATCGATGACTTGCTCTGGTGCCGTGACTGGATTCGGAATCCGGTGAATCGGGGTCGCCGGGGCGAAGGTCTTCTTGGCCTGGTTTGTGGTGATCCAGTCCAACACCTGTTCGGGGTCCAACTGGCCGGCCACGACTAAGCTCATGTTGCTGGGGTGATAGAACGTTTGATAGGCGGCGTAGAGATCATCAGCCGTAATCTTATCGATGGACGCAATTGTCCCCGCGATATCAATGTGCAGAGGTTCCTTAGGATACAGATTCCCAATCATCCCAAAATATCCCTGCCAGCCGGGGTCATCATCGTACATTTGAATCTCTTGTCCGATAATCCCCTTCTCTTTGTTGACCGTCTCAGCCGTAAAATACGGGTCCTGCACGAAGTCTAACAGAATATCCAAGTTCTCATGCAGGTGACTGGTCGTCGCAAAGAGGTAGCTGGTCTGGGTAAAGCTGGTAAAAGCATTGGAACTTGCCCCGAACTGCCCGAACAGGTCAAAGGCGTCGTGGTCCTTCTTCTCAAACAACTTATGTTCCAGGAAATGGGCGATTCCATCGGGAAACCGAACGGCCGCCGTCTGTCCCCGGGGGACGAAGTGGTTATCGATGGACCCATAGTCGGTGGTCATGATGGCAAAGGTCTTATGGAAGCCCGCCTTGGGCACCAAGATGACCTCCAAGCCATTGGCCAGCGTGGTCCGATAGACGGTTTCATTTAACCGGTCATACGTTTGTTTATTCAGCATGCACTTCACCTCCGTGTAAGCAGTATGTCGCCTGTAGCGTAACTCGGCGCGCTACCCGTTGGACATCGGCTACCGTGACCGCGGCCAAGGCCTCTTCCCACGCCGTTACCGTCATGGTCACGTTGGTCAATTGCGCGTTTAACCGCTCACTCAGGAGCCGGTTGGGACTATCCAGCCCGGACAACCGCGCATTTAACAGACTGGCCTTGATCTCTGCCAAGAGGTTGGCGTCCAGCTTACCCGCCTGGAGGTCCGTAATTTGAGCCTGAACAATCTCCTGGACGCGTGCTTGATTCTCCGCCTGAATCCCGGTCTGCACGCCCATGGTCCCCGTGTACGGGTTATAACTACTGCTGGCGTAGTAGGCCAGACTGGCCTTCTCACGGACATTGGTAAAGAGTAACGAGAGCGGCGTCCCACCGAAGACGGCGTTAAACACCACGGCCGCCATAAAATCGGCATCGTTGCGGTATACCGGTAACCGGTAAGCCAAGTTTAACTTCGCCTGAACCACCGGCGCAACGTCGTCTCCGACCTGTACCTGGTCCTTAGCATCCCAGTGATAATACGGGGTCTGGTCGGCCGGCTTCCGACCAGTCAACGGCCAGTCCTGCAGGGCCGCTTGGACCCGGTCAGGTGTCACGTCGCCAATCACGGCAAGGTGGACCGCATCGTGAGCCAACATGTCATGGTAGGTCGCTAAAATGTCGGTCGCGGTCAGATCACCCAAAGTGGTTAAATCGCCCAACGCACTCATGGCTTGGGTGGGTTGACCAGCGAAGAGGAGCTCCTGTAAGCGCCGATTGGCCAAGTATTGTTTATCATCGTCTAAAGATTTAATCGCCGTTAGGAGGTTTTGGCGCTGCTGGGTAAAGGTCGTGGGGTCAAAGTGCCCACCGGGCAGCAGTGGCGCAAATAAGACCGACCGGAGTAACGCCATGCCCCGTTCAAACAACGGTTGCTGATCATCGTAGGCGTCGAGGTACTTATCATCCACCACGGAACAGGTCAACCGAACGATATGCTGGGTGCCAATCTTCAGCACGGTAATGCCAAAATTAGCCCCATACATGGCCGATAACTGCCGGGCCAACGCCGTCTGCGTCGGATACGCCGCCGTACTGGTCTCAAGAACCTGGGCCAACAACGCACGGGCCGTAATTGCCGTGGCCTTTAGTGGCGTCACAAAATCCACTTTGATGCCAATGGTTTTAAACTGCTTAGAGGGTAACAGGTCCACCGTTACCCCGTCTTGAATGCGTAATTGCACGCGTATGGCCTCCTTCAGCAAATAACTAACGGTGTTTAATGATAAGGGAAATTTCGAACAAATACAAGCCACGGTCCAGGTAAACAGGCCCGGAATCCCGGGTGATTCGTCGGGAATCACGACCGTCATCGAGCACCGTTTGGGGCTTGAAATAGGTGTCCACCACCGGTCGTTTGGGCAAATAAAAAGATTGAGACGTTTGTCCCAACCTTTTGCTAACATCATTACCACATTGCCCGCTACGCGGAACAGGCAAGGCGGATTACCAGCTTGTCGTATCAGCCTACTTGGTCCCGTTTAGTAACGGCGTATCCACGTCACTGCCAAACCACTTCTGGTTGATCTGCTTGAGGGTTCCGTTCGCCGCTAGCCGCTTTAGACCCGCGTTAATCTTCCGTCGCATCGTGACGTCACCCTTCCGCATCCCGGCCGCAAATTGTTCCTTAGGAAACCCACCGTTGATGATTCGGTAAGCACTCGGATCCTTTTGGTGCTTAATATAGTAGGTCGCGTAGGTACTGTCAATCAGCAACCCCTGAATCCGCCCCACGTTTAAGTCAATGAAGGCATCTGTGAATTGATCATACGGAATCGCGCTGTGCCCCTTGATCCGATTCTTTAGGAGCTTCGGGTAGGTATCGATGTCCGTGTAACCGGACGACCCGTTTTGTGCACCCAATGATTTACCCGTCATGTCGGCAAACGACTTAATGTGGTTCTTTTTCAAAGTAACCAATACCTGATCGTTGTTCAGGTAAACATCCGAGAACGCCACTTGCTTTTTTCGTGCCGGTGTAATCGAGTAGCCGTTCCAGATGAGGTCAATGGTCCCGTTGTGCAACTCCGTAGCGTTCATCGACCAGTCAATACTCTGAAAGTCGGCCTTGATGCCGTAAAGTTTGAACACGGCCCGGGCTAAGTCGATGTCGTACCCGACCAACTTCCCACTCTTCTGCCGGAATCCCATGGGAACGAAGGTATCGTCAAGGCCAATCACGACGCTCTTCCGTTTTTGAATCGTCTGCCAAGTATCTTGGGTATTCGCCCGGTGAGTCACGTTGGTGCACCCGCTCAGCAGGCCACCCACCCCGAGAACCAGGGCGAAGGCGAGTACCAGTCGCCGTAATCGTTTCATGCTCATGCTCGTCCCCCCTTAGTCCTTTGGTTCGACCCGTAGCATCTCGTCGGCAATCTTTTCCGCAAAGGGCATGTCGTGGGTCACCACAATCTGAGTCATGCCCTCTTGCTTTAAGGTCAGGATGATTTGTTCAACTTCTTTTCGTAAATCTGGGTCCAGTGCGGAAGTTGGCTCGTCATAACACAGAAGCTTCGGGTGCATGGCCAACGCCCGGACAATTGCCACCCGTTGCTTCTGACCACCGGATAGCTCGTACGGGTACAAGTCCGCCTTACCATCCAGGTTCAACCGCTTCAGCAAACGCTGCGCTTCCGTATCAGCTTCCTGAGTTCCCTTCTTCAAGACCATCGTGGGGGCCAACGTAACGTTCTGCAACACCGTCAGGTTCGGGAAGAGTTGAAAGTCTTGAAAGACCACACCAATCACCGAATCGTTATCGCGGTTGGTGGCGGGGTCGAATGACTTCCCATCCAGGAGGAACTCGCCCCCATCAATCGTGGTCAGACCACTAATGCACCGTAACAGGGTGGTCTTACCGGCTCCGGAAGGCCCCACGATTGTTAAGATTTTACCATCCTGAACGGTCAAATCGATTCCGTCCAAGATTGTTTTACCACCGAATTTTTTCGTAATTTCTTTTAGTTCAAGCATCGCATGCCCTTCCTTTCTCTACCGCCAGAAGCTGAATCGCTTCTCTAAACGTCGCAGGGCCACCGTGCAGACGGCCGTGAGTAACAAGTAGATGATTCCCACTAAGACTAGGGGTACCAACGTGACGTCCCGCGCCATGGCCACGTTACCAGCCCGCAACAGGTCGCCTAGTCCGATGACGTACACCAAGGACGAGTCCTTGACCAAGTTGATGACTTCGTTTCCGATTGACGGTAACACGATTTTAATCACTTGGGGAATCACGATTTTTCGTAGGGTCTGCCAGTTCGTCAGGCGTAGGACCCGGGCGCTTTCATATTGACCCTCGGGGATGGCTTGCAGGCCGCCCCGGAAGATTTCAGCAAAGTAGGCCGTGTAGTTCAGGATAAAGGCTACCAGGGCCGCCTCGTACCGGGGAAAAACAATCCCGGTTCCCAGCGTCGGTAGGCCGTAAAAAACAAAAATCAGTTGCAATAATAGCGGTGTTCCACGCATTACCCAGACGTAAAAGTTGATTACCCACGTCAGGGGTTTAAATTTCGTCATCATTCCCAAACCAACCAGAATCCCTAGGGGAATCGATACAACAATCGTCCAAAAGAATATTGATAACGTCATTCCCGTTCCGGAAATCAGTGAGGGTAAAATTTCATTAACGTAGTGCATAACCAGTCTCCTCCTTCTCAACTAAAAAAACGCCCACTTGGCAAGCTTGCCAAGAGGACGTTTTACCGCGGTTCCACCTCAATTTTCGACATGTTCACACACGCCGACTCAGGGAGTTGCTCGCTCGGGACCCCGCCGTGAAAATAAAAAAGCCCCCTCAGACCCGTAGGCCTAAGAGGACGATCACATCGTGGTTCCACCCCTGTTCGTTGATCTATCACTAAATCAACCTCAGTGAGTTGCAAGCAACTCCAGCGATAACGGGCTAACCCGAACCATCTTACTGTTTTCAGACGGCCAACTCACAGATGTGGTTCGTCGAATCAAGGTCACCCGTTTCCATCACCCGGGCTTTCTGTTGACACTTCATCCGATTACTCTTCTGATCAACGTTTTGTTTCATTGCCAACATACTACGTTTTTTTGTTGGCGACGTCAAGTCTTATTTTTAACCGCGATGGAACCAGTTGCTGACACGGTGCCAGAAACCAGGATCCTGCTGGTCTTCTAATTTCATCAACGGAACGGTCTCACCCTCAAGCCGCCGAGCAACGTTCCGGTAGCCTTGGGAAGCCGCATTGTCCGTTGACATCACGATAGGTTCACCCTGATTGGACGTCTTGATGACCTCGTCGTCATCGAAAATGATGCCCAGTAATTCGATACCCAAATGGTGGGTGATCTCATCAATATCCATCATGGAACCATCCTGCATCATGTTGCGCCGAATCCGGTTGATCAGCAACCGGGGGGCTTTCGTCAACGGATGCTGCTCCAATAAACCAACGACCCGGTCGGCATCCCGAACGGCGGAAATCTCAGGCGTCGTCACCACAATGGCGGCATCTGCCCCGGCAACGGCATTCATGAAGCCCTGCTCAATCCCAGCTGGGCAATCAATCAAGACGTAATCATACTCTGGCTTGAGTTCGTCAACGATTTCCTTGACCTGATCAGGCTGGAGAGCCGTCTTATCCGTATTCTGTGCCGCTGGCAATAGGTAGAGCTTGTCGTCGAACCGCTTGTCCTTCACCAAGGCCTGAGGCAACTTGGCCCGGCCCTCGGCAACGTCAACGATATCGTAGATAATCCGATTATCCAGGCCCAATACGACATCCAGGTTACGTAACCCGATGTCTAAGTCCATCAAGCAGACCCGCTTGCCCATTAGGGCCAAGGCGGTCCCGATGTTCGCACTGGTCGTCGTCTTACCAACGCCACCCTTACCAGAGGTGATCACAATTGCTTTACCCATTTCTAAATTCCTCCGATCTGGTTATAGAGCTTGGGGTTAATCTTTTTTAAATTTCCCAAGTTCCCGTACGACAACACATGAAGGTCGTTCACATAAGCAATGGTCTGCGCCGACGGTTGAATCTGATCCGCCTCAACAATGTCGAATTGCTCCGCGATACGAATTTGTTGGGCAGTTTGTAAGTTCCCCATGATTAACTTGGTCTCATCATCCGGAAAACCCGCTTGCAAGATACCTGCAACGTTCCCCATCGAAAAGATATTTCCAGTTGTTCGGAGCTTACCGCCCTCATGAATTGTTCCCAAAAACAGGACGTCCCCCGTCATCACGACTTCTTGGCCGTTCCGAATGATTTTACTCAACAGGTGGACGTTCTCCCGTTCCCGCAGTTGAATCGCGTCTGCAATCGTCATGACGTTCGCTGCAATCTTATGAATCTCGAACCGCGGGTAACGGCCCACCAGTTGCTCGATTTGATGCTTCTCGTCGGCCGTTAAAATCCGGTCCTCCGTTAGAACATCCAACGACACCTTGGTCGCTTCTTGCGCCTGGGGGTCCACCTTGAGGTTCTCTAACAATGTTTTTAAGTCAGCTAGGATTTGGTCTAGACTTGCGGATTGCTTTAAAACCAAATCATAGCCATTTTGCGTTCCACGTAGTACGGCAGCTTGCATAGCGTTCGTTCCCTCCACCTATTTTAACCAATTATACACCCATCGAATGGGAAAATATAAAATCACAAAGAACGCAAGATTCAAGGCTAACGTGGGCCCCAAAGTTGTGACTAAGAAGGTGCTCCCCGCCATACTGGTCAGATGAATCATGCGACTCGCAAAGTACCCGAGGGCCTCCACAATTGTGATATCAATAAAGTAAATCAACAGGCCACTCAAGAAGTTGGGACTGATATACCCTGCTAACTGCCGCGTCAGGTAGACGACTAACGGGAAGATAAAGACGTATACCCCGAAGATACCCGTGTAGTAGAGGTCGAAAACGGCCCCCGCAACTGCTGCCCACCGGGCCAGTGGGATATCATAGTTGTCTTCAAATAGCACCCCGCAGACTAGCCAGAGAACCACCAGGTGACTCACCATAACAGCAGATGGCCGGAATAAATGGGTGCTAAATAGCTGGCTAACGGAACCATCGAACAGTAACATGAGCAATAAGCCAATCGGGAAGCCGAACCGTAACTTTGATAATCGATACACGCGGCGTCCCCCCTATTGTTTCGTGACGGCAACCGTCACGATATTCAGACTGCTCAAGTCTGTCGCGGGTGTGATGTACAGTTTCGTCGACAGACCGTAGTCGTCGCCACTTGCCTTGGCCACCTTACCCACGTAGAGGCCCTTAGGCGTTACGCCACCCAGGCCACTGGTGACAACCTTGTCACCCTTGCTGATTTTTGCCTTCGTCGTGATGTTGTTCATGGTGATCTCCCCAGTTGAGGAGCTGTAGCCACTCAGAACACCGTTGACGGTTTTACCAGACTTCGTGGTAATTTCCACGGCGAACCGGTTGGCAGAATCATTGTTGTCCGTAATCAGCTCGACCTTCGAATTGGTCTTGTTGACCTCGGCAACCCGGCCAACCAACCCAGAGCCGGACATGACGGGCATGTTCTTCACCACGCCAGCCGACGACCCCTTATTGATAATGACCTGGTTTTGCCAAGAAGATGGTGTCCGCGTAATCACGGCCGCCGTAATGGCGGAGTAGTCCGTTAATGAGTCATTCAGGCTGACCTGCTTCTTCAATTGCTTGTTTTCTTTAGCTAACGTTTGATCGCGGACCTTGGTCTGGGCCAGTTCACTCACTTGCTTCTTCAATTGTTGATTTTCTTGATAGGTATTCAAAAGTTCCGAAACGGAGCTGACGGACCCCTTTAATCCATTGGCGGGCAATGCCACGACCCGATCGGCTAAGCCAACGATGTCGTTGCCGAATTGCTGAATCAACGGCGGCGTCGACCGCTTGTTTCGAACGGCTACGGACAACGTCATCAAAGCAAAGCTAACAATCAGACAGACAATGATGATGACCAGCCGTCGATTGAAAGAAAATTTCTGCATGTTTGACCTCCATCTGGTGCGATCCGATTAGGACCCATACCGTAAACAATAAAGAAGCGGGAAGCTGCCTTCCCGCTAGTCCCTATTTTTTCTTCATGACGTCGATACTCTTTAAGGATTCACCAGTACCAGCAGCCACACAATCTAATGGGTCGTTCGCAATGGAGACCGGAACCTTGGTTGCGTCTGCAATCACTTCAGACAGGTTCTTCAGCAAGGCGCCACCACCGGTCAAGACGATACCATGATCGATAACGTCGGCCGCAATTTCGGGAGACGTCTCTTCCAGGGTCTCACGGATGGCCGTGATAACACTTTGAACGGGTTCCTGAATGGCCTTCGCCACATCGACGGCAGAGACTTCGACGGCCTTTGGTAACCCGGTCACCAGGTCACGCCCACGAATCGTCACACCTTCGATATTTTCAGCATCCTTAACAGAAGCGGAACCAACGTCCATCTTCAGCTTTTCAGCAGTCCGTTCCCCAATCAGTAAATTAAAGTTCGTCCGAATGTACGTCGCAATGGCGTCATCCAGCTTGTCACCAGCAACCCGAATGGACCGGCTGGAAACAATGCCCCCTAAGGAAATCGTGGCAACATCGGTGGTTCCACCACCCATGTCGACCACCATGCTCCCGGTTGGGTCCATGACGGGAAGCCCGGCACCAATCGCAGCGGCAAATGGTTCTTCAATAACGTAAGCGTCCCGTGCACCGGCAACCCGCGTTGCATCGATAACGGCCCGCTTTTCAACTTCCGTGACCCCACTAGGGACACAAACCATGACGTAAGGTTTACCACCGGAGCGACCAACTGTCTTTTCGATGAAGTATTTCATCATGGCCACCGTGGTATCGTAATCAGCGATAACGCCATCCTTCAAAGGCCGAATAGCCACGATACTTGCTGGCGTCCGTCCAATCATTGCGCGTGCGTCTTCACCAACGGACACAATTTCCCCAGACTTTGTGTTCTTGGCGACAACGGAAGGTTCGCGTAGAACGATTCCCTTACCGTCAACGTAGACAATCGTATTGGCGGTACCCAAATCGATTCCAATATTTTTCGTTCCTATTCCGAACACTGTGTTTCATCCCTTCATTGTCAACAAAATATTAATGGATTTTTGTCTTATTCATTGATAGACGTATTATAACATACCTATCTAGGTGAGAACACGTCGTCAACGATAAGAATACCGAACTTTTAAGCAGAAAGAAATACCTAAAGATGATTTTAATTAGATTTTAAGGGTTCCCCACGTTCTGCTGGTTAGGTGACCCATTGGTCCAGGTCGTAACACGCCTAATGGTCGGCTATTGCTGCGATTGGTCTGTCTCCTCATCATCCTTGAAATAGTGGCGCACATCTGAGACGAAGTACAGGGACCCCGTCAACAGTAACAGGTCCTCCGCAGACATGGTGCCTAACGCGACCTTAAGCGCCTCGGGCCAGCTCGCTGCCATCGTGATCCGGTCGTGGTCGACCACAGCATCCTCGAGGGCCAGTGGGGTCGCCGCTGCCCGTTTACCAGGGCCACTGAACTGGGTCACAATCAGATGAACGTTCGGGACTGTCAGTAACGTCTGGACCATCTTGGCGTACTGCTTATCTGCCAGCACCGCCAACACGATGTACACATCGTTGTCAGCGAAGTGACGCCGCAGAAGCTGGGTCAACTCGACCATTGCCGGTTCGTTGTGGGCCCCATCGATGGCAATCAGTGGCTGCGTATTCAGGCGTTCGAACCGACCAGGCCAGGCTGTGTGCGCCAGGCCCTGACGAATCGTGGCCGCCGTGACCGTCCCCTGACGCGCCCGTTGATAGGTAATAAAAGCGGTCAGAGCGGTCGCCGCGTTGTCAATCTGATACTGGCCAAGCAGGTCAACCTGCAAGTGTTGCCAATGCCACTCCCCATACCGGTAGGCGAACCGTTCGCCCCACTGGTCATGCGGTTGGTTGGTCACCGTGAAGTCGCGGTCCAAGGCCACAATCGGCGCGTGTTGTTCAGTAGCCGTCTGGTCCATCACGGCCAGAGCGTCTTGTGGTAGACGACCAACCACCACGGGGACACCCGGCTTAATGATGCCCGCTTTTTGTGTCGCAATCTGAGAAATCGTGTTTCCCAGCAGGCGCATGTGGTCCATCCCAATGGTGGTAATCACCGACACGACCGGTGTAATGATATTGGTCGAATCGTACAGCCCCCCCAGCCCGACTTCCACCACGACAGTGTCCACGGGATGTTCGGCAAAGTAGCAAAACATCAGTGCCGTGTCGATTTCAAACTCCGTGGGGCCCTTCTCGGCCAGCTCCTGGTCTAACTGTTGAACCACCGGTTGCACCCGATTGACCAGATCAATCAACGCCGCATCGCTGATGGGCTGACCATCCCGACTGATACGCTCGTTGAACCGCGTGATGAACGGGGACGTGAAGGTCCCGACCGTCTGCCCATCGGCCATTAAGAGGTCCCGTAAGAAGGCAACGGTGGACCCCTTACCGTTGGTCCCTGCCACGTGAATCATATTGAGGTGGTCCTGTGGGTTCCCAAGTAGGGCCATGAAGCGGCGCATCCGCGCGAGGGTCGGTGCCTTCTTGAACCGGTCCCGACCGTGAATAAAGTTAAGTGCTTCGGTATACGTTGTGACCAATGATACCAACCTCCCGAAATGTATGATGTTAGGTTTAGTTTAGCAGATTTT
>DXGJ01000062.1 GCA_019113985.1 Candidatus Levilactobacillus faecigallinarum
CGTGGGGTTTACCTAGCCCAACGAATCGCCAGTCGCTTGCAACAGCTTGAAAACGTGACGGTCCCCGTGGGTGCTTTAGACGTTACCCCGTACCGGGACGATATCGATCACGATTCACAGAACGATGAACCCGAAGTTTCGGCTGCCGATATCGATTTTAGCGTCGAAGGCAAAAAGGTGATTTTGGTCGACGACGTCCTGTACACCGGCCGGACCATCCGGGCAGCGATGAGTGCCATCATGGACTTGGGCCGGCCCAAGAGTATCAACCTGGCCGTGTTAGTTGACCGGGGCCACCGCGAGCTGCCGATTCGGGCGGACTTCGTGGGCAAAAACATCCCTAGTTCGCAACGGGAACGGATCAAAGTTTCGGTATCCGAAATCGATAATCGAGATGCCGTTGAGATTCTTAAGGCGTAAACACACAGCGGACTGACAAAGGGGCCGATTTGCATGGCAAAACGTTATTTAATTCTAGAAGACGGCTCGGCGTACGCTGGCGAGGGCTTTGGTGCCGGTGCGACGACCAGCGGCGAAGTCATCTTTAACTTAGACCTACTGGGCTATCAGGAGACGGTGACCGACCAGATCTACCATAATCAAATCATTATTTTCGCCCAACCGGCGATCGGTAACGTCGGCATCAACCACGATAGCTATGAATCGATCCTGCCAACGGCCAAGGGAATGGTGGTTCGGGACCTGACCAATATCTCGACCAACCGCCTCTCCAAACTGTCGTTGGATGAATTCTTGCGACAACATAACATCCCCGGGGTCAGCGGCATCGACACCCGGGCCCTGATTCGGAAGCTCCGCCAGGCGGGGCCGATGAAGGGCAGTATCGTTGACGTGGCCGACGCACACGCGTTCGACCAACTGAACGCCACGGTCCTGACCAACCGGCAGGTCGATCAGGTCGCGACCCCCAAGCCGTATCCGAACCCAGATACCGGTAAAAACGTGGTGGTCATCGACTTTGGCCTGAAACACGGCATCTTGCGACAACTCTCGGCACGCAGTTGTAACGTCACGGTCTTACCGTGGACAGCGAGTGCTCAGGATGTTCTGAACCTGGACCCGGACGGCGTGCTGTTGTCGACCGGACCCGGGTCGCCCCTAGACTTGGGCGAGGGGGTCCTCGACATGATTCGTGAGGTCCAGGCGGAGATTCCACTGTTTGCGATTGGGTTGGGCCACGAGCTCTTTGCCCTGGCGAACGGCGCGGAGTTGACCGCGTTGCCCGTGGAGTACCACGGAAGCAGTCACCCGATTCGCCGGATTATCACCAACGACGTTATTTACGCGACCCAGGGTCAGGGGTATGCCGTGACGGCCAAGTCGATTGACAGAGACCGGCTGATTACGACCTACGTTGACCTGATCAACGGGACGGTTCAGGGGTTGCGCCACCGGGATTTCCCGGCCTTTTCGGTGCAATTTTTTGCGGACGGTGCCCCGGGTCCCCACGAGAGTCGCGATCTATTCGATGAATTTATGGAAGCGATGACGGCACGGGAGGGATAAGACTTGCAGAGCTTGACGAATTTACAGAAGGTCTTAATCATCGGGAGTGGTCCGACAGAGATTGGTCACGAGACCGAGCTGGACAGCGCGACCGTTCAGATTCTGACCGGGTTCAAAAAACACGGCGTCCGAACGCTGGTCATCGACAACAACCCGTTCTCGGTCGCCCTCGAAGAGATTCAACCCACGAATATGTACATCCAGGCCGTGACCACGGCCAACGTCCGGCACATTATTGAAAAAGACCAGCCGGACGCTATTTTACCAACTTTAGGGGGGCTTCAGGGAATTCGCATTGCCCAAGAGCTCCTAGAAAACGGTGACCTGGGACGGTTCGGCGTCCAGGTTCTGGGGATGCCCACGTCGACGTTGCGGCAGATTAATAATCCGGCCGACCTCAACGCGACACTACGGGAGATCAACGAACCGGTCATCGAGGCCCAAGTCGTCCAGACCGACGACGAGGCCTTGGGATTGGTTGAAGCGATTGGTTTTCCGTTAATCGTGAAACCGGTCGCACCACGGGTGGACACCAACCGGACCATCTGTGAGAACGTCGACGACATGTTGGCAGCCTTAAACCAAGGCTTCCAGCAATCACGGTTCGACCAGTGCACGTTGGAACGTAGCGTGGTTGGTTATAAGGAGATTGAAATGGTCGCGCTCCGCGACGTGGCCGATACCAAGATTTTAATCAGTGGTCTGGAGGACGTCGATCCGATTGGGATTCACTCTGGCGACTCCATCGCCGTGACACCGCCGCAGACGCTGACTGACCGCGAGTATCAGGACCTACGGGATGCGACCTTCCGGATTGCCACGGAACTGGGCATCGTCGGGGTCCTGCACGTGAACTTCGCGTTGAACCCGGCCAACCAGCACTTCTACGTGACCAAGCTAGCGCCGTATTTCACCCGGGGCGTTACGCTGGCGGCCCGAACCGTGGGCTACCCGATCTCATTGGTGACCGGAGCCCTGTTACTGGGTGAACGCTTGGTGGACATCAAGTTGCCCGGGAACTTCACCAAGCAGACCGCCATCATGGAACCAACCAGCGACCACGTGAGCGTTCGTATCCCGCTGTGGCCGTTCCAGGAAGTTCCCGACGCCGACCAGCATTTGGACACGGTGATGAAGGCGGTCGGCTCGACCGTCGGGATTGGCCGGTCGGTCGAGGAGGCCATGTTGAAGTCGGTCCGGAGCTCGCAGTTCTCGCCCCGTGACGTCCTGCCCTCCGTTAGTAACCTGACTGACAATGAGATGATTAGTCAGCTGATTCACCCACTGGCGAACCGGATTCTGGTGCTGATTGAAGCCCTTCGACGCGGATACTCGCCGGAGGAACTCAGTGAGCTGACCAAGATCGATCCCTTTTATTTCGTGAAGCTCCAACACTTGTTGACTATTGAGCACGAAATCACGGAGAATCCGCGTGACGTTGAAACGTTGCGGCGGGCCCGGTATTACGGGTTCGGCGACGGGATGATTGCCCGCATCTGGCAGACCGATACGGCAACGATTCGGGCCTTATCCGCCGAGGCGAAGATTCGCCCGACCTATAAGATGATCGAACCGACCGCCGGCGAGTTTCCGGAGGACCTGAGTGGCTACTACAGCACGTTTGAGGACGAAAATGAGAGCCAATCGCTGGGCGACCGGACCGCCTTAGTATTAGGCCGGGGCGGCAACCAGTTAGGGCCTAACTCGGCGGCGGAGTACTTTACCACCGAGATGCTCAAGCAGCTCAAGCGGGCGGGGTATCACACCATCTTAATGAACACCAACCCAAACGCTGTGAGCGTGGCCCCGGAGTTCTCCGACAAGCAGTACGTGGATCCGATTCAACTGGGGGATGTGCTCAACGTCATTAGCGTTGAGCACCCGGACATCGTCATCGTGCCAGGCAACCGGCATTACCTGACCCGTGAGCTGAAAAAGCTCGACCTGAACTTACACGTCTTACCGCCGGATCAAGAAACGGATGAACCGGCGCCCAAGCAGGCGACGATTGGTGTCAGCCTGTTCGTCAACGGCCAGCAGAAGATTGCGGTTGGGGTGATGGACATGATTGCGCCGGGGATGAACAAGTCTCTAGCGCAGGTCACGGCCTTCCGGATGCCCGCCGAGTTGCCTAAGGCCAAGCGCCTAAACTTGGTCGAAATGGCCAAGCAGGCGGTCAGCGAGCGGCAGATGACGGGGATGGTCCAGATTCTATTTGCCCCCAAGGGTGAGACCAAGCAACTAGCCGTGGTCGGCGTGCGGCCGACGCGGTTGACCGAGATGGCCTTCTTGAGCAAGGTCACTGGGATCAACTGGGTCCGCATGCTGACGCGGCAACACATTGGCACGCTGGATGAGGACGAGTTGACGGCCATCAAGGTGGACGTCAACAGTACCCGGGTCGCGCTAATGAACGCGGCCTTCCCGTTCCGGCAATTGCATGTTCTGAACCGGCCGGGATCGACCGATCAGGAAGTTGGGGCCACGATTGCCTTTGGCTCCAGCGAGGCGTTGACACTGACCAACCTCAGTGATACCGCGGAACTGGATCAGATTATTAATCGGACGATTTAAACCCAAAACGACCAGTCTGGTCATCCGGCGTCACGTCGGAGACTAGGCTGGTCGTTTTTGGATTGGCAAATTGGCGCGTTTGCTTTATAGGGGTGCCCCGTTGGAAACGGACAGGCTCTGGTTGTGGTACTGGTCCTGAAACAGAGCGTTCGCCGCGGCCCGGGCGAAGGTTGACCGGTTGATGTCGAATTCGGCGGGGCCAATCTTACGATAATCCGGGAGGTGGGTAATCAGTTGGGTCTCGGGCCCGTTTTGAATCAGACCCGGTCGGAAGATGGTGTAGGCGATGCCGGACGCCGCGTAAAGGTCGGGCTTACGGAGCTGTTCTTTGGTGTAGCCGGGATACATAAAGCGCACGGCGGATAGGTAGGGCCTCAGGCCGGACTGATATTCGCCGTAGATGCCTCCGGCGGAGATGTCGACGATGTGTTCGATGGACGCTTGGGTGGTCTGAATAGCGCTGAGCAGGGCCGAGACACTATTGCCGGTCCCGGTGCCGCCAACCGCCGTGTAGACGTGGGTCACGTTGTCCAGGGCCGGAATCAGGTCCGTGGCGGTATTGGCGTCGCCGGTGAAGATAGGAAACGCGGTACGTTGGTCGGCGGGTAACTTCGCCGGGTTGCGAACGAACAGCTTGATGGCTGTGTCAGGATAATCAGTCTGCAGCAGTTGGATAAAGGCTTGTGCGGTGGGTGAGGTGGCGCCTAAGACTAAAACGGTTTTCAATTTTTGTGTGCTCCCTTTTCAATGGTGTCGTAATCGTCTAGAAACTGCTGGATAAAGTCAATCTGGTCACGAATCTCGGCTTGCTTGTGCTTCAGGGTGGTTAGGTGATCACTGAGAATCGTGCGGCGTTGTTCGATGGTTGCCGGTTTGCCGATCAGGACCAGGTCGGTGATTCGCCGCAGGTCTTTGAGGGACATCCCGGAGGCCGCAAAGATTTTGACTTGCTGTAACCAGGCCACGTTTTCCGGCGTAAATTGCCGGTAACCGTTTGGCGCACGGTGGAGGGTGGGGATGAGGCCCAGGTGGTCGTAGTATTGAATCTGTGAGACGCTCATGCCCACCAGCGTGGCGACTTGTTTGGTGGTGTAGGTTGTGGGTGCAGTCATGGTTTTTACTCCTCTCCGAATCAACAAGTCAGAATTATAGACTATCAAGCTAACTTGATAGCAAGCGATTTCTTCAATATTTTTAAAAGTTACTTGCGAATCAGCTAAGGTGGGGAATCGGCTCGCCTGGGGGATGTTGCGACACACAAAATTAATTGTATCCAGCAAAAAGGCACCGTCTCGGTATTTATGAGACGGTGCCTTTTTTAGCTGTAGCTTACAAGCTACTTGTTGTTAGCCGTTAATTGGTCCACCAGGTCGCTCTCAGGGGTCACGAAGACCGTCTTTTGACCGGTAAAAATGACGAACCCGGGTTTAGCCCCGTTCGGCTTATGGAGTCGCTTGACTGGCACATAATCGACCGGTACGGTACTAGAGCTCCGAGCCTTAGAGAAGTAAGCGGCTAGGTTGGCTGCCTCCATGATGGTCTGCTCACTCGGGGCGTCATCGTGAATGATCACGTGGGAGCCCGGCATATCCTTCACGTGCAACCAAATGTCGGTCCGCTTAGCCGTGTGCAGGCTGAGCTTATCGTTTTGCAGGTTGTTTTTCCCGACGGAGATCTTGGTGCCATCGCTGGCCGTGAACTGGTCGGGCTGGCTGATTTTTTGCTTGCGCTTCTTCTTGGACTTCTTCATGTGGTCGTGGTCGCGCAGGTAACCGCCTTGTTGCAGTTCCAAGCGAATATCGATCAGGTCCTTGGGTGCGGCCAGTTCGATTTGAGCCATGATGTTTTCGAAGTAGTCCACGTTGGCCTGAGTCTGGGCCAGCTGTTCGGTGACGTAAACCACCGCGTTCTTGGCCTTTTGGTACCGTTTGAAATACTTCTGGGCGTTTTGGTTCGGCGAGAGCTGGTTTGAGAGCGCAATCTTCAGAGGCTTTTCGTTGTCGTAGAAGTTTGGCAGTGTGACCGTGGTGTCGCCGCGGTTGACCTGATAAAGGTAGGTGGTCAACACCTCGCCCTTGATGCGGTACTCGTCGGCGTTTTCCGTTTCGGCCATGGTCTTCTGAAGCTTCTTGTACTTGTTGCGATTCTTCTTCAGCTCATTACGGACCACTCGAATTAGGACACTACCCTGTTGCTGGACCCGGTCGCGTTCGGCCTTGTCCTGGTAGTAAGCGTCGAGCAAGGCACTGAGGGTCTCCGCCGACTGGTGTTTACCGTCGGTGGGGTACGGAAAGGCCGTAAAACTGGTCTTGTTCTTCGCGGAAACGGTCAGCGTCGGCTGGGGCGCATCGAAGCCGGCGAAGAAGGCCTTGAAGTGTTCAGTGGCGTCACCCGGCGTGTGCAGGGCTTCGGCCAAGGCGGCAGCCGTATCCTTGCCTAACCCTTGGTATTGGGTCTGCAGGGTGTGGGCCAGCACTTCCTGATTGGGGAAGTCGCGGATGGTTGCCGCCAGGTCGGCTCGGGGGCCGTCAAACGGGTTGGCCAGATCTTGCTTTGGTGGCGTGATGTACTGGGCACCGGGCAATAGAAGCCGGTAGCGGTTCTGGTCGGAACCAACATGCTTGATGGCGTCGAGAATCTTACCACTAGCCTGGTCGACCAAGATGACGTTACTGTGTCGCGCCATAATTTCAATAATCAGGTGAAGCTCCTGTTGGTCGCCCAACTCGTTGCGGGCGGTGAAGTGGAGATGGACCACTCGGTCGTTAGCGGCCTGGGTGACGTCCTTAAGAATGGCGCCTTGCAGGTACTTCCGGAGAATCATGGTGAAGTTGGTAGGGACGGCGGGATTAACGTAAGGAATCTGCGTAATCTGAATCCGGGCGTACGTCGGATTGGCCGAGAGGAGAATGGGGTTGTTATGCCCGTTGGCCCGAACGGTCAGCACGATTTCGTTGGCGTAGGGTTGGTTGATTTTACTGACCCGGCCGGTCGCGACCGTCTGACTGAGCTCGTGGACCATTGCGTGGGTGAAGGATCCATCAAAGGACATGGAATCACACCTTTCATTTAGAATTTTATTATATTCGGAAAAAGACAACACAACTAAGAGTATAACGATTCAGGGGTGGATGTGCAAAGAAGTTTCCTCGCAACTTTTCTGGACAAAAACGTTACACAATTGTGACTTGTGGGGGACAATTGCACCGTTGTATAATGCAACTAAAGGAGTGAGGGCAAACATGAAATCAAGTTTGGCAGCGTTATTAACGGTTACCAAAGCGCAACAAGCGTTACTGCGGCAACTGACGCGGCAGTATCACCTGACTATCGCGGAGTGGCAGTTGTTAGACTACATCGGTGGTGGGGCCAACACCCAGGAGTCACTCGCTCAGCAGACCCGACTCGATACGTCGACCCTGAGTCGCCAGCTCAAGGGATTGGTGACCAAGGAATTAATCAGTAAGGAGGCCGTGGGGCGCGACAAACGCCAGCTGATCTATACGATCACCGAGCAGGGGGCGGCAACGGCGGCGGCCATGAACACGGCTTTCGAGGAGCTGTCCGACCAGATTTTTGAGCACTGGTCACCCGACGAGCGCAACCTTTTGCAGATTCTCTTGAACCGGTTGGCCAAGAGCATGGACCGGCAGCGCAACCTTTCGTCAAAGTGATAAATAAGGAGTGAATGATCATCGCGCAACGTTTAATTGTTATTTCTTTAGATGCTATGGGTAGTCGGGACTTAGATGAACATCTCGACGAGCTACCCAATTTACGGCGATTAGTGGTCACGGGGACCCGTGTGCGCCAGGTGCGGGGCATTTACCCCACGTTGACCTATCCGTCCCATACCACGATTATTACGGGGCAATATCCCCGCGAACACGGTATCGTGAATAATACCAAGCTCCAGCCCCAGCGCAAGTCGCCGGACTGGTACTGGTACCAACGCGATGTCCAGGTGCCGACGCTGTATGATTTAGTGCGTCAGCAGCACCAGAAGACGGCGGCCTTCCTTTGGCCGGTCACGGCGGGGAGTAAGATTACCTATAATCTAGCGGAAATCTTTCCGAACCGCATCTGGACCAACCAGGTACTGGTTTCGTTGAAGGCTAGCAGCCCGGCGTTTCTGTTACGAATGAACCAGAAGTATGGTCACTTGCGACGGGGCATCCAGCAGCCCGAGTTGGACGACTTCATCACGGCTTGTGCGGTCGATACGATTACCCACAAAAAGCCACAGCTGACCCTGATTCACCTGGTCGACATGGACAGCATGCGGCACCGCTATGGCGTCCGGTCGGACGAGGCCATGGCGGCCCTGCGTCGGTTGGATACACGGGTCGGTGAGTTGATCGACGCGACCATCGCGGCCGGGACCTTCGCCGAGACCAACTTCGCGGTCCTGGGCGACCACTACCAGATCAACGTGGACCGCATGATTCACCTGAACCAGGCGTTCGCCGACCGGGGGTGGTTAACACCAACGCCTGAAGGAACAGTCAAGCCCGATTGGCACGTGCTGGCGAAGTCCTGCGACGGCTGTACCTACGTTTATACCCGGAACTTTGCGGACACCCAGAATCTGAAGCAGCTGATGCTGGACACGGCTGGTGTGGTCAGTGTTATTGATGGGCGGGCGGCCGCCAAGCGCGGGGCCGACCCCCATTGCCAGTTCATGGTCGAGGCGGCGGAAGGCTACTACTTCACCGATGAGACCAACCGACCCAGCGTCGTTGAGCCAGTCGACCCGGCCAGCCTGGGGACCCCGGACCGCTACCATGGCGTTCACGGGTACGACCCGGATAAGCCCGACTACTTCACGACCCTGGTGTTAAGTGGTCCGGCCATCAAGGGCGGCCACACCATTGACCACGCGGAACTGGTTGACGAGGCGCCGACGTTTGCCCACCTGTTGGGCGTTCAGTTCCCCGAACCATTGCCCGGGCACGCCCTAACGGATGCCCTTAAGGGGGACACCAATGAAGTTCAATAAGGAACAGTGGAGCTGGGTCTTCTACGACTGGGCCAACTCCGGGTACGGCATCATCGTCACCACGGCCGTGTTGCCAATCTACTTTAAGGCCATCGCCCAGGGCAACGGGGTCTCGGCGGCTAACGCGACGGCCTTCTGGGGTTACGCCAATAGTGCGGGGACCTTACTGGTCGCGTTATTAGCGCCATTTCTAGGGGCCCTGGCTGACTATCAGGGGTTCAAAAAGCGCCTGCTGGTCGGGTTCACCACGCTGGGCATGCTGATGACGCTGGGGCTGGCGATCCTACCGAGTTCGCAGTGGCAGTGGTTGCTGGTAATCTACGTCCTGTCGGTCCTGGGCTACTCCGGTGGGAACCTATTTTATGACAGCTTCCTGACCGACATTAGTGGGGATGACCAGATGGACCGTCTGTCCAGTGTCGGGTACGGTTTCGGCTACCTGGGTGGGGTCTTGGCCTTCATCCTTTTCATGGTGCTACAGTTCACCCATGGGTTTGGCCACCTATCCAGCCTGGCCGTGGCTCGGTGGGGCTTTGTCCTGGCGGCCGTCTGGTGGGTCATCTTCTTCATTCCGCTGGTCCGCAACGTCCAGCAACGGCATAGCTTGAGCGTCACCCAGACCCCCCTCCGGCAGAGTTGGTCGCGGGTCTGGCAAACGTTACGACACTTACGGCAACATAAATACTTAGCTTGGTTCCTGCTAGCCTACTTCTGTTACATCGACGGGGTCGACACCATCTTCACCATGGCGACCTCGATTGGGCTGGATATCGGAATTGACAGTACCACGCTGATTCTGGTCCTTTTGGTGGTCCAGCTGGTGGCCTTTCCGTTCTCCATCCTCTACGGGTGGTTGGCGGCCAAGACCAGCACCCGGACGGGGATTTTGATTGCCATCATGGTGTACCTGTTGATTTGTTTAGATGCCTTACGCCTCCAGACGGTTACCGACTTCTGGGTCCTAGCGGTGCTGGTCGGGACTAGCCAGGGCGGCATCCAGGCGCTTTCCCGGTCGTACTTCGGCCGCTTAGTACCCAAGGACCGGTCTAGTGAGTTCTTTGGGTTTTACAACATTCTGGGGAAGTTTTCCGCCGTTCTGGGGCCCATCCTGGTCGGCGTGGTCACCCAGATGACCGGTCAGTCCCGAATCGGGGCGGCCTCGTTGTCGATTTTGTTTGTCCTCGGGTTGATTGCTTTTGTAACGCTTCCACGAGACGCCGCGGACAAATCCTAGTGGTTCCGGCGGTTTTATGGTATTCTAGTGGTTACAACGAAAGACAAAAAGTAGGTGTAAATACATCAACTACTGCGTGATAGAGAACACAGTTTGTAACACACATACTTTTCAGTATCGTCGTGCGAGCGTGCTGTGAGCACTCCGACCAAAGTGGTTACATCATCGGGTAGTTGATTGATACCCGTTTAACCATCAAGTTTTACTCGATAGTTGTTCATTCTAGGTGTTAAGGTGGTTGGAACTAGGCGTATTAACGAGTGTCTTAGATTACTGATAATTTTTATCAGTAATTTAGCGGTTTTCTCGATAATTTAACTGCTAAAAGCGGATTTTAAACTGCGCTAGTTTCTTAAGTTTGTAATCGGATATAGATTTGTTGATACCTTCAAGAAGTGTTGATTTACTTTCTTGAAGGTATCATATCACGTTTTAGAACGTGTGTTCGGAATGATGTCTTACAAAATTATTTATTGAGGAGGTGAAGCGGGCTATCCCTCCAGCGACTAAAGTCACTGGTATCTCGCCCGTTTTATTATGAAGATTGCTGTGGTCACCGATAGTACCAGCTATTTGTCCGCAGAAGAGGTGGAACGATACCATATTCACGTCGTTCCCATTCCGGTGATCATTGATGGCCGCTCTTATGACGAAGGTGTTGATATTACCACGGGTGAATTTTACGACTGGCTACGAAACTCGAAGTCGTTTCCCAGTACCTCGCAGCCGCCGTTGGGTGAGATGATCAATCTCTACAACCAATTGGCCGAAGAAGGCTATGATACGGTCATTAGTATCCACCTGGCTAGCACCATTTCTGGATTTGTTAACCAGCTAAAAAACATTGCCCCCACGCTTGAAAATATTCGGGTCATCCCGTACGATTCGCAGATTACCGTGAAATTGATGGGGTACATGGCCATTGAGGCGTCCCAAATGGCCGCCAAGGGTGCCACCCCCGAGGAGATTATCGCGCACTTAGACGAGCTTCGGGACACCATTGGCGAGTACTTCGTGGTCGATGACCTGCAGAACCTGGTCCGCGGCGGGCGCTTATCCAACGCCTCGGCGTTTATCGGGAGTGTTTTACGAATCAAGCCATTATTGACCTTCGACGATAACACTCACGAAATTGTGGCGTTCGAGAAGGTTCGCTCCCGCAAGAAGGCGTTGGCCCGGGTCGAAGACCTGTTCGTCGAGGCCCAAGCAAAGGTCGACTACCCCCTAAAGGCGTTGGTCTTAGATGCCAACGACCCCGAGGGTGGGCAGGCCTGGGCCGAGAAAATCTCGCAGAAGTATCCGGAGATTCCGGTCGAACGGTCGTACTTCGGGCCGGTCATCGGCGCGCACCTGGGCGAAAAGGCCTTAGCACTGGCCTGGTTACGCGACTATAGTCGGGCTTAAGGCAATTTTCGACAAATTCATTTGAAAAATTGATTTCACAAAGGCCGCTCGCCAAATTTTTGGTGGAGCGGCCTTTATGCGTGCTAGACTGGGATTTCGGTGAGTTGGTGAGACACCTTTGTGAAAAATAAGAGGCCTAGGACCTGCACAAAGTTGACGAGTGTGGTACGCTTGTTCCTGTAATTAAATTTACGGAGTAGGCAATAAGGCGTCAAGTGCTGGTGGAACGCAATGTGAACACCGGACGAAGGGCAAGTGGCCCGCGATCTTATTGCCGCATTGGCCGCAGCAATGTGGCAACTCCCTTAGGAGATGTCGAAATGAAGACGATGGCAAGAACCCAGCTCCCGAAGCTGGACACGTTGAGTATGGTAACGATGGGGTTATTGATGGCGATGCAACTGGTCTTGAGCCGGTTCACGATTGGTAACCAGTTCCTTCGGTTGAGCTTCACCTTCCTGGTGGTCGCGTTGATTGCCAAGTGGTTTGGTCCCTGGTGGGGGATGATGACGGCGGCCCTGGTCGACGTGGTCGGGACGCTGTTGACGGGGAACCCGTACTTTGTTGGGTTTACGATTTCCGCCATTTTGGGCTCACTGATTTACGCATTGTTCCTGTACCATCACGAGGTGACTTGGACGCGTTTGATTATCGCCCAGTTGCTGATTGCGTTGGTGGTGAACACGCTACTGAACACCTGGTGGTTGAACATCATGTACCAGACGCCTTTCTGGGGACTGCTGCCGATGCGGGCCTTGAAACAGGTCATCGTGTCGCCCATTCAGGTGGTGTTGCTGTACCTGTTATTGAAGAGCCACGTGATTCAGACCATTCAGCACCGGTTAAAAACGAAATAATGACGAGTCAGGAGGTTGTCCGCTTAGGTGGGCGGCCTTTTTAGTTTGCCGTCATTATAAATATAATTATTACTTTAACTAAAATAATTATAACCAGACCACCACTACCATTTCACAAACTACCCGGCAACATAGACTATCCCGTCCCTAAGGTCGGGGCCCTAATCGTTAAGTTTCGGTAGTAAGTCGGCCACCGACTTGTCTTTTGCACCATTCTTCGCTATAACTACCATAGAGCATTTATTATGAGCTTTATTTATTTCAGGGGGATTTGCGCATTGACTAACCGTATAAAAGAACTCTATTACCGCTACAAGGACGTCCTAGCGTACCTCATCTTCGGGGGATTGACCACGCTGGTTAACTTAGTGGTTTTTTACCTGACCGCGACGTTGGGCGGCTGGAACTACCAGGTCGCCAACGTTTTAGCCTGGTTTCTGTCCGTCCTCTTTGCCTACCTGACCAACCGGGTGTGGGTCTTCCATTCCCACTTCACGACCTTCCGCGCCTTAACCCATGAGGCAGTCAACTTCTTCACCGTTCGGGCTGCCACGCTGGTGATGGACATGGCCATCATGTGGATTGGGGTCTCGTTGCTTCAGCAAAATGAGATGCTGACCAAGCTGGTCGATCAAGTCGTGGTGGTCCTGGCCAACTATTTCTTCAGCAAGTGGTTCGTCTTCCGCAAGGCCAAGAACGCTGCTAAAAATGAGTAAACACAAAAATCGTCCCGGTCATTTCTCACAGGAGATGACCGGGACGATTTTGTTCTCTTTTTTCTCTTAGCCGACCTGCGCCTGAAGCTTGCGCTGCCGAGCGTTTCGAACGTGCAGGTAAACGGCGACGAGGGCACCGCCGACCAGAATCCCCGCCGCGTTGGCCAGAACGTCATTGATGTCACTACTGCGATTGATCAACCAGTGGTGTGACAGGACGTACTGGGCGGTTTCAATTGAACTGCCGACCATGAGGCCGAAGACGCCGACACCCCACAGGGATAGTCGCGGCCAAAGCCATTTGACCAGCAGGCCTAGCGGCAGGGTCATCACGATATTTTCCATGAAGCCCAGGTTAAAGACGTCTAGCTGGGTCAGATTGACCCGACCAATACCGACGGGCATGATGTAGACCGATGTTCCATCGAACGATAACGGGGTGAAGACGATGGTGCTCAAGCCGGTTAAGTAGGCTAAGGTTACCAAGGCTAACCACCGATGGCGCCGATTGGTCATGGTCATTAAGATGACCAGGCCACTCAGACTCGCAACAAGCAAGATTAACAATAAGGGTTCCCAACGCATCCAACCACCTCCGTTTATTTTTGTTAAATCAGCGGGTAACTTTTTAACATGGTGCTAGCTTACCGCAGAAGCTGGGCAAATGGGGGATTTAAACCCGAGCTTAACCCTTTCTTTGGCGGCTTAGGAAAAACGCAAGGGTCCCGTCAAACAATCATCACATTTTAACTAGGTTACAAAAAGCGCTCCGGCAATTGACCAGAGCGCTTACGGTTAATCGGATGGGTGAACGGAAACCCGCGGACTGGTCCGCTTGAGATTTACGTCGAAGACCTTCAGGAAAAAGGCCACCAGTGGCACGCCCACAATCAGGCCCCAGGTGCCAAAGACCTGCTCGCTGACAATCAAGGTGATGAAGGTCACGAAAATCGGCAGGTTGGTGGCGTTGGCCATTAACCGCGGATGCAGGAAGTACGATTCGAACATGTGAATCAAGATGACCAGGATAATCACCTCGACCAGCCGAATCCAGCCACCGGTGATGAAGGCCACGATGGTCAATGGAATCATCGAGATCAGGACCCCGGCCACCGGAATTAGTCCCAGGAAGAAGATGGCGATGCCCAGAATTAGCAGGCTTGGCATGTGCAAAATCCAGAGGCCCAGGACCATCAAAACCGTGTTGATCGAGCAAATCAGGAGTTGGGTCTCAATCACCGTCCCGAAGATTTGCACGAAGCTCAGAATCAATTGACCCATTGGCACGAACAGTTTGGCAAAGCGGCTCAGGGTGAACGCGTGGGCGAAGTGCTGGAGTTGGCGCTTGGTCAGGTTAAAGATAAAGCTGAAGAAGAACGCCAGGACGATGGTCTCGACACCGGAGCTCAGGCGTGAGAGTTTGCCCATTCCCGTGGTGAAGAGGGCCTTGCCGTTACTGATGACGGTCGCATTTTGTGAGAGCTCTTTAGTCAGTTTCTTGGCGTAGCCTTCCAGTTGCGGGTAGGTCTGAATCAACTTGCTGACGGCGTGCGGTAGGCTCTCCGCTTCGGTGACCAGCGGCGGAATAATTTGCGAGAAGGCCGCCACCAGAATGCCTAAGAAAAGCAGGTAAATCAGGAGGGTTGCTAGGCCGTGATGGAGATGTAAGTGGCGTTCGGTCCCCATGATGGCGGCATTTCCCAGGTAAATAAAGATGATGGTAAAGAGGGCCAGGGACAGAAACCCGCGGGCGAACCAGGCGATGATGATCAGAATCACCAGGGCCGAATAATACGCGGTTAACGGGCTTTGCCACAGGCGTTTGAGACTTGTGAGCATAGCAGACATCCTTCCAAAAGCTTGATAGGGTTAAGTCTACGCTTGCCGGTTCAGATTGTAAATTCAGGGTGGGGACTTGGTGCGCCCGACAGAAAAAACGCGTTCGACCCGGTTGCGGCCAAACGCGTTTTGAATCGTCTCATCAGAAGCTACTTAACGTACGAAGAATTGGGCAATCGTCCCAACCACCGTTACCGTGGACGTGGTTAAGGCCATCCGCCAAAAGGCAGGAACACTAAGGGCATTGTGGCTGTCGCGGTAAACCGCGTAGCCGCCCTCCAGGAACATGATACCCAGGCCCGTGCTATAGACCATCACAGCCCGGAGCCAGACGTTTTGTAAGAAAAATTCGTGAACCATCGCTAGATTCCTCCTTTGAAGTCACTTGTCACGTTTTTTATAGGATAATCGTTTTGCCCAGGGTTCGACAACCGCTTTTCGTTGAGCTTAAACCGAAATTTAGGTTTCTGTCACAATTACGCAATTACGGTTAAGAATCCTTTAAAAAATGATTGGATAAACCCGGTAATTGATTGACTCGAGGCAACTCTAGCTGTCTGGGCAACAAGTGGTTCAACGAAGAGCTCAGTTGCGGTGATTGCCAAACTAACGACTGTTTGCGGTAAACTAGTCTTAGAAGGATGAGGTGGCAGCTATGCTAATTGTGACGATGGGACTAGCCCATGACCAATGGCGGTTGATGCAGGCGGGCAGCAAAACGGTAGAGATTCACCTGTATGATGCCAAACGGCAAAGCCTACAGGTGGGACAGAAGATCAATTTTCAGGATACACAAACGGGAGAACAGCTTCTGATGACCATTCACCAGTTGGTGGTATTTCCAGACTTTACGGCGTTGTTTCGGCGTTACCGGGGAACGGCGGTGGGGAGCCAATCACAGGATTCGTTAGCCCAGATGGTCCGGGAGATGCACACGATTTATTCACCGGAGCAGGAACGCCAATTCGGTGTTGTGGCCATTATTCTTACTCGATAGCGAAAAAACGGCTAGCCAAGTGCTAGTCGTTTTGTTATAAAATATTCAATAATAAATATAAAAAAGCTTGTGAGCTAGTTAGTAGCTTTTGCCCATCAAGATATCGTAAAATCATCGTGTAAAAGGTTATGCCCCGTTGGCATTGTGGCTGAATCTGGATGGTGTTTGGTTAGTGTGTTTGATTTCGTTACGTCTAATCCAGATAAAAGTGAGATAAATCAACGGTACAGCAACCGTTCATCATTCTTTTGCGGAAGTTATGATGAATTACACGCATCATCGGTTGTCTCAAAATAATTGAGAAAGTGGGATGGCGCAATCTCTCGGTCTGGACAATCACCAACGATCGCGCCAAACAGCAAGATGGTTATCAAAGCGAAAGTATTTTTGGCATTAGCAACGCTAGGGATAGTGTTGCCGTTGACGGGGACGTTAGGGGTTCGTGCGGCGGAAACGGCCACGCCAACTTCAGGTGCAAAAGTCAACGTTAAAGTTAAACCTGGAGAATTTACCTTTAAACAACAAGACAGTCAAGCAATGGTACCCTCATTCAGTTTTTCAGACGCTCAGGTTAGTAATGAAAACCAACAGCTAGAATTAAGTAATAAAGCAAATGAAAAGATTAGTGTAAATAACTACAGTGGAACGGGGGAAGCCTGGCAAGTCAATGCTAAGTTAAGTGCACTATCACTCACTAATGACAATAAGAAAGATGCAACTATTTCTGGGGCTTACATTAGCATGACCCCTAGCCAAACTTCTAACGTTGCATCCCCCAAAACCATTACTCCACAAGAGTTCACGGCTGGCGCTGAGTCCACGCCCTTACTTAAATTCGACAAAAATGAAGGCATGGGTTCTATTGAATTTTCATTAACAAATGTCACCCTAAACCTTCCAAAAATCACATGGCAAGGAAGCTATACGGCAGACTTAACCTATACGTTGACGAAAACTCCAACAAATTAAGATAATTCATTTATTCCGAGAAAAGCGCCTTTGGCTAGATCACACCAAAGGCGCTTTTCTATGAAAGGATTCCGATTATGGTATTGAATAGGCGGTCTATTTTAATAACTATGTTTTTTACTTTATTTGGCATTTTACTACTTGGTTTTCCAACTTTAGTAGCTAGTGCAGATACAAGTGCTTTTAACGTCACTCCATTATTACCACGCGATAATGCGCCAATGGCCTCTTACTTTCAGTTCATGACGCACCCAGACGAACAACGAACCCTACACCTTAAAATCACAAATCAAGGAACAAAATTAGGTACCTACGACATCACCCCTCGAATAGCGACAACCAACAGTAATGGCTATTTGGATTACAGTCTAGACAATACGAATGATGCCTTGCCTGCCCATACTAATCAGCTCTTTGAAAAGGGACGTATCCGAACCACTATCGCACCAAATACAACAAAGGATATTCCCATAAGCTTTCACGCACCAAAACAATCATTTAAGGGGATTTTGTTAGCTGGTCTGACGGTTAGTCAACATCAAACCAACAAGACTGTTCAAAAGGGTAATCGTATTGTCGCCCGGACCGAATACGTCATTGCTTTAGAAACCTATCAACATAAACCGCAAAGCATTGGTCTACCGAACATTACCTTCAAGGGCGCCCGCTATCAATTGGCCCAAGCACTACCGCAAATCACATTGGGTATCACCAACCATTCACCGCAACTAGTTTCCCAAGGGATGCTAACCGCAACCTTACGTGATGCAGCAGGCAAGGCGACTGCCAAATTCAAGAAAGAGCAATTATTATTTGCCCCCCAAAGCGCCTTCGGCTTAAACCTATCCCTAAACAATCGACAACTACCAGCAGGGGCCTACACGTTAGTGGGCCGGCTCAAGGCCCATGGTGGTGGCGAATATCCGTTTGAATTTCCCGTTGAGATCACCGCTGCCCAGACTAGGAACGTCAAGCGGCACGCCGCAGACTTTGCAGCCAAGCCCACCCATAACTGGTTACTTGATGGGGCCATTGCCGCATTGGTATTGGTTGGTAGCGGTGTTGGTTACCAACTTGGGAGGAAGCGACACGCTCTGCGAGAACCGAAACATTCAAGAAACCGGTGAAAACTTTCGATTGTTTAATAACATATGTTAAATAACATAATTTTATGACAGCGAATTATGCGTTAGAGGGGGATGCGATGAAGCGTACAATTTTTAAAATGCAACATTGGATTTTAATTATTTTAATAATCGTCATACTTGATATTTGCAACGTGTCTGCAACTGCAACCGCGACAACTAATTTTACTTCTGATCCACCATCCGTTAAAACACGTGGGATAATTGGCTGGATTACCTCCGAATTTACAAGCCTAGTAAAAAATATCTCAAGCCAATTCCCACATCTGAATCCTAGCCAAACAAAGGACATCGCACAACAAATTAAAAATGCTTCATCGAATTCCAGTAAAATTACCGAGATTTTAAATAATGCTCAGGTAGCTGAAGCTAAAGCGGCTAAAACAGAAAGTCCCTCCGGTAAATTAAACTTTTCGCGAGATACTCGACCACCGGATTTTTCTTTTCCTGATATAAAAATCACTGGCATAACGCAACAGGTTCAACTGAATCTTAGTGATAACAAAATCGATGTAGACAGCACGCCCAAAAAGAACTGGATCCTTCAAGCGCAGTTGTCGAATTTTAAAGATACAAATAATCATTTACTCGATGCCACATTGGCGTTAATGGACAAATCGTCAACTACCTTAGCTACACTAACCACTGATGGAAAGGCCGTGCCATTGATGACAAGCCAAAGTTATAAAAAGGGCGGTATCTATATACCAAAGGCAGTCCTGAATATTGAACCTATAACTTACAGCGGTACCTATTCAGCTATCATCACCTATAGACTGATCAATGGCGTGGGTTAGTCAGTATCTCACAATTAGATAAAGGATTAATAATTTTCGGTTGTTGCTTAAAGAGCCCCGCTCTAAATAAAAGGGCTGGGCTTTTTAAGCAACATGTTTTTGTCAGGTACTATTTTTCCTCCCGCACCACATACTGCGGCCGGTGTTTGGTCTCCCGGTAGACCCGACTGATATACTGCCCCAGGATACCCAGACAGAAGAGCTGAATCCCGCCAACTAGCAGGATAATGACCACCAGCGAAGGCCATCCCTCGGCGGCACCGCCCACAGTCAGCGCCCGGACGAATACGAAGACCAGACCCACCAGCGACAGGAGAAACGACAGACTGCCCACCCAAGTCGCGAGCTTGAGTGGCGCATCCGAGAAGTCGATGATGCCCTCCAACGAGTAGGCGAAGAGCTGTGAGAGTTTCCAGTGGGTGGTACCGGCCACCCGGGGTTGGCTCTCGTAGGTCAGGTAGGTGGTCTTAAACCCGACCCAACTAAAGATGCCCTTAGAGAACCGGTTAAACTCCGGTAACGACAACACCGTATCGACGAACTGGCGGGTCATCAGCCGGTAATCCCGCGCGTTGGGTTCGATGCGCACGTCGGAGAGACGGTTAATGACCCGGTAGAAGCTGGTCGACAAGAAGGCTCGTAGCTTACTTTGGCCCTGACGGTTACGCTGAATCGTGCCGACACAGTCGTAGCCTTGGTCCTGAATCAACTCGAGCATCTTGGGCAATAACTCCGGTGGGTCCTGGAGATCCACGTCCATCACCGCCACGTAATCACCGGTCGCCGCCTGTAGGCCCGCGGCCAGAGCCGACTCCTTGCCGAAATTGCGGGCAAATGAGCGGTAGTGGACCATCCCCGGGTACTTGCGGTGGAGCTGTTTCATCTCCGCCAACGAGTTATCCGTTGATCCATCGTCGATGAAGACGTACTCGGCTGTCAGTTTCTCAGCCGAAAAATTGGTCGTGAAGACCCGGTTGACGGTCTCGAAGAATAGTGGAATGGATTCCTCCTCGTTGTAGCATGGAATCACTAAACTAATCGTTTGCATGCCACCAGGCCTCCTTTCAAACTGAGTGCTGATTCAAAAGCGTCATAAACGGGACCGATGACCCCGTTGCCAATTGAATGATCCGTTGGGCAGTCTCGAAATCTTGCTTATCCATCAGAACCACATCCGTCGTTGCGTGCAGAACAACGGGATGGTGCGTGGTCGTGGCCAGCGTTGTGAGTTGGTCAACGTTAGGTGTTTTGCGTGTTGCCATATTACCGTCTTCCTTTCACTGGCCGCCGCGGGGTACCCGACGACCATCATCAATAAAGCCATCATAGTCTCATTCGTTGCGGGGGGCATTGACGATTCCCTAAATATTGTCTGACAAATTCTCAGAAAGGCCGTAGGTTAGTTTTCTGGCCGTGAAAAACGTTATTCGTGGACAAGCCGACCACAAAGCTGAGGAAACTTTCATCCCGAAACTAAAATCCCCACGGTTGACATCATTTAAGATGAAAACCATAGGGACTCGTTCGGTAACTGTTTTTAAAGCCAGGCGACCGTCATGAGTTGCCGGCGATTCTGGGGATGTTGCACCTCATCGATCAAGGCCAGAGCCATGTCGGCATAGCTGATTGAGGAGTCGCCGTTTTGGTCATACAGTAGCACATCGTGGCCCACTTGATAGTGGCCCGTTGCGGGGCCGTCCGGCAAATAATTCATTGGTGGCGCCACGTAGGTCCAATCAAGGTCACTGTCCCGGAGCACCTGCCGGGCAATTTGGTGTTGCCGACTTGAGTGCCGCATGATTAGCGGCAGTTTATCCCCAACGGTCTTGGTGCGCGCTGTGTCGAGAAATAGGGTGGCCCCGGAGCCCACCACGATTAAACGTGTCGCCGTCCCCGTTAGGCACGCCACTAAATGCTGATTGACGCGGGAATAATCGCTCTTTTTCCCCGACGCAAAGGTACAAATGATGACATTAAAGGGGGCCAGATCCGTGGCGGTCAGGTCGAAAATGTCTTTTTCCACCGTGGTAACGGGCGCGGTGAGATGCGCCGCGTTGCGGACAATCGCCGTCACGTCCAGGTTTCGGTCCAATGCGACTTTCAGCACGGCTTGACCCGTTTTCCCGGTTGCCCCGATAATTCCTAATTTCATGTAAGCATCTCCTTGGTACTTAAACATAAATGGTCTTAACTGGCTTAAGCATAAAGGTTTAGTCCCCAATAAACAACAATCCACTCTTCATCACTGGCACCGCTAATCTTTATCAGCCAAGAAGTTTACCGAAAAATCTTGATGGCGGGCCTGTTGACCATCCCAATAGTTTGCTATAGTGGAAATAAAGTGACAATTTCGGAGATGGTTAGCTTATGGATTGGGAAGAAGCGTTCGAGCCGCAGATTTTGGACCGTGGCTACGATTATCAACGACGGGGACTGGTCCAGGACCTTCAGGTGGTGGGTGAGACCCTAACGGCGACGGTACTAGGCTCACAGGCCTACCGGGTCACTATCACGCTGGACGCCGGGGAGATGACCGCGGCCGCGTGTGATTGCCCCTACGCCCTGGAGCACGCCACCTGTAAACACATGGCGGCCGTGCTCTTTGCCTGGGACCAGCAGGATGGTCACATCGACCAGACGCCGGACCTCACCGCGCTGGTGAACCAGGCCAGCCCCGAACAACTCTGCCAGCTTGTCACGACGGCGCTAACCCGCGAACCATCGTTGATTAACGCGTTTAAACAGATTGTCGCACCAGAAGTCATCAGTTCGGACCTGACGGCCTGCCAAGCCGCGGTGGACGCCATTTTTGACCGTTACACGGATGACGCTGATTTTATCGACTATGAGGCGGCCAAGGGCTTTGCGGATGGCCTTCTGATTTTCCTGCAAGATGACCTGCAGACCTTGATTGACGCCGGACGGGTAGATACGGTTTTGCAAGTGCTGATGAATCTCTTTATGGCCCTTGATCGGGTCGATATCGATGATTCGGATGGCGAGCTCATTGCGCTATTCGACCAGTGCACGGACAACTGGGAACAAATCATGGAACAGGCGACCCTGCCACAAAAGACCCGGGTCTTTACCTGGTTACAAGACCAGCTCTCCCGGCCGTTAGACACCGTCGGCGATAGCCTGGAGGACCTTCTGTTTAACGACTTCACGGAGCCAGCGTTCCTAACCGCGAAATTAACGTTAACGGCGCAACGCTTTCAAACTGCCAAACGGCAACGGAACGACTGGGAGATGGACCACTGGGCCGGACGCCACTTGCGGGTCATGGATCAGGCTGGCGTTGCCCCGGAAAAAATTAAGGCCTTTTGTCAGGCTAATCTCAGCCTTAACCAGGTTCGGCAGTTTTATGTGACCTTTTGTATCCAGCATCAAGACTATCCGACTGCCATTCAACTACTAAAAACGGGCAAGCAGGTGCGTGATAATTTTGATGGCCGCGTGATCCGCTATAGTCGGCAGTTGAAGGACTTGTATCAGCAACTGGGACAGACGGCCAACTACCAGCACGAACTCTGGCAACTGGTCACCCGCTACCAGCCGGCGGACTACGCTTTATTTCTCGAACTGAAGGGGCAATCCGACCCGCAGGCGTGGCCGGAAGAACGCGACCGCTTCTTTAAGATCGCGGTTAAGACGGCTTCAGCGGCGAATCTAGAGAGGCTCTACGCGGAAGAGGAACTCTATCCACGCTTACTCGAAGCCGTGTTAGCCGAGGACGGCCTCGAGGGGATTCGGACCTATGCGACCATTTTGCGACCGCGATATGCCCGACCGGTCCTGAAGAAGTATCAACGGACGTTGCAAGACCTCGCGGTTCCCGTGACTGACCGAAAGCATTACCAGCACCTGGTAACGCTCCTACGTGAAATGGCCAGTTATCCCATGGGCCAGCTCATGGCCGAGGACTTGGTCAGCCAATGGCGCCAACAGTATCCGCGCCGGCGGGCGATGTTGGATGAGCTGTCACGGTTTTAGTAAATCTTTTACGACTTCAAAACAGCCTGGTAAAATATTCAGTAAAATTAACGATGGTTTCATTAGGGGGGAAAAGACTATGCCACAAGTGACACCCAAGTTTTACATTTCATCGCGCCTCAAGAATCGTGAGCAGGTGCGCATCGTGGCAAACCAGTTAACAGCCAACGGATGGCAGCAAACCTGTGATTGGACCACGTTTCCACCCGCAATGGGCAATACGCCCGCTGGCTTACGGGCCATCAGTGAACAGGAAGTTGCCGGTCTTCAATCTGCTGATGTACTTATCATCTTGACGCCACAAGGGCGGGGGACGCACACCGAACTGGGGCTGGCCCTTGCCCTGGGGAAAACGATTTATCTCTACCACCCAGACACAACCTACTTTCAGCCCAACAAAGACACCTGTGCTTTCTACTGGTTACCACAAGTACATCAGTTAACCGGCAGTCTAGCAGCCGCCATCGTCGTTATTCTGCGAGAAAATTCTTAGCACAATCAGTCCAGCCATCAGGACTTTCACCTGGTGGCTGCTCTTTTTACAAAAAATTACTAATTTGAAGGCCGTCCCTTGTTCGGCGTATTGTTTAATCAGCCGGCGCACACCAATGGCGATACCCAATTTCTGCTTCATCCCCAACGAATAGCCCTTCGCCGGCGCATCAATGTAGGCGGTCATCTTTAGCGTCTTGACCAAGGTCCTGGGGGTCACGTGAATAGAGGGTCAAGTTCTGGCGTCCCGTTAGAAAGGGGTAGATTGCGGGTGCTCAATCAAGGCGCCCACGTTCGTCAGGGCGGCATGGTTCGTTTCCGTGACCGGTACCTGGTCGACCAGAATGTCGCCGGTAAACTTGGTGAGCCCCAGGATGGTTTTCATGATGGTGGTCTTATCGGCACCGTTCGGTCCAACCAGTCCCACGATATCGCCCGCTTCAAGGTCGAAGGTGGCTTGTTTGATAATTTGTTTGTGTTTGATGAAGGTGTTGACGTTCCGTAACCTTAGCATGCAAATCTCCTCCCAACTCGAACCCGTTAGTGGTGGTCCGTTTACCCTTAATCTCGGCCATTTGGTGCTTACTTACAAGCAACCAAAGACGGATATTCCGCAAAAGGAAAGCAATAAGCACGCAACTACGCGTGACGCAACCCGGGATAAACACTGTCTTGGCAGCATTCTAGCGGGTTGCGTTATTAAAACACAGGATGAACTCAGTCACAGCTAAACGACGACGCCAAATTACTAATTTATTCTCTAATAGGTCGTCGATATAAAAAAAGTCACCTTTCTATCCTGATTAAGTCGCGTCGTAAACCAATGCCCTTTCCGCTAAGCGGTGTACTTTAGCCCTAATCTTGAATAATTTCCGGCCGCACCACAGATAATCTGCTTGTTCGGTTTGAGCCGGTGGGTGGCCAGCTTAGATTGGAGTCCTAAGTATGGAAGTAGCTGCACCGAGATTCAAAACCATGATTGGTGTTGCCCAGTTAATCACCGTCCTGTCGAGTGCCGTGGGTGTCGCCATCCCGTTAGTTCTTAAGCAGGCCATCGACGGTCGCCAAACGACCGGGTTTCGCATGGAACTGGCCCTATTAGTCCTCTTTCTGGTTCAGGCCATCATGGAGTCGACCGGGTCGTTCCTGATGGCCCGCGCGGGGGAGGCCCAGGTATTAGCGACCCGCTCGCGGATCACCCATCATCTCTTGTTTGCCAACAAGTCGTTCTTCGACCATCAGGTGGGCGACGACCTGGCCTCACACATCGTGGCCGACACCAACACCATCCGCGAGTTCTTAACACAAAACGTCACGCTCTTCGTCGCCGGTATCGTGACCATCGTGGGCTCGGTGACCGCGCTGATTATCCTGGACTGGCGGCTCAGCCTGGTCATGATTGCCGCCTTACCACTGGCAGTGCTTGTAATCACACCGATTTCAAACGTAAGCGAGAAGTACGCCAAGCTGATGCAAGACGGTGTTGCCCAGGCCACCAGTGGCTTGGCGGAGTCGTTTCGGACCATCGAGCTGGTCAAGGCCAACACGGCCGAGGCGACGACTAACCGCCGGCTAGACCACAACTTCAAGCGGCTCTACCGACTTTCCCTCCGAACCGACCTGATGGACGCCATCTCGTCACCCACGGTCTTGTTACTCCTGTTCGGCGCCGTCGCGGTGATCTTCCTTTACGGCGGGCAACGGGTCGCGGCCGGCACGCTCTCCGTGGGGACCCTGATGTCCTTCCTGGTCTACGTTTTTCAACTGTTGAATCCGCTAGGGGGCCTGTCCACGTTCTTCGCCAGCTACGCTCGCATGAAGGGGGCCACGGCCAAGCTGAATACCCTGGAAAATGTCGCGGTGGAGGATACCGGTGGGGACGCCCAGCTCACACCGGGACCCTTGGCTTTTCGAGACGTCACCTTCAGCTACGACGGCCAACGGCCCATTTTAAATGACGTGACCCTCAACATCCCCCTGAACAAAAAGGTCGCCATCGTGGGTCCCTCCGGTGGAGGCAAGTCCACGATTGTTGATCTGATCGAACGCTTTTATCCGGTCAACACCGGGACCATCGCCTACGATGACCGCAACGTCACGGCTTATAATTTAACCAAGTGGCGCCAGGCGTTTGCCCTGGTCAGCCAGGACAACAACATCATCGCGGGCACCATTCGGGATAACCTGACGTTTGGTCTGGAGCGGTCGGTCACCGATGATGCGTTGAAAACGGCGCTAAACCAGGCCGGACTCTTAGCCGAAGTAACCGCCTTTCCGGATGGTCTGAACACGGACGTCGGGGAGAACGGCACGCTCCTGTCCGGGGGGCAGAAGCAACGCATTCAGATTGCCCGGGCCTACCTCAAGAATGCCCGGTACATTATTTTCGACGAGGCCACGGCTAACCTGGACGCGGATGCCGAGCACCAGGTATCAGTCAGTCTCAATCAGCTTCTGACCAACCGGACCGCCATTATCGTGGCCCACCGACTCTCGACCATCGTTGACGCCGATATCATCTACTTCCTAGAGAATCACCACATCACCGGTTGCGGGACCCATGACCAGCTGATGGCGACCCACGCGACTTACCGCCGCTTCGTTAACGAACAGATTATTCACGTTCAGAAGCAGGCGAAAGAAACCCCATAACGACCGTAAAACACCCGTTTAGACTGGTAGGTGGTCTAAGCGGGTGTTTTTTGGTCGCGGCCGGTTGACTTGGAGTGGGGTTTAAGTCGTATCATAACCAGGAATACATGATAAAACTTATGGAAAGGATTGACGACATGCCAAGTGAATTAGAAAAGTTAGAGAACGGGGACTGGTACCATTTCTTGGACCCGGCCGTTGCGGCACGGAAGGCCCGGGCGGCCCAACTCTGTCAGGAGTTTAACGCGATTCCGGCGACCGACCCGGCGGCCCAGACCGCCAAAATCAAGGAAATCTTCGGGTCCACGGGGAAAAACGTCTCGGTGCAGGCGACCTTCAACTGCGACAATGGGGCCAACATTCACGTCGGCGAGGATTTTCTCAGTAACTACAACCTGACGATTCTCGACATCGCCCCCGTCACGATCGGAAATCACGTGATGATTGGCCCCAGCGTGGGCATCTACACGGTCAATCACCCCATGACCGCGGCGGGGCGCCGCGATTATCTGGCTAAGGCCAGTCCCATCACCATCGGTAACGACGTCTGGATTGGTGGTAACGTCACGATTCTGCCCGGCGTTACGGTCGGTAATAATGTGGTGATTGCCGCGGGCGCCGTGGTGACCAAGGACGTGCCGGCAAACGTGTTGGTCGGTGGGGTCCCCGCTAAGGTGATCAAGCCGCTCGAACAAGCCTAAATACAAAAGGTAACGTCCTGACCCGTGTTCTGGTGAGGACGTTACCTTTTGTTCCAAGTATGGTTTGTCCCGTCGCTAAACAAAAGCCGGGGTGACCGGCACTCGTGATTGACATTTTTATCGAGGAACTCTAGATTGTGAGCATATAATTGTCAGGCCTAACCGAAGGGGGAGAATCCCGTGAAAAAATATCTCATGCAAGTGGTCATTTATACTCGGTATTTCATCAAGGTGGCGCTGGACAACCCGGGCGTGCTGATTTATACGTTAGCCTTGCCCGTCTTTTTCCTGGTGTTGAACGCCCAGAAGCACCTGTTTCAGCACCTGACCACGGGACAATTCATCAACGACATCGTGCCGTTTATCGTGTGGATCGTCGTCTCCAATGCGTTGATGGCGATTGGCGACGTGGGGGCGCTACGGGAACAGGGGTACCTGAAGCAGTACAAAACACTGGTGGTCAATCCGTCCGTGTTGTTGGTCAGCAAGTTTCTCGTGGCCCTCATCACGCTGTTCCTGACGACGGGGCTGGTGGGGCTGACCTGCAGTCTCCTCTTTCGGTTGGCCCCCGTGACCACGCTGCTCCAAATCTGGGGAATGCTACTGCTCACGTTCATCCCGTCAATCTGCCTTGGGTTGCCGATTTTGGCCTTCACGATGCGCTTCCAGACGCTCAATACCGTGGTCAACGCAGTTCTGATGGTGGTCATGTTTGGGTCACTGGGCATCAGTGCGCTGCTGAACCCGGCGGTCACCAATCTATTCGTCAATATTATCAGTCCCGTCTACTTCGACATGAACGTTTACGCCCTGGTGGCGACCGGGAACTTCGGACAATTTGGTATGAGTTACCTGGTGATTACCCTGGGCTGGGTTCTGATTGGCTTGTGGAGTTACCGTCACCTGAAGCTCTTGCCAATGGAGGGGATGTAAGCATGCACATCAATCACCTGAGTTACACTTTTCCCAAGGCGCATCAGCCGTTTTTCGACCAGGTCAGTTTTGACCTGGTCAGCCCGGGCATCAACTTCTTAATCGGGCACAACGGGGCGGGCAAAACCACGCTGGCCGATATCTTGACGGGGCTGCGGTCGGCATCGGGGACGGATAAATTGCCCACGGACGCGATTTACCTGAATCAAAGCTTACCGATGCTGTCTTCGATTCGCGTGCGGGATGTCGCCCAACTAGTTCTGGGCATCGAGACCGGGCAAACGCACTTATCGCTAGCTGACCTGACCCGGCGCGTCGATGTCGCCACCAGCGCCTACCTGACGCCCATCTGGGACCAACACTACCGTGAACTTTCGGGGGGCCAGCGGAAACTGGTGCAACTCTTACTGTTCCTGCAGGTCGACCGGTCGCTGGTGGTCTTAGACGAACCCACGGCGGCCGTGGACCGGGAGAACGTCAAGCTGCTCTTCTCGGTGATGGCGGCGCATCCCCAGCGGACCTACCTGATGATTACCCACGACGTCCGTGATATTCGGGCGTTTACCGATTACCAGGTGCTGTGGCTCCGTGACCGGCAGATTACCGGCATGACGCCGACCGAATTTCTGGAGAATAGTACGAACGCCGATTTTTTGACGGCATTTCAAGAGATTTAGTCAAAAAGGCCTTAGTCGGACTGGGTTGATGCCAGCTCGGCTAAGGCTTTTTCGCGGCGCTTAGACCCCATCAAATAGCGGTACAGAGCGTCCTCAATGATTAATTTTTAGTACGCAACTGCCATCGGTGCTCAGCACGTTTATAGACTTTTTCATCTTCGCGCTTACCAATAGCAATAATTTCAATAATATCGATTGTTTGCTTGCTCTGGGTAAATACGATTCGCAAACCCGCTTGTCGTTATTTTATTTTGCGACAACCGGCCAAAAGAAGTCTTTTAAAAGACTTTAATCTTGCTATTAATCAAGTCCTGCAAACGCTTAAACATAAAAACACCCGTACCAGGTTGATAACAATCAACCTAGGACGGGTGTTAGTGGCTACTACCGCATAATCAGAATCAAATGACCGTTCAACGTCTTTTGTGAGAGTTTCCCCGAAAGTGGGGACCATAACGCGTATTGGGTGGCGTGATGGGCTTGCAGTTGTTGCTCAACGTAGGTCGCCATCGAAAGGGCCAGCTGGCCGTTCCCCGTAGCCTCTAGTTGCTGGTTACCATTCTTAGGGTCAATCCAGTGGGTGATATTAGGGAGCTTGTCCAGTGATGTGGCGCTTAGCTGACTTAGTTGAAGTCCCTTGGGATGCTCAATTTTAAACGCGTCGGCTAGGGGCAGCGTTTGGGGCGTCAAATCGTTAGACCAGTAGTAGTCCATAATCATCGCCAATGGGCTACTATAAACGTACCCGTCATCTTGAAGCTTGGTTCGAACGACCCGGTCGAACTGATTCTGTTGGTTATAGGTCACGGGCGAGGACAGGTGCAAGCCATCGGATGCCGGTGCGGCCTGTTTCGTGGCCGTTCCCGGTGCCAAGAAGCCGTGCCAGATCCAGCCACCGACTTGGTGTCGCTGATTGGTCACGTAGACGTATTCGGCGTGTTTATTCTTATGGGATAAGATGACCGAATAGGTGGCGTACCAGGTGGTGTGGGGGTAGTTCTTGATGTTGTGGTACTTGCGGGTGTGTTGCCAGTTCATCAGGTAGTGCGTGGCCGAACTACGGTTATGGTAGGCCTGGGGAAAGACGAGGGCCCCGCCACTAATCCAGGTGTAGCTACTAGCGGATGCCGTCGTGATGCCCATTAGACTGGCGAGAACGGCGACAGCTAAACTCAAGCGAAATTTGTGAAACACAGTGATCTCCTCCTCAACGTGGTAGCGGATAACCCCGGTGTTTGTGACCGCTACCTAGGTTTATCATACACGTTTACAAAGAGGATGGGATGAGAAAAATAAGTTTCTCTAAGCTGGAACTATCTTTGCTGCCAACAATTACCGTTAATGTAAAAGTTATGTACAGATCATGTAAATATCCTTGTTCGGTTAAATTTCCTTTGTTAAGTTTAAGCTAATTGGGAAGTGATTACTCATGACAAATATAGAGTTTCCAAAGCTTATCAGGCATATGCATCAAATCATCACAAAAGACTCCCCCGGATGTCTTATGACGCTCGGGGCGCCCATGGGGAGTGGCAAGACTTATGGCATAATTCAATATATCAGCCATAAGATGATAGCCGATTCAAGCTTTCGAGTCTTTTTTGTAGCTAATCAGTTAACGGGATTACATGAGAATGCGTTTTTTTCGGCAATTCTTGCCGCTTACCAAGAAGCATATGGTCCATTTGCCACGACTGCTGATCAAAAGTGGTATCTCGATCAACATGTCGCAATTTTAAAATCACTGCCAAACAGCGTTGCAGCTTTATTAGAAACCCCCTTACCACCAGAGCTTAATACCAATCAAATTCATCATTTCATGGAAATCTTATCTCAATATCATCGGCGCTATCAGAACCGACCAAGCGACAGCATTAGTGACGGTAGTGCCGATTGGCAAAACCTCAAAAACGCCTATGAAGAGGTAAAAAGGGCAATAGTTGAGACGGTTGCATCCGCTCTTCATCTCAGTGTGCCATTATCCCGTGTCGATCGACATAAGATTCAACAATACGTAGCAACCCAGAAAACGGCGTTGACTGCCTTCTTGGTCCATTGCTTTTCAACTATCGATTTGGAAAAACGTCAATTGGTTATCCTAACATCAGCTAAGCTTATCAGCACCTATCTAGATTTTTTTACCGGGAAATCGCTACCAGTTAGTCGTAAACAGTGTCTGGGAAATGCGCTGATTGTTATTGACGAGATTGATAACTTAAAGCCCATTATTTTGGACAAAATCATTGATGATGCACAACGATTTCCAATCGACTTTTTGCCATTTTTCAAAGAAGTTTACGCAGGGGTCAATCACCCCCAAAAGAAGCGTCCCGTAGGTATTTTAAAAATTTTGCGCAAAGACCATCAACTAAGTACCTTGAAGCATCTCATCAATAATTTAGCCCAAGAGTATGAGCTTGAAGAGGACTATAAAACTGTTAATATCCAAACCACCAACAATTTCATTTTCACATTAGATAACATCACAGAGACTACGCATGGTCCTTGGTGGAGTCGTCAGGATAAAGAGAAACAACAAGTTACAATCTACACTGGAAAATCGCCACAGGAGAATAATCTGCATTTTTATCGAATGCTCCGGCGGATGGGTCATTTTCAGATGACATTAGCCCGCTTGATCAATGACTGGGCTATGCAGTATCAACAAAAAGTCAATCGTCAACGTCAAGCATTAGATAATCAATTCAGCTTGAATGATGCCATATTAACGATTTGTGATTGTCTGGGCTTTTCTACTGAATCCAAACAATTGATGATGGCGCTACATCAACGCTTAGGTCATCTCCACGGCAAACCATTAAATTTACCCAAGGGCCAATATGGACAATACCTACAACGAACTGGTCTTCAATTATTTTCAATGACCGATGGTGATGCACACCTCAATAGAACCTCATTGGGGGCCGTATTCATTCAAGAAACACCGGAAAAGTTTTTATTAAAGTTAGCCCAGCGAGGACCAGTTTTAGGGGTGTCAGCAACCGTTGATGTAGAAACAGTTCTGGGGAATTTTGATTTTAATTTTTTACGTGAACAATTAGGAGACCACTTATTAGATGGAAATCAAGATTTATCTGCAACAACACGGCAACAATTTGATGTCAGTCAGCGATGCCGTCAACAGGGGATATCCGTCAAAATCTTGCCCGTGATTTCTGAGTATGGCGACGTTGAAGATGGTCAATGCATGCGAAGGCTTATTCGAAAAAGGTTACCCGATTTTTCTGAACAATCTGTGCTTAATCCTCATCTCCGACAGCTCGAAGATATCGTTCGGCAACTAACGTGTGATATTCGACGTGTAAACGATAACGACCAATCCTGTAGTTACTATCAAAATCGGTATTTAGATCTCTTTGACAGCTTTATTTGTTTCTTGATTCAGCCTAAAATGCCAACATTTCTGGGACTTCAAAGCGTTTCACCCAAGTCACAGGGGGAACCTAATGAAAGTCAAATGGCAGCAACGAGTATTGGCCAGGTCTTTAATCTGTTGGCAATTATCCTTTGCTCACAAGAGAAGAATCAACCCCAATTACGATTAATAAAAAAGAAGCAAGATATAGAGAGGCAGACGATTGAAGAGCAAATCAATCAGGCACTCATGCTTCCGGAAAAAGATGAAACGCGCGTCTACTTGCTAAGCGCCTATCAAACGTTAGGGGTTGGACAAAACCTGGTTCACAATATTGGTGTACTCGAGAAAAAATGGGCAATTAATATTGCCCCTCAAGATGCTGAGATAAGCGATTCTCGTCACCGAAAAATCGATATTTCCGGTATCTACTACGGTCCCATTACCCATATCTTTTCAAATACGAATCAGGATTTTTCGAAACAATTAACTAGAAGCTGGATTTTAAAATACTATCAACTTTATAGTCTGGTGGATAATCACGAGATATCGCTACTTGACGTAAAAAAGTATGCACGGGCACAAAGTCAGCGACGACATGTTCCGCAACTACGCCAAAGCATTAGTTATTTTGGCGCGCAAACACGAATCGTTTTACAAGCGGCGGGACGCCTGGATCGAACCTTTAACAAGGTGCCTACTACACTAGTTGTTGTAAGTTCTGATATTCTCAATTATTTTAACGTCTTCCCACTGCAAGATTATCAGCTCGGTCCCATTGCGCAGGCCCTACGTACTTATCAACAGCAAAAAAAGATGCCCGCTTTTACACCCGAACAAGCCACGAGAAATGAGTGGGAAAATCAAACATTAAAAACACAAAAGACGGTTGACTACTTGAAACAACACTTACAGGAACGGGGACCTGCTAATCGATTCAAACATTATCGCGACGAACTTATTCATTATCCAACAGTTGGTTTCGAACACTATCATGCTAATGAGGATAAACCGGAATTTGCCTACCTCCATGAGGCCACCACTTGCTACCACGTTCAGCGGCAGGGGGAGACGTTTACCTTTTTACCAGACAACCTGGGGAACGAAATTGTCTCGGCCGAAAATACGGGGTTGACCGCAATGATGCATAATTCCCTTTTAGCAGCCCACTTTGATGCACTTCATTATCCGAAACATTGGGAAAAATTAGCTTATACGCTCAATCCGGTCCAAGCTGACAGCTACAAAGGACGATTAGGAGAGATATGTGGGCAATGTCTACTTGAGCATTACTGGCACGTCACCTTAACTGAATTACCCTTACAATTCAACGAATTCTTTGACTTTGAAACGGCCAATAAGGTCCTCATTGATTTTAAGAATTGGCAACAGCCCCATCAACGGAATTTTAAACAGGAGCGTCAACATGTCCAAGAAAAACTGGATGTGATTCGTCAAAATAAGCCAACCGAGAATTGGCGCGTTTTAATTATTAATATTCTCCAACCGCGCGGTGATCAAGTGTTTCATATTCAGGCTGTCAATTCACAACACATTTTAGAGGTTCCTTACTTATTGAATCAAAAGGGCGTATTCATACTAACGCCTGCACAACAGCAAAGGGTGGCGAAATTTTTAAATGGTTAATCATTCTGAAATGACCCTGACTAACAAGATTTCCTTTCAACTTGATGAAATCGGCTTTGATCAACGCTACAGACTACTCTTGGTTGAAACACTCGCTCCTCAAAAACTAACAGATTGGTTTAACGCCTGTCCAATCTTAGCGATGCACCGTTTACGACGTCATGTTAATCCCCAAACGAAAAAGTCGGATGGACCCTATCGTTATTTGGCGATGGTGGACCGCCTGATTAACTTACCCCGATTAGACGCAATTCATGTAACACCGGTCAGAGTACGTCAGGCGCTTCAACAGGGAATTACGTCGGATACCATCGTCTTTATGATGCTTAAACAGCTCACTCAGTGCCGTATTGAAGATAATGTTCTTGGCAACTATGATGCTGTAAGTGATTTATATTTAACACTGTCCCATGGCTATAAGAAACAGAAACACACTTTGGTTGTCATTGAAGTCAAGTTAGATAATCGTGTTTTACGTTTGATTAGTAGAACTTTTACGGAGGTCTCCAGAAAGGGCTATGTCATTAGCGGTGATTGCTTAAAATGGTCTAACGGTGGTCCAGGGCCATTTTTTAAGAAAGCTAGTCATAATGGTATTAAGAATTTAACAACTTTTTTATCGCTACAGGATTTCCAAAAATTTAATAACAGTAAAGCCGGTATTGCCTATCGCTTGATGACGCAACTACGAGAGAGATATCTCGATTGTTTTAAAATCGTACCAAGTTTTTGCGCTTACCCCGTACAAAATTATACGGGGCGGTTAAAAACCACTGCAGAACAGCAAGCTCTAAAAATGCTGGCAAATCGTCCCTTGAACATCGTAACAGCTTCTAGCGATGATAAAGTTCAAAATATGGCCAATTATTTAGTAGTGCAATTAGAGCGGAGCCCCCGACTGCAAAAAAATCGAACCATTATAACAACCAGTTCTAAACCCAAACCTGGGTTAAATATACAGGTTGTGCAAGATCTTTCCGACCCCACGTATTTAATGGGGTCGGCAACAACCATCATTCAACACGTAACCGTTAATAACTTCGGTCAAAGTGACGAGAATTTCCAATTCCAATGGCGCGTTAAATCAGGACAGGATATATGGGATGATCCGAGGTTTCGAACAACCATTTATCAATTAGGGGTTAAACAAGATGTCTATTGTCATCAGTTGAATTTTCCCTCGGATGTGGAGGCCCAGTTTGCCGCTAAATATCGTTATTTTGATTTTCATGAATTAGATGAACAAACCGTGCAAGTTACGTACCTAGACATTAACGCAGATAAGCGGCAACTAAACTTTAAACGATTTCGGTTGAACATGGGTCAACATAATGAACCGCCCACCGAAATTGAACAGGCTGCTTGTGCAATTTGGCAGTGTCCTGATGAAAATTCCAAATTGTTGTTAGGCGGTCTTCAAGTTGACAACCAACTCTTTGCCATTTATAGAAGTGATTTGGAAACAGTTCCCGATTTGTCCAAGATAAAAACAGCGCTGGTTGCCGCAAATCAAAGCGATTATGTTAATTTGGCTGATTTAAAATTAGTTGCTCAAGACGTCTTGTTAGAAAACAAAAAAGATGTCTTACATAAACAACAACTAATTGCAGACTTACAAAAAATTCCTACGGGACGGTTGACGATTGCAGAGCTTCGCCAAAGTATCTCACAAAATTGGCGTTCAAATGTGATGAAGCGTTTTGCGGATGATTACCATGCCAGTTATGATAAATGGCTCTATCTCCCGATTCGTCGTAAACAATTCGACGCCTATTGGGTTGGTATGTACGGAAGTGGCTTACTGAACATTGCAGGAGATGCCTACTATTTTGTGGGCCAGCAACAACAACTAGACGTAAAGGTTTCACGTGCCGTTCCTTTAAAGAAACTAGTTTCGGTGAACAGCCATCAGTCGGTAACCGAAAGTCAGTTAGCATTTGATGTCTTAGCGAACCTCATGCAGGTTGGTTTCGTTCGGTACAATCAATACACGGTTTTACCATTTCCGTTTAAGTATATTCGAGAATATAACGATATATTAAAACATCGAGACAAAAGGGGCTTGCCAAATTGATTAAATTAAAGGTACTACGCAGACTTAATCTTTAAAAAAGAGAAGTGTAAGGCTTTAATCGATGAATACGGAACGACTCTAAGTCTGGTTCTAGAAAGTTGATGCAATGCTGCTTTATATTCAACCCTAACAAAATTGTCGGCTTTCCACCCCGGTAGCGTTATACTCGTCATTGAGTCATAATTGATGAGATATGGTGATCACAAACCATAACGGGGAGGCAATTCAACATGCATAAGATTCATTGGCAACGGGCAGTGCGGCGACTGGGGATGTTAGCCGGACTCGTCTTACTCCTAAGCGGGTGTGGGCAAGTCACCAAAACGTCTACGCCGGCCAAGGTCGCGCAAACCACTTACGGTGACCGGTACGTACCGACCCTGTTTTTCCACGGATATGGCAGTAGCGCCAACGCCGAGATGCACATGATCCACGCGGCGGAAGCGGCCGGCGTCACTAAGACCGTCCTGCGCGCCACGGTCGCCAAGAACGGCACCGTCACCTGGCGTGGGCAGTTTAAGCAGGGGGATTACCATCCCTTAGTGGCCGTGGAATTCAAAGATAACCAGAACGGTGACTACCAAACTACGGCGGGCTGGGCCAAACGCATCATCAAAGGGCTTCAGCAGTCCTACCACATCACAAAATTTAACGTGGTCGGCCACTCGATGGGCAACATGGCCATTATGTACTACCTACTCGCTAACGGGCAGAACCGCCACTTGCCACAATTACAGAGGCAAGTGGACATCGCGGGGCACTTCAACGGTATCCTGGGGATGAATGATCAGCCCAACCGGATGAAGTTGACCACCGCGGGGAAGCCCACCAAAATGGACCGCGATTACCAGCAACTGTTGGCACTCCGGCAACGGTTCCCACGGCAGATTCGCGTGTTGAACATTTACGGCGACAAGAACGATGGCACGCACTCGGACGGCCGCGTCAGCAACGCCTCGTCGAAGTCGTTGCGCTACCTGGTTCAAAGCCGGGCAACGTCCTACCAGGAACACCGCATCGTGGGACCCAATGCCCAGCATAGTAAGTTACATGATAACGCTCAGGTCGACCGGGCCCTGATAAAGTTTTTGTGGGGGAAGTAGCCCGGTAAAATCGTCTTGTGCCGTTTGTTCAGATGACAAGCGGTACAGACGATTTTTTCTGTGTTCCTTAGAGCTTTGCGTTTCCCCAGGGAAACATTCTATGCTAAAATGATGATAAAGAAAATCCAGATTGGATTGATGCAGCGTGGGACAGGCAGCTGACATAAAGCAAATAATTGTTTTAATTAAAAGCAACCGGAGAAAATGGCGAATTAGTCATCGTCAAAAAAACATGGCGGCGATGGTAATCTTGGGGATTGACCTAGACGAAATTCTAAACGAAATCTATGCAAAAATTACTTGGTTGGATTACGTGAGTGGACCAGAGTATGACAATCATATCCCACTGATTCCCGGGCCAGTCTGGGTATTCGGTATGAATCTAGAAGATGTCGAGTGTTATCTTAAATTTCAAGTTAAAGACAAAAATATCATCTTTTGGATTTCAGCACATCCTGCTGAGCATCATCTTGTCTATCCTTATAAGTGATAGCTATGCATCGCGGATTGTTTATATCGAGGAGGTTATCCTAATTGAATAGAAGGACTTTTTATAACCCTGAGACCGAAACTAGCGGAGAATACACTGAGGTTTGGAAAAATGAAGTTGTTGCGGTAAAGGATGTTAAGGATCTACTGGTAACAAACCACTATTGGAAAGATGATAATGAAGGGGAATTGTGGCTCGACTTTGATGATCCAAATGAGAACTTTAGAGTGGCTTTTAATGCATACCGCAGTAGAAAAGGCTATATGAAACCGCAAGAAATTAAAAACTTACGGAAAGATTTAAGCCTTGATATTCGTAGTTTTGCTGAAAGACTAGGAATCAGCTATTCTAAGCTATCCCAAATCGAAAATAATAAGCGAGTTCAAACCCTTTCTCAGGAAGTTTCATTTAGAAAAGCGCAGCAGGACTATGAGCGGCAAGGCTTCTTGACAGACTATTCGGAATCGTTAAGTGCAGCGAAGCTGTTAGCTACGGCTATAGAGCGTCGTGAACCCAATAGCGTAAGGCAACCGAATAAATCTTATCTATTAAAAGATTATTCTAATGAAAATTATTTTGAAATTACCAGTTTTACAGGAGGCCTTGCATGATGGCAGTTACGGTATTGGAATTTAAAGGCTACTTGGTCAAAGAACAGAGTTACAAGAAAAATGAAGATTTTAAAAAAACAGATCAAGGGGTAGAACTTAATCCACAGATAGACTTAAATATAGAAAATAATATTAAGGGAGATAGTATTTTAGTTACGCTTGGTGTTAAGGTTGGTTCTTTAACTGACGATCCCTTTGAGGTAATTGTTCGAGTTTGTGGAAGATTTGTTTATCATATTGAAAAGGACACTAACAAGATTGGTGTCGATACTTTGATTAGAAGTAATGCGGTTGCCATTCTGTATCCGTATGTGCGTTCTATTGTATCAGGCTTAACCAATACGTCTAACGAGTACCCGGCATGTATATTACCAACCATTGATGTGGCACAAGTTCTTAAAGAACAGCCAGGAACGTCAGAGATAGCTGACTAATGAGTGATGCTTATATATACTTGTTATAGCTTTCTTCTAATTCTTAAAGAGATTATTAAAGACACCCGGACAGGTCTAGGTGTTTTTTTTCGTACATTCAAGAACGTGTGGAATTAAAACCGATGAGTACACGTTCCATGCGAACCGCAATATGGAGCATGGTATACTAAACAGCGAGCCAATCCGCCAAGAAAATCATCGACGGACCGGCCATCACCAGACTCGTTTCACGCATCAAAAAATGACTTATGGAGGAACAGTATGGCAACCAACTCATCAGAAACTAACCTGGTCGACCTAGCCCAGCCGGTGCAGCACACCCTGAGCCAGTACCGGGTCCAACAGATTCAGGCCGTGTTGGGCCTCCTGGACGAGGGCAACACGGTGCCCTTCATCGCCCGTTACCGCAAGGAGCGGACCGGGGCCCTGGACGAAGTCGCCATTCGCGACATCGAAGACGAAGCCCATCGCCTCCAAAAGCTCAACCAACGCCGTCAGGACGTCCTGAAGCTGATTCAGGAACAGGGCAAACTATCCGCGACCTTAACCCAATCCTTAGCACGGGCCACCACGCTCCAACAGGTGGAAGACCTCTACTTACCCTACAAGCAAAAGCGCCGGACCAAGGCCACAGTGGCCCGAGAAGCCGGTTTGGCGCCGTTGGCCGAGTGGCTCTTGACCTATCCCGCCAACGGCCTCGACGCCAAGGCTCGGACGTTTATCGCCGCAGATAAGGACCTGCCCGACCTCACCAGCGTTTGGACCGGGGTCCACGAGATCCTCGCCGAGACCTTTAGCGAGCAGGCTGCCTTCCGGGAGTGGATTCGGCGTTATACCTGGCAACACGGCGAGCTGACCAGTAAGCTCAAGCGTGGGGCTAAGGCGGCCGACGAACAACAGGTCTACGCGACCTATTACGACTTTAGCCAGGCACTGAAGCAGGTGCCACCGTACCGGGTTCTGGCCATCAACCGAGGCGAACGGGAGAAGGTCCTGTCGGTCGGCATCGCCGTCGACCCCGCGTCCATTTTGCAGTACGGGCATTTCCGCCTGGTTGGTCAGCACACCGGACCGGCCGTGGCCAAGGTAACGGCTGCCTTTGCTGACGCCTACAAGCGGTTCCTGGGGCCGGCCATCGAACGAGAACTGCGGCGCCAGTTGTCTGAAACGGCCGACGCGCACGCCATTCAGGTCTTTGGCAACAACCTGTACCACCTGTTGATGCAGGCACCGTTAAAGGGCAAGGTGGTCATGGGCTTCGATCCGGCGTATCGGACGGGCTGTAAGCTCGCCATCATGGATGCCAACGGCCGCTTCCTGACCAAGCAGGTCATTTACCCGCATAAACCCGCCAGCGGGAAGCAACGGGCTGCAGCCGGACCCGAATTTAAGCAATTACTTGAAAAATACCACGTTGAAATGATTGCGATCGGTAACGGGACCGCCAGCCGGGAATCCGAGGAGTTCGTCAGTGGCATCTTAAAGACGTTAGACCATCCCGTCTACTACGTCATCGTCAACGAGGCCGGGGCATCGGTCTACTCGGCCAGTGCCAACGCCCGGGCGGAGTTCGCCGACCTGCACGTTGAGGAACGCTCGGCTGTTAGTATCGGCCGCCGGCTCCAGGACCCACTAGCCGAGCTGATCAAGGTCGACCCCAAGGCCATTGGTGTCGGCCAGTACCAACACGACGTCCCCGAAAAGGCCCTGGATGAACAGCTAGACCGGGTGGTGGAAACCGCGGTCAACCAGGTCGGGGTCAACGTCAACACGGCCAGTCCGGAGCTATTGACCCACATTTCCGGACTAACGGCGACCACCGCACAGAACGTTGTGACCTACCGTAACGAAAACGGGGCGTTTGCCACCCGCCAGGCCCTAAAGGCGGTCCCACGGTTGGGACCCAAGGCCTACCAGCAGGCGGTGGGCTTCCTGCGAATCTTAAGCGGCAGTAACCCGCTGGATAACACGGACATCCACCCGGAGAGCTACGCGGCGGCTAAGGCGTTGCTGGCGGGCATCGGCGCCACACCGCAGGACATTGGGACAGCCAAGCTCCAGCAACAGCTGAGCCAGTTGAACCAGCACCAGTGGGCCACGCAACTGGGCATCGGTGAGGCGACCTTAACGGACATCCTGGACGGGCTGAGTAAGCCCGGTCGAGACCTGCGGGATAGTATGCCGGCACCGTTACTGCGCCAGGACGTGCTAACCATGGCCGACTTGAAACCGGGGATGGAACTCCAAGGAACCGTCCGCAACGTCATCGATTTTGGTGCCTTTGTCGACATCGGCGTCAAGCAGGACGGCCTAGTTCACATCTCGCAACTGGCCGACCACTACGTCAGTGACCCCAGCACGGTGGTCACGATTGGCGACGTGGTGACCGTCTGGGTCCTGAGCGTGGACCAACAGCGCCACCGGATTCAGTTGACCATGCGAGCCGATTCGGCGGTCAAGCCGGGCCAAGGATAAGCTTACTGGTTATCAGGGTAAAACCAAGTAACACGTGATACCAATTAATCAAAGTAGGACCCGAAACCCTTATCTGGTTTCGAGTCCTACTTTGTCTAGCAGTTAAATGCCGGCCTTGATGAGTTGCCAAATGGCCTCGAACCGCTGCTGATAGGCGGCGTCATTCCAGGTCTCCTTGAAGTTGGGCAGCGTGAAGATGGCGAAGGTGGCTAAAATCATTTCGGCGTGATCCGTTTCTTCCACCGGTAAGCCCAAGATGCGGTTCATTTGGTGGTAGGCGCCGGTCAGTACCTGGTGAAGCGCCGCGGGATTGTTATCGACGTAGGCCGTGTTTAAGGAAAACATCTTGGCATCCGAGTTGAACGCTGCCTTTTTTGCGTTAACGAACGCCCAGAGCCAGTCGTGGAGACGCTGGTCCCGGGAGCCGTGGGTGGGAAGTTGCAGCTTACCAATGATTTCACGGTTGAACCACGCCGACGAAACGGCCGTCCAGAGGTCCTGTTTGTTTTGAAAGTGCTTATAGAGGGCGCCGTGGGTGATCCCTAACCGTTGACTGAGCTGGGTCAGGGAGACCTCCGCCGTGTCGTTTTCCTGAATCAGCGCCTCGGCGGTCGTTATGATTTGTTCGCGGGATGTTTTGACCATCAGTTTAACGACTCCTTTCGGGGATATTGCGTCTAGTGTAGCATAAATCAATTGAAAGTAACTTTAATTGACTTTTGTTACCTACGAAGCTACACTTCTAAGTAACAAATCCGAAAAAATGTTACTAAAAAGGAGACCCGCCATGCAAGCAGTCCAGTTACGCCACTATCAGAAGAAGTTTCGCCTCGAGGTCCGGGACATCCCCGTGCCAACACCCGCAGATAATGAGGTTTTGGTCAAGGTCGCCTATGCCGCCGTTAATCCGCTGGAGATGTTGATTGGCACCGGAAGCGTGCGGTTGATTCAAGACTACCGGCTGCCGGTGACCATGGGCAACGAGTTCTCGGGAACCGTGGTGGCCGTTGGCAAGCACGTGACGGGTTTCCAACCGCGAGACGCCGTGTACGCGCGGCTCCCACTGGCTAAAATCGGGGCCTTCGCGGAATACCTGACCATCGACCAGGCCGCATTGGCACCCATGCCCACGACGTTAGATGCTGCCCATGCGGCGGCCATCCCCTTGACGGGCCTCACCGCGTATCAGGGGCTGCATGACGTGTTGGGTGCTCACGCGGGGCAAAGCCTGATGATTCCCGGCGGCTCCGGTTCCTTTGGCCAATTGGCGATTCCCATGGCCAAGGCGCTGGGGATGACCGTCGCGGTCAGTGGCAATCAACGAAATCGTGAACAAACCCTGAAGTTAGGTGCGGACACCTACTTCGATTATCGGGAAGAAAACTACTGGGAGCGCCTAGCGCCGGTGGACGTCGTGATTGACACGTTGGGCAAGTCGGAGCTGGCCCACGAACTCAGTGTCATCAAGCCCGGTGGCCAATTGTTGTCGCTGCGGATGGGGCCGAATCGGCGCTTTGCCCAACGAATCGGGGCGCCGTTGTGGAAACGGGGGCTCTTTGCGGCGGCCGGCCACGCGCTCAACCGCCAAGCTGCTAAGGTGGGCGTCGATTACCAATTCATGTTCGTAGAGAGTAATGGGGCCCAACTGGCTAAGGTGACGGCTCTAGTTGAGCAACAGGGAATCGTTCCCGCGCTCGACCCCCACGTATTTGCCTTAAAAGACGTTAATGCGGCTTTAGACCTGGTGGCGACAGGACATCCCCAAGGGAAGGTTCTCATCAAGCTTAATGACTGAGACTAGCTCAAAAAGGCGTCCCCTGATTAGCATTTTAGCCAATCCGGGGACGTCTTTAAGATGGGTACGACAACTAGTCCGGCAAGTCCACCAGCGCATGAATATCTTTGGCCACGGCTAATTGTGCCTGGTAGGTGGCCTGGGTATTCGGATCAACGAAAGTGGTGCCGGGCGTGAAGTGAATGCTTTCGGTTCCCGCCTCGACGGCCGTTTTGTAATACCACTTTTTGAATCGGAGAAAATCCAACTGGGCTTGCATGTCCTGAATTTTATGTGCGAGAACGGTCTCCTCTTGGTCCAGGTAATCGTAGCGTTCCCGTAACGTCTCATCGCCTTGCAAACAAAGGTTGATAAACCGGCCAATGTCCTTGACCGGCACACCACTCTTTTTCAGGCAGGAGATGACTTCCAAAAAGTTAAAATCATTCTCTTTGAATCTGCGGCGGCCGGCCGCATCACGGTCGACAAAGGGGAGTAGTCCCTTTTTATCATAATAGCGCAGCGTGGTTGCCTTCATGTTCATTTTTTTCGCGACGTCACCAATGGAATAGCTCAAAATTTTGCTCCTCTCAACTTGACTTACACCTTAGTCTAAGTCGTAAACTGACCCGTAATCAAGGGACAATCGTGATTATTACGCGATTGTCCCAAATCAGGATAAATAGGAAACGAGGTCATTTCGTTTATGGGACGTTTAACGGGAAAAACCGCAATTATCACAGGTGCCAGCTCCGGATTTGGTAAAGGCACCGCACTAGCGTTTGCCGCGGAAGGGTGTAACTTAGTTTTGACTGCCCGGCGTGAAGAAAAATTAGCCGCCGTGGTGGCGCGGTGTCAGGCATTCGGGGTTCAGGCAACGGCGTACGTGGGGGATGTCCGAGAAGCGGCGACAGCGAAAACCACCGTAAAATTAGCGATAGCCTGCTTCGGTAAGCTGGATATTTTGGTGAACAATGCTGGCATTGGACGGACGCTTTCCCTGACCGACACCACGATGCGCGATTATGATTTAATCATGGATACCAACGTCCGGAGTGCCTTCGCATTCACCAAGTACGCCGTGCCGGAGATGCTGAAGAACCATGATGGACAGATCATCCTGGTCTCCTCGGTCACAGGCATCAAGGGCCATGCGGACGAGACCGCTTATACCTGCAGCAAGTTTGCGCTCCGGGGGTTGGGTCAGGCGTTGGACCAGGAACTTCTCGGTCAAGGGATTCGGACCTGTGTCTTCTGCCCCCACGCGGGTGCCACGGAATTTGAGGTGGGGTACGGGCGAACGGCTGAGGGCGTCGCGTCCTCGGGATTCTTGACGCCCGAAGACGTCGGCCAGGCCCTAATCAGCGTTTGCACACAGCCGAAAAACTCACGGATTGTTGAGCTGCGGTTGGCGTCTAATAATGTGACTTACTAGTGGTCCCTAATGCTAACACTAATCAATATGAAGGGCACATTTTACGCGCGCAATCGGCGACTATAGTGGCCTGAAGAAAACTATCAAAAAGGAAAAATAGTGGGCATTACCGGCACCATCAAGAAAACCCGCCATGGACACGGACCGGTGAAAGGGTTACTCTGTTAAGACAGCGTAAGAAAAGAGGTAAACGCGTGATGACTGAAAAAGAGAAAATGATGGCCCTCATCGAAAAGAAGAAGCAAAACGGCCATAACAAGCAGCGTACCGTGGCTAAGAATGACCGTAAAAACATGCGTAAGGGCCCTAAGATTTTCAATAAGTAACATTGGTCTATGAGAAGAAGTGCTTCGGAGAATTCAAGTGATTCTCTGAGGCACTTTTTTGTGGTCAGCCGGTGTTTAAGCGGTGTAATTTTTCGGAGGCGAAGGCTATTTCTTGAAGCTTTGTATAATTACACAAAAGATGAGAAGAGACTGAAGCTAATGAAGGTGAAAACGAGAAAACAAGGTAACTCATTGATGATTACGATTCCATCAAGCTTTGAAGTTCCGGAAAGCACGGAGTATATACCAGTCATGGATGAAAATGGTATCATTTCTTTTAAGCATCAGGCAATCGAAGCCGTCAAAGATATTTTTGACGTTATGTAGCATGGCAAGCGAAAAAGGTTTAATAAAAGGGACTTAGCTCACTCGAATGTGGGTTAAGTCTTTATTTTAAACCGCTATAGTTGGTCAAGTATTGTACTATGACTACCAATCGCAATGAGCGTTGTCCGCTCAAGTCGATGTGCCATCAATCAAGCGACCGTTCGAAATCGTCTAACGTTGGACCACCTGGTAGTGGCCGTTGCTTGACCTTGGCATCGACCATTTCTAAGATAGCGTCGTTAACCGCATTATTAAAACTATTTTTAATCAAGTCCTTTCCTTTGAATTTTTGATTTTAAAAACCTAAAAAGCGGATCCAGGGGACTGCTCCGAGTCAAGTAGACAGTTCAAATAATTAAAATAGCTATGCAGTTTTTAGAATGGCATGATTCCGAAATTCTTTCGGAGTCATGCCATTTAGTGTTTCTTGGCGACGCTTGTAGTTATACCAATTGATACACTTTTCGATAAGTTGAACCATTTGTTCACGATTTAATGCATGGTGAAAATTAAAAAACTCGGTCTTCATATGACTCCAGAAGCTTTCCATAGGACTGTTATCACCCGGAGTTCCTGGCCGCGACATACTATGCTTAATCCCTTTGCTAGCTAAATGATCGTTAAATACTCCAGATGTATAGCTTGACCCTTGATCTGAGTGTAAAACCGCTGGTTTTACACCATTGTTTATTACCAATGCTTTATCCAGCGTTCGAGTCACTAAGTCGGCCGTCTCAGTTTCTTCAACGTCCCACGCGATGATACTATGGTCGCTCAAGTCCTTGATTGCACTAAGCCTCAGACGTTCATTGAATTTCCAACCAAAATGTAACTCCGAACAATCAGTTACCCAGACCCGGTTTGGCTCGTACGGTTTAAAGTCATGTCCTTCGTCCGTAAGGAGAAGGTTATTACTAATGTGCTCTTTCTTCTGAGCTTTTCGATTCTTCTTTGCCACGCGAATCGAAGCTACGATATCATTTTCACGCATGATTCGACGCATTTTTCCAGCACTAGTATGATACGTTGTATCAAGATGGAGGTTCATCATTAATCTTCGTACGCCAAGGGTGTACTCGTTTTCTTCTTCAATAGTTTTGACATACTTCAAAATCTCTCTATCTTCTAGAGCGCGCTTGCTCGGGGTTCGGTGTATCCATTTGTAGTATGCAGCGCGTGAGACCTTCATAAAACGGCACATAAAACTAACTCCATAAACTCGGTTCGTATCAGGATTAAGCGTAGTTGCTAACGTTTGGATTGTTTCGTAGATGTGTTGTGAGTGGCATCCAACCTTTCCAATTCTTGGAGTTTTTTTAGAACTGCATTCTCTGTCGATAAATGTTCAATTCGAGCTTTAAGCCGCTTGACCTCAAGGTCACGCTTCTCGTCATCTGTGAGCTGGTCTATGGCCTTTCCTTTACCACGACGATCGACAAGGGCTTCAGGTCCGCCTTGTTTAAACTTCCGAGTCCACGAATAAACCTGACCATATGATACGTTGTACTTGCTCATTGCACGGGAATAATCCATGTCATTTGCTATGATCCATTGAACAATTTCTACACGTTCCAATTGTGTTGTTTTTCGACCGTTTTTCACTCTTTTCACGCTCCTAGTGGTGAGTTGTTTACCACTAGTATACTGATGAACCCATTGATAGATAGTACCAACGTTAGGAATATTATATTTATCGCACAGTCGGGGATAAGAAGTGTGTCCTTCTAGGTACTCCAGGACTATTTTTAACTTCAAATCGCCCGAATATTTTCCTATGGATTGATGCCGTAGGCCATCGATCCCTTGCAGTTTATAATTCTTTACCCATTGGCTCACCTGACTATGCGCAATGCCATACTGTCTTTGAATGGCATTAGGTGCCATGCCCTCAACAACTAGACCAATGTAAAATAGCTTCTTTTCAATCGGATAGCGAGAACCTTTTCTGCCCATAGAAAAACTCCTCCTTAAGTAGGCAAGCTTTGATTATTTGCTTGTCTACCTAAAGAGGAGTATATCCCAGTCAGTAACTGAATCCGTTCAGCATTTTTTTATTCGAGTCTCTAAATGAATTGATCAATCGTTGAAACGACTTTGGCCCAAGTGACCGGGTCACACGCTTCGACGTACTCCAAGCGGCGTTTCTTGAAATCCATGGACCGTAATTGATGGGTCACGACTTCACCATGGGTCTTACCAGTTGATTCGAGTTGGATGTAAGTACCAAAGGCCCGTTCTGTACTGGTGATGGGGCAGATCAAACAAAAGCCCGTTAGCCGGTTAAAAATAGTTTTACTAACGACCAATCCCGGTCGCCGTTTACGAATTTTATGACCGAGTGCCGGGTCAAAGTTGATGTATACGATGTCACCTTATTTGGGGGTATACATCAGTCACTCACTGCATCCCATTCGTCGTCTTCTTTAGAGATACTGTCCCGAAAGCCAGTCCAAGCAGCTGGATCAGAGAAAAGGTCAACTTGGACTGGTGTCAGGACAAACGTCTCATTGATTTTAACGATTTGGTACTTATCACCAGCTTTAGCATCAAGCTCACTGGGGATGATTGCCCCTACTGAATTACCAATTTTACGAATCGTCGTTTCCATGTGAGATCACTCCTTCACTTGTTATAACGAGTATAATTCAATTTAACACAAAAGCAGCTTAAATACCCTTGGCTCAAAGCGGTTATCATTTTTAATCTCGATCGATATGTATTGCTAGTTCAAGATTAAGTAAAAAAATTCTCTCCCGGATTTAAAATTGAAGTGCAACACCTAAATGACTAGACCAAAAAGGCCATGAAGACCTATTCTTAAATCATCCACGAAATAAGAAAAGAGTGTCTTCATGACCCATAACCAGAATATCATTCATTGTCATTACCAACAACTCCAATCGAATCAACTAAACAACATTATTAAAGCTATTTTTAATGGATGGACTTTACTTTGTAGGTGAATAAAGTCCATCTTTCACTTTGGACCAGCATACGCTTAAATTCTGGGCACTCAACTATCTTTTCAAAGATGTTGACACCTTTCTTTAAAGGTTGTATATTAAAAAAACAGCAAAATAGACTAATCAGTCTATTTTTTTGAAATGAGAGTTCTCTTGCTGAAGTCAAACAGGCATATATCACCAACGCTTTAACAGCGATGCAGCAGTTTTAAGCAACTCAAACATTTCTGGACAACGCCGACCAAGCCGCTAGATGCAACAATCATTGGGATTTGCCAAAAGATTGCTGGGGGAAACTTGGCCGAAACGCGCCAGTCGGCAACTGTCTGGGGCCAGTGGACACTACTTCGTTAATACCGTTCCAATTAGGAGCCAAGGCTCCATTTATTTTTGATCAAAAATAGACCGATTAGTCTATTTAATTACGAAAGGATGATTTTATGTCAAAGTTAATGCACGCGTTTCGTAAGTTAGGGAAGGGAGCCTTAGTCTTCTGTTCATTATTATTGGGGCTCTTCATTCTCGGCACCTTTTGGCCCCAACTCATCATATTCGGTCAAGTTGGAACAATTGCCACATCGTTTTGGAATTTACACGTTTTAATCCTCGCCGTAATTTTTGCAATCATTAGTGTCGTCTTATTGCGAAAAAACAGCACCTGGTTAAATAAAAGCCTGGTCGTCTTAAACGGATTAACCATTTTAGGCAGCGGCGCCTTATTGGGAAACCAGATTCAGACCGCCCATCAATACGACACCCAGATTAACTGGGGACAATACCTAAGTGGGCAGGTTGATATGGGTACACCTAACGAGAAGCAATCGGTGATTTACACCAGACAGGGCGGAAAAACGCTCAAACTGCAGGTGACGATGCCCAAGAAAAAGGCTAAAAGTTATAAACCCGTGTTCATGATTCATGGGGGCGGCTACATGGCTGGCTCACGAAATCAGCAGCCTTCCTGGGTTAACTATTACCAGTCAAAGGGCTACGTCGTTTTTGATGTTGACTATCACCTAGCCAGTAAGTCGCAGCATCCCTGGAAGCAGGCGCCGACAGACATTGCCCTGGCAATCCAGTACGTTCAGCAACGGGCAGCGAAGTACCACGTCAACATGGACAAAATGGTCATTGCCGGTTCGTCAGCCGGAGGTGGCATCGCCCTACAAACGGCCTATGGTATTTCCGATGACACAATTTCTGTCAAGGGTCTCCCAACGCCTAAAGCCGTCGTGGCGATTTACCCTGGCTCAGATCCGTATGCGCTGTGGCATGGCAACTCTTCTCTATTGGGAATGAAGGGAAATATCTGCGATAAATACTATATTGGTGGGTCACCTGATCAATACCCAGAACGCTATGCGCAAGTGTCTCCCAGTCGGCACATCACCAGAAACACCCCAGCGACCCTGATCGTTGCAGGTAAAAATGATCATGTCATTCCTTATCAGGGGCAACAGGAATTCGCACAACAGCTTTCCCGGAAAAACGTTGCGCATAAGTTGGTCACGCTACCATATAGTGATCATTTCTTCGATATGGCCGGGGGCAGTGTCGGCAGTCAAATTGCCCGACAACAGGCCACGAATTTCTTGAACAAACATAATCGGTAAAGCGGCATCTAGAGTAACGGCTATGTAGGATAGCTTACCTTGGAAAACGCTAGCTAATTGCAAAAATACGAAAAGACAACCACCAGAAATCCCAACGATTTCTGGTGGTTGTCTTTATAACATTAACTAAACGACCTCGCTGTTAATCCGTACAAGACTAGTCAGAATAATGTAATTCGACTAAAAATATGGTATTCACATCAGTGTTTAGCACTTCTAAATTCTTGGCTACACTTTTGTTTTTTTATAATATAGAATTAGGTGTCGTAGCGTTCTCTCAAAACTAATAAGGCAGGTCCGTCAACTTACAATCTCTTCCAAGGATTAATTCCTTGAGTTTGCAATTCATGATAAATTGTAAACATATACCAGGTGTCACAAATAAATGTGAGACCAACAATAACAATCATGAATCCGGTCGGATCAGTTAATATCGCAAGGAGTCCAACGGTTAAGGGTGTCCCAATCCATTTTGTACCCGCAATGATAAAGGACTGGCCACCAATTGAGCTACCTTCCTTTTTTCTTTGATAAAATTGAACCAAGAATAAAATACTCATCACCATATTCTGAATCAATGCAATAACTTTGCCAACATTGAAAGTATCGTGGCCAACTTGAGGAAGATCAATAAAGTATTTTGGACCGATTAACATGATGCCGAATGAAAAAAGTATTCCCAATAAAAACATCACATAAAATGTTATTTTACCAATACCAAATTGTCGGTTATAAGTAGCGGGTCCGTATTTTAGCATGTTGATTACGATTAATGTATCCAAAATCATCCAAATAACATTAATGATAACCAACATAATTGAACTTTCTGGTGGATAAATTAAGGAAAAGGTTATTTCCCAAGCAAAATTTAAAGCTAACGCTGCCAAGGGCATGCCAGGGGTCTTGTCTTTAAACCCGCGATAGGTTAACCCTAAATATGTTATCGTCCAAGCCATCCCACTGATTAGCGGGGAAATCTCTGAAAAGTTCAACAATACCACTCCCTTTGTTTAAGTAGTATAAGCATACGAATATTTAAGGATTCATCAATCGAAGCGTTACAACTTATCCCGTTATTGTAACAAGGAGAACGATTCTAAATGGAAAACTCAGATAAAAATGCTCTGTTATTTAAATCACTAGCAGCGCTATCTCGAAAGAGTGCCTTTAATGAAATCTCAATTTCAGCATTATGTATTCGGGCTGGTGTATCTAGGATGTACTTTTATCGCCATTTTGATACATTCGATGATATTATCACGCAACGTATCAATGATGATTTTCTGTACTTTCTTCGGCTTATTGATCATCACAACATAAATAATCCGGAAGCGATTATTAAGACATTTTTTCAAGTTCTTGAACCTGATCTACCTGAATTATCGACCTTTCTCAAAAGTGATCGAGCAGATCTTATTCAAACGATCTTCCAAAACGATTTAAATGAGTTAAGTAAGGTTGAAGCGCTGCCGTTTCCTAAAATTCAAAATCCATACTGGAAGGTCTTCACTTCAGGTGGCCTTACACGCATTTTAGTGACCTGGTTCGGAAAGGATAAACCCGAATCGGCAAATGAGATGGGAAAATTAGTATCTGAGATTGTAACCAACCCATTTTAGAACCCGGATTTAAAATTGAAGTGCAACACCTATAGCTCCAATATGCAGAACGTCGTTTGATTATGGCCTGGCTAAGCAAAAATGTTTCCTACGACTTGGTGTTTTTATTTTTGCCTTCAATCTCTGGGGTTCACTTCAAGTGATTCTCTGGGGCACTTCTTTTGTGGTCAACCGGTGTTTAACCGGTGTAATTACAAAAAAAGATGAGCGAGAAAGTGGAGCAGTTGGTCGATCAACTAAGACTAGGCAATTGTAGCAAATAAAGATATCTTTGACGTTATGTAGCTTGGCAAGAAGAAAAGGTTCAATAAAAAGGACTTAGCTCACTCGAATGTGGGTTAAGTCCTTATTTAAGATCAAATATCGTACTATGACTACCAATTGCAATGAGCGTCGTTACCTCAGGAGTATCATGATACACCAATAAATGGTCGCCATTATGGCCATCAAAATGAAGCTCAAGAATTTCAATTTTAATATTTTTTCCTAAACGCTGTTTAATCTGTTGTTTCAGCTTATCGGAAACCGATAACTGATGCGCGTAAAAATAGCTCGGAATAGGTTGCTCCGTTAAAAAACAATTTAGAATATAGCGCCAAGGAGACTGCGAATCGTCAGCAAAGGGTAGGCTACCTTGAAATATTGGTTGCCATCGCGGATTTTTTTAATCTTCTTAAACTGTTTATGAAATAGTGTTGTCCGTTCAAGCCGATGAGCCATCAATCAAGCGACCGTTCAAAATCGTCTAATGTTGTACCACCTGGTAGTGGTCGTTGTTGGGCCTTGGCATCGACCATTTCTAAGATAGCGTCGTTAACTGCCATATTAGGGAGAGCAAAATTATCTGGTAATCCGTGTTCAGCAACACCCGTTAAGATGATTCGAACATATTCGGAAATTGTGAGACCATTTTTTTCAAGTTCCTTTTGGGCCTTCAACTTAATCTCTGCATTAATCCGTGAATTGATTCGATCAGTTTCAGTATTTTGCATATGTGGCACCTCCTCAGTCAGTCATTGTACACCATACGTCATACAAATTAACTAAACAACATCATTTAAAAACGATAGCTAGGCTAACATATACGAATTGCCTCTTTTGCTTAGACAGACGGGTTTTCATATTTTACTAAGATTATTGAATTGCCAGCTAGTGCTACATCTTATCCAATCCTTCGCGCTGCTCCTCATCAATCATATGGGTGTACAGCCCGGTCGCACTGGTCGAGTTCTGACCCAATTGGGTGGCAACTAGCTGCTCGTTCTTAGTTGCCAGGTAAAGCTTTGAGGCCAAGGTATGGCGGAGCTTATGCGGTGTAATCCGGACCTTAAACGCCGCGGAGTACTTCGCCACCATCTTCTCAATCGTATTGGACTGCATCCGTGACGCCTGACCACGATAAATCGTCAGGAATAGGGCCCGGTCGTCACTTGCCGCGTGGTAGAGAGCCTGGCGCTGTTCGACGTAGGTCTGGATGTACGGCATGGTCCAGGGGGCAATGGGCACCGTGTCCCGTTGGCCGCCCTTGCGCACCACGCCAATGGTCGCCGTCTTGAGGTTCAGGTGGCGTAAATCAGCGTTGGCCGCTTCGGAGACCCGCAGGCCACTGCCCAGTAGGAGGGCGTTAATCGCCAGGTCACGCAACTTGTCACGTTTGAAATAGCGCCGCTTGGCTGGGGTCAGCTGTTGCTCATAGGTGTGGTCGATAAAGTCCAAGTACTCGTGATCGGTGTTGCCCAGCATCAGCTTAGTCTTCAGATTCGCGGCCCGGGTCGCATAGGTCTCGTTGGTTCGGACCAGGGCAATCTTGTGCATCACGTTACGGTCAAAATAAGCCTCACCATGCTCGTCTTCGGTGTCTTCGGTCAGATACTTAAAGAGCGATGACAGGGCGTTCAGCGAGCGGTTAATAGTGGGATGCGAGCGACTACCGGGGGCGCCGGTTAACTTGGTCTGGTTCAGGAGGGCGGACTTATACAACTCGACGGTCTCCTTCTTCAACTTCGCCAACACGTCGATAGGGATATCGGCAGGGCGCGTCGCCGGGGTGAGCCCCTCACTGATCAGCCAGTTAAAGAACCGGCGAAACTCCGTCAGGTACTGGTACAACGTCGCCGGTGAGAGGGGGATGGTCGACTTGGCCTGATAGTATTCCTGCACGAACCAGGGGGCGTTGGTTAATTCCTCATCAATCAATTTGAGATAGTGTTGCTTTTCCATGAGCAGGCCTCCAAACATATGTTCTAGTTACCTATTATGATACCGGGACAGTCGTTAAATGTAAAGCCAGGTCGTTGTAATTCTGCCCAGTTATCATTCGCGCTTACGAAGGTGATTATTTCCGGACGGAGATTGTAGCTTGACTTTTTGCTTATTATCCTGTATAGTTAATCATCAGAGTTTAAGAGATGCTAATAAAGAGATTCAGAGAAGTTGATTAGCAAGCCGGAGTTTCTTAGATTTTAAAAACGCTCGCCCATTCGTAGGAATGGCGGGCGTTTTTTTCGTCTTGGTAACAGGCTTCCCAGGTTCGTCGGCTGGCGCTGCATACTAGCTGTTTCTTTTATTTACGCCCTAACCTATACTTGAGTTAGTTCAAGTGATGAAGGAGGGTAACCATGTCTCGTATCCAGATAAAGTACGCCTACATATCATGCCTAATCGTTACGGTGAGTAGTTTCATGTTCCTTTCACCGGTAATTGTTAGCGCTAACACAGCAAGCGATTCAGCAACACTAAATCGTCAAGTCGTGGAATCAGCGTCCGCCAGACCAGCGGCGCACCCATCGACCACCGTCAAAGTCACCAAACGGCAGGCCCGTATCAAAACAAAGCTGAAAAAGTATCTCCATGCCGTCACTCGCGATAAAACCGCCGCGGTCTCTTTTTACAACCTCACCCCGGTGAAGGGCAGCCCCGCGGCCAAGTCAGCGCAGGCCGCGGTTTACCAGCAAGGCAAGCTGGCCGTTCACGCCCGGGGCAACCACGTGACCACGTCCGCTAGTACCTATAAGCTCTATATCGCGGCCTACCTAATGCACCTGAAGCAACGGCACCGCTTTACCTGGACCAAGGCCAACCGGGCAGGTGTGACCCGGATGATTGTGCAGTCCGCCAACGACTATCCGGTCAGTGTTTTACAGAAGCACGGTCGCACGCGAATCAATCATTGGTTGGCGTCGCAAAACTATTATGGCAAGGCCTTTAGCACGACGCGGGCGACGAAAACCACTGCCAATAGTCTGGTTAAGGTGCTAAAGGACCTCCACACGGGACAGGGTGCGTTCACCAATCGCCGTGACCGAAAATTCATTCTCAAACAAATGGGCCGGCAAGTCTACCGGCGGGGAATCCCCACGGGAGCGGCCCGGGCGACCAAGGGAACGACCGTCCAAGACAAGGTCGGTTTCCTCGCTGATAATAATGGGGACGCGGGAATTGTGACCCTGCCAAACGGCCAACGATACTTACTGGTGATCCTCACCTGGGGCCGGGGCCAACACGGGTTTAGCGGTTATCCCCGGATTGCCCGGATTGCGGAGCACGTCCAAAAAATTGTTTATTAAGCGCAGCGGCTGTGGCGTGGTATACTAAGCACACGAAATCATGAGAAAGTGGTGCTTGGACAATGCAAATGCACAAGACAATCAATATCGGTCCCAACGGGCAACTGAATCGCGTGAATGCCCAAAACAAGAAGGCCGCCAAGAGCAGTAAGGACCGGAAGCAGGAACTCATCAAGGCCTACCTGAATAAAAAGCATCAGCCGGCCAAGTAAGCAGCCGACATGTTAAAAGACCGCCCACCAGTCAGTAACGATTGGTGGGCGGTCTTTTATGGTTGGATTAATGACACAATGACGGGATAGCATCTTAAAACAGCTCCCAGTAATCGGTGCACGCAAAGCTCACGACATGCTTTGGCGGCTTTCTTGCTAAGCATAGTGGTAGACCTGGAGGCCATCGCCTTCACTTGACCCATTTACGTGCTATATTGTGCCTATCAACAAAAGGAGCGTGATTGAAATGGCTGAAACAGTGGTAACCTCATTACGACTCAAGAAAGATCACTATCAACAGGTTAAGAAAATGGCTGACTGTCACGGTATCTCTATAGCCAAGTATATGCGTGAAGCTGTCTTGGAACGACTAGAAGACGAAGCGGATTATCACGATGCAATGGCCAACCTAAACGCGAGCCATGGCGAAACTGTCTCTCGTGATGAGATACGCCAGTGCCTGGGGATGCACTGATGGGGTTGCTGATTACCCCATCAGCTTACTTATCACCGATTAATCGTTGACGGGTAAGCGGCAATTATCCTACAATGACGTGAAAGTACTGGTGACGGGCGCCATTACTTTCTCAGTAACGTCGACCCGTACATGCCGAGAATGGATCCAGCGCCAATAGCTAACAGGAGACGCAGGGGCTGGCCAGTCACCGTGGCGTCCCGAAGGTAGAGCTGATTCGTGAAGAGGTCGTACGCAAAGCGAATCGGCGTCCAGTTATAGACGAAATCCTGATAGAACGGGCTCAGCATCTGGGGCACCATGGTTATCACGGCCATCGACCCAATCCAGATTACCAGCAGGAGTGGCCACCCCTTGATACCTAGGAGATTCAAGACCGCCGTTTGCAGCAGGTAAAAGACGAGGCTGATCAGCGTGGTCAGCCAGAAGAACTGAACCGGCTGGGGAATCGGCATCCCGTAGCAAACCTTCGTGAAAAAGTAGATGGTACCGGCAACACTCATGGCAATGACTAATCCGGCAATCAATTGACTGGTCACACTGCTAGCCGACAAATAACCATCGTTACGCCGTTGTTCAAACTTACGGTGAGCCCGCCAACTCAAGAAGCTGGCTAAGAGACTCCCCAACCAAGCAAAAATGGTGATGATCATCGGGGCCATGCCGCTCAGCATCTTGGTTGAAACTGAATTACGTTTAACCAATGTCACGTTGATGGGCGTCTGAAGGTCGGTCCATTGCTGAGCAGTTAAGGGCAGCTTCGCCTGCGTAGCAACCTGGCCATAACGTTTAGCAATCGTTTGGTTCATCTGCGTTGCGAGTTGCGGTAAGCGCGTCATCAACTGGCTGGCAATAACTGCATTGTTGCCCTGACTGACGTAGAGGGTTAGACGTGCCTGCTGTGGGGCGTGCGCGACCAACGTCCGGGCGACGGCCTGCTGCTGTTGAAACGGCTTGGCTTGGGCCACCAGTGGAGCCTTCGTGGCGACCGCCACGAGTTTTTGGGTCATCACTTGGCCCTTTAGATAAGCGACCTGTTGCCGTAAGGCCTGACTGAACCCGGAATGGAGCACCACGGCCCCGTAATACTTCCCCGCAGCAAACCCCTTGGTCAATTGCGAGGTGTGCTTCACGGCAACCCACTTAATGGTCGCGTCCCGGTGATCACCGGCGTCTTGGAGCTTCTGAACCACCTTTTGGGCCGCTGATTCGTGATCGTTGACGACTAGGGCCAGTGGCAGGTGCCGAACTTTAACCGTACTGCGAGCCCCCACCTGGGCAAATGCGAACAGACCAATGACGAGAAACGATACCAGTAACCCAATATAAAGGTCTTTTTTCTTAAATATCGTAAGCATAGTAACTACCTCCCTTAACTTATAACTCAGTATAGAGGCTCAGCTGATGGCATAAAATGGGCAACGAATCGTGACTTGTTGCTTAATACCACAGATTCGCGTGATGTGGGGGTGTAGGTGACAAGATGACGTACATTGGGTAATTCGGGAGGGGATAAACATGGCCGACTTTAGAAGTCAAAAGACAGACGACCTCATCGTCACAGCCTTCGTCGACCTGGTTCTTGAGAAGGGGTTCGACCACGTGACCGTGACCAGTATTGCCGACCGAGCGTTAATTAATCGCAAAACCTTTTACGAACACTATCCTGATAAGTTTGCATTAACTGACGCCATTCGTCACGCCATCATCATGTGGTTCGAGATGACTTTACAAAAGCGGGCAACGTTAATCCGCCAGGGGATGGGCCTAAGCGAAACCATTGGGCAATTAGAGCCGGAATTGCGGCAGCTGCTAACGTCTTGGCGGCAACCGCTCAACGCGCTTCTCAGCATTCACGAGGTAAAACCCCAGTTATTGGATGATATTCAGCAGGTGCTCAGCGCCCAGCTGAAGTGGGGGGCACGACAACCTGTATCTGAACTCACGATTAACGTGCTAAACGGTATCATGATGGGCATGCTTAAATATGATTTAGAAACAAACCAGTTGCCATCCCGGCAGGAGTTGCAGGAGCTGACCCAAAATATCCGCTTAATCTTAGGGGATACCTGACGTTGTGACCAGCGAGGATGGGGAATTGATCTTTTGATGATCAGTTGTCCGCTTATGCGTGTCGAATAAAATTTGCTAGGATTGACCAAGGAGACACGAGTAAATTTTATCGTGTCTGACGAAGGTAAAGTTATGACAAACAAACTGGTTAACCGAATCGTTTTACTAAGCCATCAATAATATTATTGGATTCAATTCTTTAAAAATCGGTAGCCCTTGCATCTTACAAAACCGCCGTCCAACAGGTGAATTGGGCGGCGGTTTATGTAGTTTTATGCGCCTTAAGCGAAGTGACTAAGATGGTCCCTCAATAGTCGATAAATTACTATCAGTGTAAAGTAAAAAATTGGGTTTATATTCTATAAGTGAATAAAACCCATTTTTAGTATGCCCGTCAACAATAAATAAACAGTTTCTACATCTTCTACATCGTAGTTGGAAATTCCTTCTCGTCATTATTCTGAATGAATTCATGCAGAAAATCCGCAGTTTTCTTCCCGGGTAGTTTGGTGCTCAGTAGACCGTAATCAACGGTTACATCGGTTTTGAGTGGGACGGTGACTAAGTTGGGGTGAATATTTTTCCAGGGAGTTAACGAAATCATTGCAATGTTTTCTTCCACTGTTTCATTAAAGGTATTGATATCATAGCGTCCGTTGGTGTCGATAGTTTGAATGGTCGGTACTTCCGTCAACATTTGTTTACGCAAGAGATCGTTTTTTTCACTGATTCCCGTGGGAACCATCAGGACTCTTTCATGCGCGAGGTCTTGAAACGAGATGGCTTCAAGTTGCGCCAACGGATTATCACTTCGGACGGCAATTCCAAAATGGTAGGAGCCTAGTTTGATGGCACTAAACGAGTGCTTCAGGGTGGTACTGTCAAAAGTACCGACAATTAGATCGCTACTCCGTCCGAGCATCGCGTATTCACGGTTACTAGAATTCAAGTCTTCCTGCAATTGGACCAAGCGAATTTGGAACCTGGGCATTTTCGGCGCAACTTGCTTCCAAAGTGCCATAAAGGGATCCGCCGGGTGTAATAGGGAGGTTCCAAGTAGAATAATGCGTTTATCATCAGTCCGAACCCGGCGCGTTTCCTCAACGGCGGTGTTCAGCAAATCAAGCAACTGACGAACGTACGGCTGAAACTTTTTACCCTGAGGTGTGAGGTTGACTCCGGTCGCCGTACGGAGAAAAAGTTTTAGGTTAAGCTCGGTTTCTAGACGATTGATTTGTTTCATCACGGCCGTTCCGGAGATGAAGCTTTGCTCACCAGCCTTGGTAAAGCTACCATACTCACTTACGCGTAAAAATGTTTGTAGCTGATTAATATCCATTGCTATCCCTCCAATATAGCTAGTATAAACCTAAAGTTGATAGTTCATCAACAAGCCGATTCTTCTAATTTCCGATTTTCAGCCTATACTAGTCATTGTAGTTGAGACACGGAAGGTTATGAAAGAGGTCAGCGAATGAACAAAAAAGTAATGGGTGCAATTTTAGGTGCAATTGTTGTAATGACAGGATTGGTAATGTTAACGATTGGAATGACACGCCAAGCGGAAAGTACTAGCCGAGCAAAACCAGCGACTAATACGACCGTTGCAAAACATGTTGTCAGTCCAAGTAAAGCAAGTTCCAATGCAACGGCTAATCAAGCAAGCATGACTGATGCAGACGTCATCGGTGTCTGGATCAATCATCATAACAAAGATATTCATCAAAAAATCACCTTCACTGCCGATCATAGGTGGAAGGAAAATCAACATCATGTTACTAATATTTATTCTGGAACCTGGAAGCGAATTGGCCATAACCAGATTTTACTAGCCCCATATAATGAAAAAATTCATCTATATGGTAATAACTATCAGACCATGAATGTTTTGAACTATAATCACATCTTAAATAAACAAACTAATTAGGAGGAAACAAATTATGTCAGTAGAAAATAAAGTCATTGTCATTACCGGTGCATCTTCAGGAATTGGTGAAGCTAGTGCTAAGTTATTAGCAAGTCACGGTGCGAAGGTCGTTTTAGGTGCTCGTCGTGAGAGTCGGTTACAAACGATTGTCAATGATATTCAAGCGAATGACGGTCACGCCACTTATCGAGTTACGGACGTTGCTGACCCGGCTGATTTAGTTGCTTTAGTTGATTTAGCCAAAACTAAATTTGGCGCGATTGACGTGATCTTTAATAACGCCGGAATCATGCCGACTTCACCGATCAGCGCTTTGAAGACCGATGAATGGAATGCCATGATTGACGTTAACTTAAAAGGGGTATTGAACGGCGTTGCAGCGGTGATGCCAGATTTCACCAAACAAAAACACGGTCAAATTATTACGACTTCTTCCGTTGCCGGCTTAAAGAGTTTCGCGGGTTCAGGGGTCTATGGTGCAACTAAGTTTGCAGTTCGTAACTTAATGGAAGTTATTCGAATGGAAAGTGCCCAGGAACACACTAATATTCGAACGACTAGCCTTTATCCAGCGGCCATCAATACCGAACTCTTACACACCATTACTGATTCAAACGCTAAGCAGGGTATGAACAAATTATATGCGGCGGTTGGAATCACACCTGATGCCGTTGCACGGGTTGTTGACTTTGCAGTAGCACAACCAGACGATGTTAACGTGAATGAATTTACAATTTATCCAACTAAACAAGCTTAATTGGATTTAGGAAAGAAGAGATTTGAAAGTGAAACGGCTGATCAATAAAGGAAACCTTTATCGTAGTTTAATCGTTGGCCTAGTGCTGATTCAATTATTAGAGCTGGTAGTGCCGCTTAACCTGACAGTGTTAGATGCTCTATTTGCAATTGGAATCGCAGTTCTAGGAATCCAAAATTTAAGCCGTTCCTTTCAAGTTGCAACACTCGTCTTCTTTGTCGCGGGATTGGGCTTGTTGAGTACCACGGGGTTGTCGTTATATGGGATTGCGACGGCAATCGTTTCAATGGTGGATATTGTGGTTTTACTGGTAGTCATGCAGCTTTTCCTGATTCCGGTAACGGTTGGAAAATATCAGGCAGCTGTTGAGGTGTTCATGCACGACCATGTTCATGGGCCGAAACAGACCTATACGTTTGTTATGTTAGTGACGCATTTACTTTCCAGCATTCTTTCGATGGGTACGGTCGCAATCGTCCTATCGATCTTGGGTGACAGTATCAAGCGGCAAGTTAAAGATTCTGCACGTTTTTCTGCTACTGCGGTTACTAGGGCCTTTACCCTTGGAACGTTGTGGGCACCCGGTGCGGCAACCATTTTCCTGATTAGTACCGTGACGAAGGTTAGTTGGACCCGGCTATTTATACCGTGTTTGATTTTGGGATTGTTAGGCCTAGTTCTTGCGTATGCCATGGAACGTCATCAAGCATACATGCAAGTAAAGCCAAGCGTGATTACGAACAATGTGGCGCATCCGAATAAGGGCCACGCATCGTTATTTGGATTAGTATTGGCAGTCATTGCATTGTTGTTGCTTAGTTTTGTCCTGATGGAAAATAAGGTTGCGAGTTCGATGGATTCTGTGACCTTAGCTGGTTTGCTGATTGTTCTCATTTGGACTGGCTTGTTGGGAGTCAAGCGTGGCAGTAAACTGCCGGCGTTTAAGCCGGCTTTAAAAGAAGCCCTGACGGCTTATTGGCACCAAGGAATGACGCGTGGTGCATCGTTGGCACCGTTCTTTGTCGGTATCGGGACCTTCACGTATGGGTTTCAGCATTCGACCGTTAGTACCCAACTAACGGCGGCTTTAACGCCAGTCTTTTCCCAGCTAGGCTGGTGGTTGGTTCTGTTGATTCCAATCATCGTTGTCTTGGTGTCATTAATCGGCATTCATCCATTAGCATCAGTCGCGTTGATTGGTAAAGTCATTATGGCAATGCATATCTCGTTATCCCCACTCTTAATTGCCCTCAGCTTAAATATTGGGAGCGTGGCAGCTTACATGTTGTCACCATTTGCCGGGATTGTCATGATTGTCGCAACGCTGTTAAACGTGGGTCCGGGAACCGTTTCAATTCGCTGGAACTGGCAATTTTGCTCGGTGTTTCTAGTCCTTAGTGTCATAGTCGCAGTTTTATTGAACTTGGTCTTTTAGAAAAAGGAAGTAATTAACATGAAAAAAGTTATTTTATTAGGCGCCACCAGTAATATCTCAGCATTCTTGATTCCACGGTTATTAGAGCAGTCCGACGTTGAATTGACTTTGTTTGCAAGGCATGCTGGTCAACGATTGCCACAATACGCCAATAATGATCGAGTAACACTCATTGACGGTAACTGGAACGAATTATCTGATGTAGTTAACGCAATTAGCAATCAGGACGTTGTCTACCTTGCCACAGGACATTTTTCTAAGGCCAATCAAAACGTTGTTAGCGCCATGAAAACTGATGGTGTTGATCGGCTGATTGTTGCTGGCGGGTTGGGAATCTATGACGAAGTAGCAGGAAAGTTTGGCAGCTGGAACGCTCGTATGATGGGTGACTATACGGAAATTAAACGCGCAGCCAAGGTAATCGATGATAGCGGCTTAAATTATACGTTTCTCCGAATGGCTTGGCTGTATAACAATGATCAACACCTTGATTATAAGGTGATTCCCCAGGGGAGCCCGTTTAAAGATACGCAGGTCACCCGTCAAGCCGTTGCAGAGCTGGTAACGGATATTATCAAGAATCCGGCGATTTATCAACGTGCCAGCATTGGGGTGGCGGAACCCAATACGGCTTGGGATAAACCTAGTTTTTATTAGGAGGAATATCGAATGCAGATTACAGTTGCTTTGAAAGACGGCTACTTGCCAACTACTTACACGAGCCAGGCCAGCGTTAAGCATAACAATCAACCAATTATATCATTCCCAATTGAAATTCAGTCGGTCCCCGAGAAAACGCAATCATTAGCGATTTCTTTAATTGATTATGACGCCGTTCCACGGACCGGATTCCCATTTATTCACTGGCTAGCGACGAACGTACCACCGATGGCAGAGATTCCAGTTGACTTTAGCCGTCACTATGAAGGACCACAGGGACAAAATACATGGATGTCACGATTTTATCAAATGAATGATCCATATTTTGCCAGTCACTATGCCGGCCCCAATCCACCTGATCAGGCGCATCAGTATACTTTAACCGTGTACGCACTTAATCAGGATATGAATTTAGAAAATGAGTTTTACTATAATGCTTTTCGTAATCAACTTGCTGGTCGCGTGATTACAAAAGCTTCATTGCCGGTCTTAGCTAAAAATTAGTTGGTTGAAAGGATGTGTTAGTATGGAACAAAATAAGCAAAGCGTTCAAAAAGGTCTTTTTGCAATGGGTGACCTAAACGTCGCATTTCAGCAATATTTCACGGGTCAAAGTTATCATAACTCACTGGTCAAAGATAATGACGTTAGTGTGACCGTTAGCAACGTTAGTTTTGAGCCCGGTGCACGCAATAATTGGCACATTCATCGCAATGGGTATCAGATATTGCTAGTGACTGGTGGTGAAGGCTGGTATCAAGAGGCGGGTAAACCGGCTGAACGGTTGCATCCTGGTGATGTCGTCATCACTCATGATGGTGTTAAACATTGGCATGGTGCTACCAAAGACAGCTGGTTTAGTCATATTGCAATTACTGCTGGTCAGCCAGAATGGTTGGAGCCAGTTAGCGATACTGAATACGACGCTTTAGGCTAGGAGGAGTTTTAATGAAAAAAGTAAAAATTACGGTTAATGGTCAGGTCATGACGGCAAACTTCGCCGAGAACGCAACGACAGCCGCGTTATTTACCCAAATGCCAATGGAACTACCGATGTTAAATTTATACGCCCGTGAGTTAACTTATCGTTTTAAGCAGGCACTGCCGGCAAACGAAGCCCGGACGTCAGGTTATACGGTTGGAGACATTGCCTACTGGACCCCACGCCATAGCTTTGTCATCTTTTATAAGCAAACTGGTGAGGTCATCAGTGATTTGCAGAAGGTCGGTCATATCAATAATGGTGACTTAAAACAGTTCCAATCATTGGGTAACGTTACAATGGAATTTGCTGAGGCTTAAATTGGTCGTCCTGATATTTTTTATCAATCAAAACACCCGCTTAATTAGACTGTCTTAGTCGGATTAAGCGGGTGTTTTAGTGCGATCTTATAATTTTAGGTGTTGATAGTCATGAATGATTTTATCTACGCGCAAATTAGCCGGAATAATCATCTTATCCAATTCGGAATCCTCAACTAAGACGACTTGCCCAACTCGGGCGTGGTTGGCGGCCTCAATCCCTGAAGCGGAGTCTTCAAAGATTGCACTATTTGCGGGAGTTGCGCCAACATTTTTAATGGCTTGTAAAAACATATCTGGGGCAGGTTTACCAGGTAATTCCCCGTTATTTAAAACGATTTGGTCAATATCAAACCACTTATCAAGATGCAAGTGTTCAAAAAAGAAATCAACATTGGTCCTTTCAGAGGCGGTTGCAATATTCAATTTAGTACCTTCTTGTTGGCAACGGGATAAGAGTTCAGGTAGACCGGTAACTAAACGGAATTTTCCCGGTTGCCTTAAACAATATTCACGATACAATTGTTCTTTTTGTTCAGCGATTTCAAATAGTTCTGCATCGGTAAATTTACGGTTAGTAAAGTACTCAAAGGTATGTCGGTTATTACGTCCGGCAACGTGTTCACCAAACTCATGATCGGTCATTGAGCTACCGAATCGTTCTTCAAGAAACTCACGCCAAGAATTCTTTTGGAGTAAACCGTCAAAAAACATGGTCCCGTTAAAATCAAAAATGAGTGTATTGATCATAAGCGTGCTCCTTTTGTCAGCTAGGCAACGATATATGCAAGGTTGAAGGATTCTTACTATGTCATTACAACATATATTTATTGATAATTCTACTGACTAGGTGAATAGAGCTGATTTTTGCCATTCGTATGTATGAACTATTAGTTCATTGTGACTCAACTTTTTGATTCTTCAAGTATTTCTATAAGGGAATATACTAGTATTTGTAATCAAGTAACGGTTATGAGTAGTGAAGAAGAGAATCAACAAAAAGTTCTAATTACAATTATTTGAGCAATCCATGCTTGGTTGATATGCGAAAACATTTAAAACAATTAATTTAGGAGGATAAAACTATGTCAGTAAAAAATAAAGTTATTGTGATCACCGGCGCTTCATCCGGAATTGGTGAAGCTAGTGCCAAGCTATTAGCTAGTCATGGAGCGCAAGTGGTCTTGGGTGCTCGGCGTGAGACTCTGTTACAAGAATTGGTAAAGGATATTGAAGGTCATGGTGGGCAGGCTGCTTATCGCGTAACCGATGTCACTGATCCCGATGACCTCAAAGCACTAGTTGCCTTAGCCAAGACTAAATTTGGTGGTATTGATGTCATTTTCAATAATGCCGGCATTATGCCAACTTCACCAATTAGTGCTTTAAAGATTAATGAATGGAATGCAATGATTGACGTGAACTTGAAGGGTGTTTTGAATGGGGTTGCGGCCGTAATGCCGGAATTTACAAAGCAAAAGTATGGTCAAATTATTACGACTTCTTCAGTCGCCGGGTTAAAGAGCTTCGCGGGGTCAGGAATTTACGGGGCCACTAAGTTTGCCGTTCGTAACTTAATGGAGGTCATTCGAATGGAAAGTGCCCAAGAACAGACCAACATTCGGACGACTAGCCTTTATCCGGCAGCCATTAACACTGAGCTCCTCCACACCATCACTGATGCTGAATCCAAGCAGCGCATGGAAACGCAATACGCCACGGTTGGAATCACACCGGACGCGGTGGCTCGCGTAGTGGACTTCGCAGTAGCACAACCGGACGATGTCAATGTCAACGAGTTTACAATCTACCCAACGAAGCAGGGATAGAACTCAAAGCAGTCATTAAATTTGATGGTCACAGTAAGCCAAATACAATTGATTAAGGAGACAAAATCTATGTTTAATTTTACAGATAAAGTTGTTATTGTCACGGGTGCGCGTACGGGAATTGGTCTGAGCGCTGCCACCTTATTCGCCAAAGCGGGGGCTCACGTCGTTTTGGCTGGACATCATGAGCCTAAAGACGAAGCCCAACATTTAGTGGATCAGGGCTACTCAGCCGTGTCGTTTCAGTGTGACGTTGCCCAACCCAAAGATATGGAAGCAATGGTTAAGTTTACCGTTGCTAAGTTTGGCCATTTAGACTATGCCTACAACGATGCGGGAATCCAAAGTCCCGTTACGGATACGGCCGACTTGTCGGTTGAAGAATACGACCACGTGATGGACACTAACCTTAAGGGCATTTTCTTGAGTATGAAGTACGAATTAACGCAGATGCGTGCGCAAGGGACTCCCGCGGCAATTGTTAACTGTTCTTCAATGGGCGGGTTAGTTGGAATTGCTGATCGGACGGCTTACCACGCTTCCAAGCACGGGGTGCTCGGTTTGACTAAGAGCAGTGCCTTGGAATATGCCAACCGCAACGTGCGCATTAACGCAGTTTGTCCCGGCATCATCGATACGCCGATGGTAGCGCGTATGGATGGCACTGAGAAGAAGGAAATGGATGACCTAATGCGTGAAATTCCGATGGGCCGGCTGGCAAAACCAGAAGAAGTCGCACAAGTAGTGCTCTTCCTCTGTAGCGATGCAGCTAGTTACATGGTTGGACAAGCCGTTGCGGTTGATGGTGGGTACACGATTCACTAGAAAAGCTAGGAGGGATTTAATGACGAATATCTTAATTTTGGGTGCCAATGGACGGATTGCTCGAATCGCGGAAAAACGGTTATTAGCTGAAACGGAAGTCCATTTGACATTGGTTTTACGCAATTCCGAGCGCTTAAACATTGTGGACCCTCGAAGAGAACAAGTTGTAGAAGGCGATGTTACCGATAGCCGACTGTTAAAACGGGTCATGCATGACCAGGACATTGTGTATGCCAATTTGGCTGGTAATATGGAATTGTTAGCTAAAAATATTGTTCAATCCATGCTTACCAATCAGGTGAAAAAACTGATCTGGATAACTGGCTCCGGACTTTATCATGAAACGCCAGAGCCATTTGGTTCCTGGGTAGAACAAGTTGTGGGTCATGCTTCAAAAGAAGACACGCGACAAGCCGCGCGGATCATTGAGAGCTCTACTCTGCAATATACTATCATCCGGGCAGTGTATATGACCGATGACTGTAAAGTGGATTATGAGTTGACGCAAAAGGGTGAAACCTTTAAGGGAACGATGGTGTCACGGGCAAGTGTTGCGGACTTGGTTTTGCAGATTATTCACCATCCAAGTACGTATGCTCGAACTAGTCTAGGTATCGCTCAACCTGGTACCGATGATATGTTGCCACAGATTAAATTGATGGAACGTAATCGCTAGGTGATCTTGAATTAATTGCCGTAAAAACTTAATAAATAACGCAATAATTCTTGATTCCTAAATCAATTATTGCGCTTTTTCTTTGAAAGGAGTCTTTATGAAGTCTAAGAGCCTTAAAACGACCTTTACCTTTGCTTCACTTAGTTTGATATTTATTTTTGCTGCGTCGGCCAGTCCAATTCCAACCTATGTTCGACTGCAGGATCGCTTTAAAATTAGTAATGGGACCATTTCGATGACTGCAGTTTGCTATTTCTTTGGGAGTATCATTGCATTGGTGATATTCTCGCGGCTATCTGACTATATCGGTCGGAAGTCCGTTGCAATTACCACGGTGATACTATCACTTGTGGGATTGGGGCTTCTAGCAACTTTGAATAATGGTTCGATGTTACTATTAGCACGCTTTATTCAAGGCGTAAGTTGTGGTCTAGGATCAAGTACGCTTTCAATTTTAATTATTGAGAGTGGACGGGATTACTCGTCTGGTTTTGTGAGTGCAGTCGCCGGTTCGGCAATCTTATTGGGCTTAGCCATTGGTGGGTTATTAAGTGGCTTAGTTGCAGAAGTCGAACCGAATTTTCAGTCATTGACCTATTATATTTTGATGACGGTGCTTGCACTAATGCTATTAGGATTAATACGTAGTACTGAAACGGTGACTACAAGACGTGGGGCGGTTAAGTCCCTAAAACCACAATTAAACCTGCCCGCTTCAATCAAAAAATTAATCGTGCCTGCAACGGGGTGTTTTGTGGCAACCTGGGCATTAGGTGGTTATTTTCAGGCTTTTAGCGCAACAGTTAGTAAAACGGTCTTTAATTTGAATAGTCCATTGATTGCTGCAATCGTGCTGGTTGCATATATGGCTCCCAACATGTTTGGTAGTCGAATCAGTTCTATCTTTTCAATGGTTAGTGGAGAACTTTTCGGTATGAGCATTTTTGTCTTATCAGCGCTATTAATGGGTGTTGGAATCTTGCTCAAATCATTCAGTCTATTCTTAGTCATGGTCATTATTGCGAGTATCATGCAGGGGATATCCTATACGACCAGTATGAATGGGCTATTAAAACCAGTACTTCAGACTGAGAGTACTGGGGTAATCTCAGTTATTTATATCATTTCATATGCTGGCGCAGGAATCCCGAGCTTTTTTGCCGGTCAGCTTAGCAAATATTTAAACTTCTATCAAATTACATTCGCTTATATTGTCTTTGTCAGTCTTGTTGGGATGTTTGTGATACTAAATGTCTTGTTAAAGCAACATAACATTAGTTTCAACAAGAATAAGTAAAATAGATCATTGTTTACTATGTTAAAAGCCGATTTTCGTATGCGAAGGCGGTTAGAAGTCCGCGCATCCATCCTCAATGATGCAGGGGTTCGTGATTACCAGAAAAGTAATCTGCATTGAATTTACGATGTTCAGGCATTACGTCGTTCGGGAGTTTCAGTGGCCCAATTAAGGACCATGTCGAACTAGTTCAGCAGGAACTTCGGACCAAAGATGAACATAAACGAATATTGCTAGAACAGTGGGCCGCTATTGATGAGGCGCTTCAACATCTGACTATTAAACTGGGCGTTTTCGATACGCAGATAGCTGAATTAGAAAAATACACATCGAAAAAATCACCAAAGTAACCGATGAAAAGAGGCTGTGACATAAGTCTCCACAAATAAGGCGGTCCAGTGAGAATCTTCGGATTCTCACTGGACCGCCTTTTGATATAATGGAAAATAAAAAAGAGCATCGGTGAACAACTTTTTCGTGATGTGTCCCCTAATTTTTACAAGGTAATAGTGTCTTTAAAATATCAATTTTAATGAAAGTAGTCGTTGAAGGAAAACTCTTTAGCGCTTACTCGAAAAAACGAGCTAATCTTAACCATTTGCCTAAAAGACGTGTTTCCGCTCGGATATGGTTGTTGGACACCTGATAAACTAGCACTTAACCTCTAAATGTCAGCAAGTCGTCATCCGCTAAAGAGCTAGATAATCCCACTAGAACCTTATAAACACTGTTATAGTGGCGTTTATAAAGCTTTTTCAACACTACAAGATGCGGCATGCTGCACGTTTGATGCACCAATCACTACTAACAGGCACAGATATAGCCACACCAGCTATATCGCGGCTTTTACTAAACCAGTATGGGTCATCATTGTCGACTTGCGGGCTGGTAAACCAGCACCATACCAAGACACCGAAGCCATGACCAGCGCTGCTGTATTTTAACTGGTGACTTGCTAAGTGACTGTCATCAATGGTAACAACCAGATAAAGCCAATCATCTCAATCAGCAATCCTGCACGATCAGGTTAACAACTAACCGGTCAAAAACCCCAAAATGGACGTTGATCCTAAGCACACGTTCAGCAGTTCGATGGGTAGTTCTACACGAGCGTGCGTTATCGAGCGCCATAAATTTTGACGTTTTCCGCTGATTGTCATTAATGGGCGATATCTACTCAGCTAACTCGGCAAAAATCCCAACCGAAGTTTAAACGCGTCTGATGGCGTGATGATTTCATTTAGCAGACTAACCCAGCCACGTTTAAAATCGTTGCACCAACCATGATGAATTTTTGTTGTACGGATGTGCTTCAAGAAGAACTTGCTGATTAGATAAACAGGGGGCACCTGAATAAGGTCAACTATCTTTTTAAATTCTCTACTTTACATAATATATATTATCGAAAGTTGACTTAAAAAGTAATTTTCCGGGCCATCCGCCATATCTTTCCGGTTTCTAAATTTAACCGTGTTTAGTCAGCAATACCTTTTAACACCATCTTTTCTACGTACTCAATTTGTTTGCCAAGATCAATTCTGTTATGCCGTGATTGTTTTAAAACCTGTCATGCTAAAACCAAGCTCACAATCATTCAATTCAAACACAATTCCATTAGTAGCCACCAACCATCCAATCACCAGCTCAACCTATGTTTGTAGTCACTTATCCGCTTGGTAAATTTTCAATTCTTAAATCGCGCATTTGCGACTCATTTTCGCTCACAAATTACCCAGGCTTCCAGACAGCGGTCACCTAAACGCTTATAATAAAGGAGAATAATTATTTACGATTAAAACAGCCCCTAAAGGAGCAACTATTATGCACTTACATAAGCGTCTCATCATCACTGTCATCGCCGTACTGGCTAGTACCAGTGCACTAACCGCTAACGCTCAAGCTGCTAAGCACCAATCGACCGCTACCGTCTATTCGGTAACCACTAGCCACACCCGCAAAGTTAAGGTTAGGGGTGGCACACTCTACACCAATACCAGATTAACCAAGAAAAAGGTTAATTTATCCAAGACCAAATATCGTAAATTAACCTATACCACATCTAAAACCTATGGATTGAAGAAATCAAATGGTAAGAAAGCCATTTACAATTACATCAAGTCCACTAACGGCCGGGTCAAGGGCTACGTTTGGCACGGCTATCTGAAACCCGTCACCAAGAAGACCGTTGCCAAGGCCAAAACCAGTACGACCTCACCGCGTCAGTCCCTCACCCTCTCAACCACAGACTACCGGAACGCCTTTCTGACGGGGCTTAACGCTGAACGGGCCAAGCGCCACCTGGCAACACTATCCGCCAATGACAGTTACAACGCCATCGCCCAGCAACGGTCCCAGCAACTCCTGACCATTTTTGCCCACGAGGATGCTCAAGGTAACTTCATCGCCGATGACCTATTCACGGCCCAGGGTGTTCCCGGATTAAGCGGTGAATGCATCTCCATGGACTATCTCGATGAAGATGTTAGCAATCCTAGTCAGGACGCAGCAAAACGCGACCTCTATGAGTACATCTACGACGATGCTGACTCAAGCTGGGGGCACCGAGACATTTTACTCGCTGCCGACGCCCAAACAGTGGGCATTGGGGCCACGCAGAAAGGGTCTTCAGTCTACGGCGCCATCGAAACCGGTAACTAACAAACGACCAATGAACGTGCCCTCAATAAGCAGTGGGAGGACACGTTTTTATTTATCATTGCCAGCTATTCAATTCTTGATATATTCGCGTTATCTTGTATGAATCGGTTATAATTGACGTGTAATTTGTATATTCTTGCACAGGTAACCCGAAAGGAAGTCTGCCCAATGGCCATTCACGTCTCACACTTCTTGATTCAGCATCAGAATCTCGCCCAAGCCGCCCGGTGTTTACACCATCCCACCCAAGACCTGACGGCGACGCTTGCCGAACACGGGATCACGCCACGGTACGATGCAGCCGGAAACATCATTGACCTCTCCTTTTGTGCCGGCGCCCTCAACCAGTATCGCACCTGGCTTCTCCTCGAACAACTCAGTCCGGTCGTCGCCGATGGTGGCCGCATCCAAAACGATGCCGTTAGCCAGCTGACCTACGCTCACGGTGAGGCCTATTACCAAGACCTCACCCTACCAGATCCATCACACGCTTAACGGCCGTCAAAAAGTCACGTTTCCCCAAACCGGGAAGCGTGACTTTTTTATGCTAATTGAATTTCCGATAAAATCTGACGGGTAATCGGCGTTAACGCGGTTGGTAGCCTATCGCGGTCCCAAAACCGACTTTCACTGGTCTCGTTGCTCCCAGTCGGCTCACCCACGGCCGTTAAGCGGTAGATAGCCGTTACCGAATCAATCTGGTCACCGTTGGGGTATTGGTACTGGGCGCCCAAACCACTCACGTTAGTCAGCAGCTCCGGTCCCGTGCCCACTAGCCCAGTCTCCTCACGTAGCTCCCGAATCGCCGTGGTCTCCAGTGATTCATGCAATTCCTTCGAGCCAGCTGGTAAGCCCCACAGGTGATTATCTAATCGATGGACCAGTAGGAGCTGGTGGTCACGAACCACTACGGCAGCCGCCCCCACCACGATTAGCGGTCGTGAGCCCACATCTTTCCGTAAATCAAGGACGTATCCCATTCGTTATCACCCTCCTTATAGGCTAGCTTACCCGTTTAGCCCTGGTTCTGCCAGTGTTGTTTGATAAAGTCATGCCGTCCCCCCATTTCCTCTATCTGGTAGCGGAAAGGATTGCGCCGATAAAAGTCCTGATGTTCCTCCTCAGCGGGGTAAAACGGCTGGGCGTCCGCAATCTGCGTCACGATGGGGGCATCGAACTGACCACTAGCGGCCAATCGCTGCTTGGAGGCTTCAGCCGTCGCTCGTTGTTCCGGACTATTTACGTAAATCACGGGCCGGTAGCTATCGCCGCGGTCCTGGAATTGCCCACCCGCATCGGTCGGGTCCGTTTGATGCCAGTAGATTTCCACCAATTGGGCATAGCTGATAATTGCCGGGTCAAAGGTAATCTCGACCGCCTCGGTATGCCCCGTGGTGTGCGTGGCGACCTCGGCGTAAGTTGGGTTAACCGTGTGCCCGCCGGTGTAGCCGGAAATCACACTATCGATACCCGGTTGCGTGTCGAAGGGCTGCACCATGCACCAGAAGCAACCACCAGCAAAAATTGCGGTTTCCTTAGTCATTCGCCGGACCACCTTCCTGGGAGAAAAGGCCCTTAAAGTCGCCATATCCAGCCTCGTCCAGGCCGCTGACGGGAATAAACTTCAGGGCCGCTGAATTGATGCAGTAGCGTAAGCCCCCCTGATCAGCAGGTCCGTCCTCAAAAACGTGGCCCAGATGCGACTTGCCGTCCGTACTGGTAACTTCCTGACGGACCATGCCAAACGAGTGGTCGGTGTGCTCAACCACGTTAGCCGCATCGATAGGCTTGGTGAAGGCCGGCCAGCCACAGCCGGAGTCATACTTATCGGTGGAACTAAAGAGCGGTTGTCCGCTGACCACATCCACGTAAATCCCCGGCTCAAAGAATTGATCATACTTGCCCGTAAACGCAGGCTCCGTTGCGGCGTTTTGCGTCACCGCATATTCCTCAGCAGTTAACCGTTGCTTCAAGTCCGTTGCTGTTTCCTGTGCCACACGCTTCTCAGTCATGTAAAGGCCTCCTTGAACGATTGTGTACAATTAATTGGTTCTAGGTTTAGTTTAGGCCTTTCCCAGGAAATAGCAACTAATTTACCCATTACCAGCACATTTTTTGTTGACGATTATCATAAACGTCTAAAATGTGTTGACAGTTTTGATAAACACCTGTAAACTCATGGGCATTGGGAGGGATTCACCATGGATTTAATCAAGTTAAGCTTAGACGACTTAGAACGGGGATGGTCGCAAACCAGCACCCACCAGCTCGTCTGTAATTACTGTGACGCGACTTGGCCGCAAGAGACCTCACCGAAGACCTTACAGACCCACTTGACTGAGGTTCACGGGGGCAACCTTAAGGCGCTGATTCACCTCGAGAGCCGCTATAATACACTTACAGTCAAGCAACAAGAACTCTTAGGTGCCTTTGCTACCGGCATCAAGGACCGCGACTTAGCAGAGCAAACGGGTGTGACCGCGGCCACCATCCGCCACCAGAAGTTCACGTTTCGCGAGAAGGCCAAGCAAGCCAAGCTTTACCTGGCAACCTACCAGGCCGTATTTGCCCAGGAGAATCCCCACGACCGGTTACTCGACCTGCCCCAACACCCGCAGGATCCAGATGATCGTTGGGTGATCACGGAAGACGAGGCTGCCAAAGTCCTCCAGCACTACTTTGACTTCGACCGCGAGCCGTTACGTCTGATTCGCTGGCCCAAGAAGCAAAAGGCGGTCATCGTGATTCTCACGCGCATCATTGACGAGATTCCGGCCCACCAGCAGTTCACCGAGCCCGAAATCAACGCCTACCTGAAGCCGATTTACTTTGACTACACCATGGTCCGGCGCTTCCTGATTGAATACCACTTCCTCCAACGCACCACGGACGGGACCGCCTATTGGCGTACCGTCCCCACACGAAAGGACTAACAATACCTATGGAACCCTTACACTTAACGCGCCTACCGCGCAAACAAAAACGCCTGCTACTGACCCTTGAACGGGTCGTGGCGACCATTCCGGCCGACCAACGGCTCACGGAACCCGAAATCAACGATTACCTGCGGCCCATCTATAGTGACTATCCGCTCCTCCGGCGAGAACTCATTGATTACCACTTCCTAGACCGCACACCAGACGGCACCGCTTATTGGCGCGTCACCCCTGAAAGGACGGCATAATGCCATGAATGATCAACAAAAGCAAAAACTCAAGGCGGCTTATAAGTTTGCCCCCACTTACTATGGCGTGATTCAAATCGAGAATACGCGGAACCACAAGATCTTTATTGACACCGTGGCAAATCTGCACAACCGTTGGGGCTATTACCAACTCAATCTCAACCAGAACTTTTACCACGGCACACCGCTTCAGGCCGATTGGCTCAAGGACGGTCCGGCGGCTTTTACCTACACCGTTCTCTGGAAAGACGATACGGCCGACGTGGTCAACATGCGTCAGACCCTAAAGACGCTCCAGGACAAGTGGCTGAAAAAGCTCACGCCCTTCGACGACCGGGGATACAACCACCGGCCGCTTCGTTGGGACTACGACACCCAAGATTAGGAGACTAACTGATGACCTTGAATACCACCTTCACCCCGCTGGATATGGCCACCTGGCCCCGACAACAGTACTTTTACTACTTCACCAAGATGATGCCGACCGGTTTTTCTTTAACTGTTGACCTCGACATCACGGCAACTTACCGCTGGGCCCAAACCCATCACCGCAAATTCAATCCTATCTACCTGTACCTGGTCAGCCGCGTCTTGACTAACCACCCTGAGATGCGGATTGGACGAGTGGCTGACCAGCTGGGGACCTTCGACGTCCTGCACCCCTCGTATACCGTCATCCACGCCGATCACACGATTGCGAATCTCTGGACCGCCTACGAGGCTGATTTTGAAGCCTTCTACGCCAACTACCTAGCCGACGTCGCCCAGTACGGGGATGTTCCCGGGCCAATGCCCAAGGCGCCACAATCGGCCAACCTTTTCACGATTGGGTGTCTTCCCTGGATGTCCTTTACCAATTACACACCGTTACCCTTTACCCCGCTGACCAGTTACCAACCCATTTTTCAGGCGGGGAAGTTCGTCACGACCGCGGCGGGACGGACCACCATGCCGCTATCGTTAACCGTGCACCATGCCGTGGCAGACGGGTACCATGCTAGCCTGCTGCTTAACGACATCCAAACCGCCTTTTATCATCCAGAAAATAACTTGTAGCAAGCCAAAATGACCAGGTTACCGTTGATCAACGATAACCTGGTCATTTTATGGTTTAATTGTTTAGCTCGCTTCCCCAATTGGGGTCTGATACCGTTGCCGAACACCTTCCACATCCACCTTCTGAATGCCGACCGCCCGATTGCGGTAATACATCACGCTATGCTTAGATGGGTTATGGTTCAACCCCATGGCGTGCCCCAGCTCGTGCTCAGCCACGTGCTCCTCGTCAGCGTGTGAATAGTCAAATTGACGGAAGAGTGTCGGATTAAGGGTACAAACCACCGCAATCAATTGATTGTGGCGGGACCAGTAATCCGTCATGCCAACATCTTGTCCCATCTTGGCCGCCTCCTGCGCCGTATCCGCCGTCAATTCGATTTGGGCGTGACGCTTTGAACTGCGTGTAAACGTAAACGCCCCCGTCTTATTCCAAGCCTGAATGGCGGATTGCCAGACCCGCCGGTAGTAAGCCGATTTGCCGGTAATCACATAGGTCGCGTGGTCGTGAGCGAACCGCTGCTGGCCAAAAGGCGTCATCGCTGCGGCCGCAGCAGTCCCCGTAATTGCCTGACTCAAGACCAAACCAATGGTCACTATAAAGACAGCTAAGCGATAGATCCCCACTTTTCTCTGCATGCCAACTCCTCCTCGTGCCGGAGGAGCCACACTACGGCTACCATCAGCTGCATTATACCACCGTCAAAACCTTAGCCAGCAAAAAAGCCCCTCGCGACCATTTCTGGTCACGGGAGGCTTTTAAAATTGCCCTTAGTTAGGCTTCGAAAGCGCTGGTCAGTGGTGGAACGACCTGCTTCTTCCGGGAAACCACACCCGGTAAGTTCGCACGATTGTTCGTGAATTTAACATTGAAGGCCTTCTCAACCACATCCAAGTTGTCGCCGGAGACGATCAACTCGGAGTCGCTGGTCAGTACGTTGGTGGCCAACGTGATGAACAGGTCGTACCCGTTCGCTGCACTTTCAGCAGCCATTTCCTTTTCCAAACCAGTTTGACGGTCGATGACTTCGTTCAAGTCAACCGTGTTGATTTGGCCGATCCGAACGCTCTTGCCGTTCATGTCGAAGGACTTGGCGTCGCCGTCGATCAGTTCCTTGTCGCTCTTAGCGGCCAGGTTGGTGCCGGCCTTTAACATCGCAATCCCGTAGCTCTGAACGTCGATATCAGCGATTTCAGCCAATTCACGAACGGCTTCACGGTCGGTGTCGGTCGTCGTTGGCGACTTGAGCAACAGGGTGTCAGAGATGATGGCAGATAACATCAAGCCAGCTAATTGTGCTGGAATCTCAATCTTTTCTTCGTTGAACATCTCCGTCAAGATGGTGCTGGTACAACCAACGGGTTCGGCCCGGTAGTACAGGGGTGCGGCCGTCTCAAAGTTGCCAATCTTGTGGTGGTCGATAACGGCATCGATCGTTACTTGATCGCGGTCAGCGACACTTTGTTGGGCTTCGTTGTGATCGACCAACATGACGTGATCCGTTTCGTTTGCGGCCGTCTTGATGACCCGAGGAGCGGGTTCGTCGAAGTGGTTCAAAACGTAGTTGGTTTCCATGTTGGGGTCACCCAGGGCAACGGCTTCAACGTCCAGGCCCTTTTGGCTTTGGTAGTATGCAAAGGCCTTAGCGGCAACGATGGCGTCGGTGTCAGGATTTTGGTGACCGAAGATCAATACTTTACTCATAAGTAAAAACTCCTTTAAATAAGATAGGTTGTGGTTTAGGTTACTTATTACGCAATTGCTTTAACCGTGAAATGTAGTCGTCGGTATGCAAGTACCGGTCGAACTGGGCCAGAAAATGGCTAATTCGCGGAATCTCCGCCTTGCCTTTGCGGAACACAAAGGCTAAGTCGCAGCGAATGTTGGGATCGAAGTGGGCCGTCCAGGTGTTGGGCAAGTTGTCTTGTCCAACCATGTATGAATTCGGTAACGCCGTCGAGACCTGCGTTTGCATGGAAAAATGCAGGAGCTGCGTCGGCGTGGTGAAGTTGGCCACACTCTTGGGGAAATCCGCCAGTTGATTCTTGTAAGCTTCATGCAACGCCTGGTTCAGGTAGTACCCATCGGGATACATGGCCCAGTCCGCCGCCGTGGTGTCCTTAAACTTAATCCGCCGTTTCTTGGACAACTGCTCATCATGGTGAATGAACAACAGGTCATCCGAGATAATCTTCTTCGATTCGTAGGGCTTCCAGTTCTTGATGGAATCATCCGGCAGGTACATGATTGCTAAATCAATCCGGTTGTTTTCGAGCTGTTCCCAGATTTCCTTCCGCGTTAACATGTGGAAGGAAATCTTAATGTCGGGATTGTTTTGATAAGACAGAATGGCGAAATCTTCAAAAACAGCATCCTCGATGGAAGCTAAGAGACCGATGTTGATCTCACCCTGGGTCGCACTCGTGGCCTGTTGAATTTCATCAGTTGCCTGATTCAAGATGGCATAAATCCGGTGCGTTGCGTCGAGCATCGTGTAGCCCGCGTCGGAGAGCCGTAGCTTCTTACCGACGGAGTAAAACAATGGGGCGCCCACCGTGCGTTCCAGCTTCTTGATCTGTTGTGTCAAGGCCGGTTGGGTGATCCCCAAGATTTGTGCGGCTTGCGTGTAATTCATGGTTTCAGCCAACTGTAAAAAGTACGTTAGCGTCTTTGAAGAAAAGATGCTTTCTTGTTTCGTCTTCATTGCGTCTGCTCCTTATGACCGAAGTTGATGGGCATCCCCCATCAACTCGTCGACCTAATGGTTACCATTAATCTATATAATAGGCTGTTTGCTAAGAAAGCGCAATTAATTCTGCTTATAAAATCATTAATAACGAGACTAACTCAGAACCAGTTCGGTTGGTTTCAGGCGTAACTGAACCGGGACCCCTTCGACGTCCGTGTCGACCACGAACGACCCGTTCGAATAACGGCCACTCAACGGGTGTTCCGTCGGTAAGACATCGTGCGTCCGTTCGCGGTCCGTAATGATTTCCAGCGCCGGATTACCACTCGGAATCGTCAAGAAGTCAACGACTCGGTGCGGTTCCTTCTTCAACTCACGGAGAACAATGACGCCGCGCCGCGCACGACTGGTAACGGAAAGTTCCTTCATTGCTAACCGCTTGAAGGCTCCCCGTTGGGTGACCAACGCAATCGTATCGTTATCGGTGACCAGCGCAAGGTCAACGACTTCATCATCATCCCGCAGGTCCATCGACCGGGATCCGGTGGTCCGAGCCCCGTTGATGGAGACCTCATCGATGGTGTAGCGTAAGGCGTACCCGTTCTTGGAAATCAGTAGGATGCCCACATCGACTGGTTCGGTCAGGTAACGTACCGCCACGACCGAGGCCTCCGGTGACTTCAGCTTCTCGTACATCGCCGCGCGGCGCTTGTAGGTCCGGCCCGGCGTCAGGTCGCTAAAGGCGGTCTGCTTGATGTACCCGTCGCTGGTGGCAATCAGGAAACGACCAGGTTCTTTCAATGATTTGAAGGCATAGGTCGCAACAATCTCTTCGTCACTGGCTAGGCCGATGGTCTGTGAGATGTGCTCCCCGGTTTCTTTCCACTTCACGTCACTGATTTCGTGTACGGGTCGGTAGATCAAGTTCCCCTTGTTGGTGAACATCATCAGGTGATCCAGGGTACTCAGCTTCTCCATGAAGATTGGGTAGTCCTCATTCTTCAGGCCGTTATCGGCGGGGTCTGAGGCCGTGTAGGACCGAATGCCCGAGCGCTTGAGGTAACCGTCATGACTGACCATGACAACCACGTCTTCGTCGGGCACGGTAACCTCAGTCTTAATCTTCAGGTCCTCAATCTCGTCTTCAATCTCGGTCCGTCGCGGATTGCGGTACTCCTTGGCGATTGCCTTGAGTTCCTTCCGCATCACCGCATTTAACGCCTTAGGGTCGGCCAAAATCTTATGGTCTTCCTCAATGGCTGCAGCCAGCTTATCGGCCTCGTCTTCCAGCTGCGTCACATCGGTGTTGGTCAACCGATAGAGCTGTAAGGCTACGATGGCATCGGCCTGTTTTTCCGTGAAGTCGTAAGCACTGACCAAGTTGTCCCGGGCATCCTTCCGGTTCTTGCTGGCCCGGATGGTCTTAATGACCTGGTCCAGAATCGAGAGGGCCTTGATCAGCCCCATCACGATTTGCTGCCGGTCTAAGGCCTTTTGCAGGTCGTACTGGGTCCGGCGGGTAATCACGTTTCGCCGGTGTTCCAAGTAGGCCGCTAAGACGGTCTGTAAGCCCACGTGCTCTGGTCGTTGGTGATTGATAGCGACCATGTTGAAGTTGTAGGTGACTTGTAACTCGGTATTCTTGAACAAGTAGTTCAAGATGCCCTTGGCGTCCGCATCCCGCTTCAACTCAATTGCGATGCGTAAGCCATCCCGGTCAGTCTCATCCCGGACTTCGGCTAAGCCCTCGACCTTCTTGTTCAACCGAATCTCATCGATTTTCTTGACCAATTGCGCCTTGTTGACCTCGTAGGGAATCTCGGTGACCGTGATTTGGCTCTTATTGCCCCGTAAGGCTTCAATTACCGTCTTCGACCGAACCACGATGCGCCCACGGCCGGTTTCATAAGCCTTAACGATGCCGTCCTTCCCCTGGATAATGCCTCCCGTGGGAAAGTCAGGACCCTTGACGAAGCCCATGAGTTCAGCCAGCGTTGCCTTGGGGTGACTCAACAGATAGATGGCAGCGTCGATGACTTCACCTAGGTTGTGCGGCGGAATCTCCGTTGCGTACCCGGCCGAAATTCCGGTCGCCCCGTTGACCAGTAAGTTCGGGAAGCTTGCGGGCAACACGGTGGGTTCGTACTCCGTATCATCGAAGTTGAGGACCATGTCCACGGTATCCTTATTGATATCCTGGAGCATCTCGCCCGCCAATTTACTAAGCCGGGCCTCGGTGTACCGCATCGCGGCCGCCGGATCCCCGTCCATCGACCCGTTGTTCCCGTGCATCTCGACTAGGGGTTCACGGACCTTCCAGTCTTGGCTCATCCGGGTCAGTGCTTCGTAGATGGAACTGTCCCCGTGGGGATGAAAGTTCCCCATGACGTTTCCGACCGACTTGGCCGACTTCCGGAATCCCTTATCATAGGTGTTGCCGTCCTTGTTCATGGCGAACAGGATTCGCCGTTGAACGGGCTTTAACCCGTCACGGATATCCGGCAAAGCCCGTTCCTGAATGATGGATTTGGAGTAGCGACCGAAGCGGTCACCCATGACCTCTTCCAACGTTAGTTCTTGAATCTTTTGTCCTTCACTCACGACTGCATAACTCCTTTCACCGCATCTCCGTTATTTCTTGGGGGCCGCATCTGTGGCCTTCCCCGTTAAGAAGTCTTGATCTTCATCCTCCAACGTAAACTGGACGTTGTTTTCGATCCACTTGCGCCGGGGTTCGACCTTGTCACCCATTAACGTGGTGACTCGCCGTTCGGCCAAGGCCGCATCGTCGATTTGAACCCGGATCAGCGTCCGTTTGTCGGGATCCATGGTGGTGTCCCAAAGCTGTTCGGCGTCCATTTCACCTAACCCCTTGAACCGTTGCAGATTATAGCCGTGGTTGGCAATCGTCTTGGTCTTGGCGACCAGCTCATCGTTGGTCCAGGCGTATTCAATGGTCGCCTTCTTGCCGGTGGTTTGAATTCGGTACAGCGGTGGCAGGGCGATGTAGACCCGACCTGCGTCGATCATCGGTCGCATGTACTTGTAGAAGAAGGTCAGTAATAGAATTTGAATGTGGGCCCCGTCATCATCGGCATCGGTCATAATGATGATCTTGTCGTAGTTGGCGGAATCAATGTCAAAGTCAGCCCCGACACCCGCCCCGATGGTGTAGATCATGGTGCTGATTTCTTCGTTCTTCATGATATCCGGTAGCTTGGCCTTCTCGGTGTTCAGGACCTTCCCCCGTAATGGCAGGATGGCCTGGAACTTCCGGTTACGGCCCTGCTTCGCGGAACCACCGGCGGAATCCCCTTCGACTAAGAACAACTCGTTCTTGGCCGCATTCTTGGATTGGGCCGGGGTCAACTTACCAGAGAGTAGGCGTTCGTGCCGTTTGTGCTTCTTGCCGTTCCGGCTCTCGTCACGGGCCTTGCGGGCGGCTTCTCGGGCCGAACGGGCTTGGGTCGCCTTGCGAATCAGCATCTTACCGAAGTCGCCATTTTCCATCAGGAAGTAGGTCAGTTGTTCGGCAACTACGCCATCCACGATGGTCCGGGCTTCCGGCGTTCCCAGCTTCTCCTTGGTCTGCCCTTCAAACTGTAGTAGGTTTTCGGGGACCCGTAGGGAGATGACCGCCGAGAGACCCTCCCGGATATCGGAGCCCTCGAGGTTCTTATCACGTTCCTTCAAGAGACCCACCTTCCGGGCGTATTCGTTGAAGGCCTTGGTCCAGCCACTGCGCATCCCCGCTTCGTGGGTCCCACCGTCCTTGGTTCGAACGTTGTTGACGAAGGATAGCAGGTTTTCGGTATAGCCGTCGTTGTATTGGGCGGCCACCTCGACCTCGATACCATCCTTCTTCCCGTCAAAGTAGAGAACGTCGCCGAGCGTATCCTTGTCTTCGTTCAGATAGCTGACAAACTCCTTGATACCGTCCTCAAAGTTGTAGGCCTCTTCACGTTCTTGGCCTTCCCGCTCGTCAGTCAGGGTGATCTTGACGCCCTTTAAGAGAAAGGCGGATTCCCGTAACCGTTCGGCTAACGTCCCGAAGTTGTAGACGGTAGTAGTGAAGATACTGCTATCGGGTTTAAACGTTAGCGTGGTCCCATTGTGGGCCCGCGTGTTGCCTAATTTCTTTAAGGTGCCCTGCGGCTTACCACCGTGAGCAAATTTTTCTTGATAACGAACACCGTCGCGGACGATGGTGACCGTCAGGGAACTCGATAAGGCGTTCACGACGGACGCCCCGACCCCATGTAGTCCCCCGGAGGTCTTATAGCCACCTTGGCCGAATTTCCCCCCCGCATGTAACACGGTCAGGATAACTTCTGGCGTGGGAATCCCTGAAGCGTGCATCCCCACGGGCATCCCCCGACCATGGTCGACGACGGTGACACTGTTGTCCGGATGAATCGTCACGTTGATTTCCTTACCGTACCCGGCCAGGGCCTCATCGACCGCGTTGTCGACGATTTCGTAAACCAAGTGGTGTAATCCCCGGCTATCGGTCGAGCCGATGTACATCCCTGGACGTTTACGAACAGCTTCCAATCCCTCCAAGACTTGAATGGAGGAATCGTCATATTTCGGTTTTGCTTTCGCCATGCGTAAATCTCCTTTACTCTTTAATCGTAAAACAGGTTATCTCTTAGTTTACCTCAACGCGAACATATGTTCAATAGAAGCGACTAAATGCCCAGCTAGAGGTATCCATAACCACATAATCATACCACAGCAATCCGAAAAAAAACTACTTTTCAAGGATAATTGGCGTTCCCGTTAAAACATGCTAAAATATAGAGCAGCTTAATTGCCGGGACTTTTTTGACGTTCTGGCACAGATTAGAGCGGAGGAATGTCTTTTGAAAATCATTGGCTTGCTCATCTTAGCCTATCTCTTGGGGGCCATCCCCAACGGCGTCTGGGTCGGGAAACTCTTCTTCAACACCGACATCCGGCAGTCCGGTTCGGGAAATATCGGGACCACCAACACGTACCGGGTCTTAGGCCCCTACGCAGGGAGTGCCGTGATGGTCCTCGATATCGCCAAGGGAACCGTCGCGACCCTGTTGCCGACTTGGGGCCACGTAACCACGGTCCTGGGAACGGCGACCCCGTTACTCTTTGGGCTTTTTGCCATCCTGGGGCACACGGTCTCCATCTTTGATCATTTCAAGGGTGGTAAGGCCGTGGCGACCTCGGCGGGGATGCTCCTGGCGTATAACCCCATCATGTTCGTGATTGCTGCGGGCCTGTGGGTCACCCTGATCTACTGGACCAGCATGGTCAGCCTGGCCAGTATGATTGCCTTTTCCCTGATCACCATTATCTCACTATTTTTCCGGGACCCGTACCTGACGGGCATTGCGTTGGTCCTGACGATTTTTGTCTTCTACCGTCACCGCACCAACATCGTCCGCATTCGGCAGGGAACTGAATCCATGGTGCCCTTTGGCCGGGGCTATCACCGCAAGCAGGCAAAATAAGGCTTCAAAAAAGGAGATTAACGTCGCGCCCACCTGGGTGCCCGTTAATCTCCTTTTGGCTGTGTCTTCGGTTTACTGGTCGCATCATCGGCCTGCATCAAATCGCTGACCTGCTGGTCGTTTAGCGTCTGCATCCACCTAGCGATCTTCGCCACCCGGTCGCGTTGCTCTGGCGTTAACGTCTTCTTCGGCGTGTGCGGTACTTTGGTCATTCCTATCCCTCCCTTTTTAAATGCATGGGCTCTATCATACGGCGAACCGACCGCGCTTGCAAGCCATCACATCGCTAAAAAAGCACGACCAACGACTGGCCGTGCTTTGAAAGTTAGAAATACGTGATTTGGTAACTGGCATCGAACCGCTGACCGGCTGCCAGGTGGTGAATCGCCACCTTGGTATCCAAGTCACCCGTCGCCTGAACGTCGTCGGCCAGCCCCCACCAGGGTTCCAGACACACGAACGGCGCCTGCTTGGGATACGGTGACCAGATACCAAGGTACGGGGCCGCCACGGTCAGGGCCACGCCATGGTCGTTCTTGGGCGTACTGATCATCACGGTGGTCTCCCGGTTATCCAGCGTTAAGACCTGGGCGTCGTGGTCGAACAGGTCGTGGTCTAAGACTAACGGTTTAGTCAGGTCAAGCGGGACGCTGTGTTGCGTATCGCTATACGGTCCCACTAACGGTACCCGCTGGTAGACCTGCTTCGGGGCGACTCGCACGTTGTAGTCGGTGAAGTCCAGATTGGCATCCCCCAGGGGCAGGTTGAAGCCGGGATGGGCCCCAAACGAAAACGGCATCTCCTGGGTCCCCTGGTTCGTTACCGTGGCTACCACCGCCAGTTCATGGTCCCGTAAGGTATAGGTGATGGCGAGTTCGAAGTCAAACGGGTACTTGGTCCGACTTTGGTCGTCTACGGCCAGGGTCAGGGTCACCGTGGTGTCGGTCTGGGCCGCAACCGTAAACTGGCGGTCACGGGCAAAACCGTGTTGGGTCATCTGATAGGTGGTGCCGTTGACCCGGTACTGGTTATCCTGTAGCCGCCCCACGATGGGGAACAGGAACGGTGCGTGGCGCCCCCAATAGGCCTTGTCCGCCTGCCACATGTACTCCAGGTAGCTCTGGTTATCCTTGACGCTGGTCAGTTCGGCCCCCAACGCGTTGATTTGAACCGTTAAATAATCATTTTTAAGTGTTAACATCTAACTGCCTCCCACTGTCTATGTAAAAGGACGCGGTTTCCCACGTCCCCCTGAAACGGATTAAAGAATGTACCGGGACAGGTCCTTGTTCTCGACGATGTCTCCGATTTTATCATTAACGTAGTTCTCGGTGATGGTCACATCCCCGCTCCCCATATCCGGCCCTTCGTAGAGCAGGTCTTCCAGGAGTTTTTCGAGGACGGTCTGGAGCCGCCGTGCGCCAATGTTTTGGTTCTCGTGGTTCAGCTCAAAGGCCAGTTCGGCGATGCGCTCGATGGCCTCCATGGTAAAGGTCACCTTCACGTTGTCCGTACCGATCAACGCAATGTATTGCTTGACCAACGCGTTGTTAGGTTCCGTCAGGATGCGGACGAAGTCTTCCTTGCTCAGGTCGTTCAACTCAACCCGAATCGGGAAACGTCCCTGTAATTCAGCAATCAGGTCGCTGGGCTTGGATTCGGCAAACGCACCAGCCGCGATGAACAGGATGTGGTCGGTATCGATGTTACCGTACTTAGTCTTGACCTGGGTTCCCTCGACGATTGGTAAGATGTCCCGTTGGACCCCCTCACGGGAAACGTCGCCGCTGTTTTGGCTGTTGCCCTTGGCAATCTTATCGATTTCGTCCAGGAAGATGATCCCCGTGTTTTGGGCCCGCAGGATGGCATCGTGATTGATGTCGGCGTTGTTGACCAGCTTTTCGGATTCTTCGGAGATCAGAATCTCCCGGGCTTCAGCGACCGTGACCGTGCGCTTGATGCGCTTCTTGGGCATGATGGACCCCAGGGTGTCGTTCAAGTCAATCCCCATCTGGCCCAGCATGTTGTTATCGGTGGCGTTAGCCTGTTGGGGGTCGTCCATCTCAATCTCGACCATGTTGTTCTCCAACAGGCCCTTGTTCAACTGTTCGGTCAACGATAGCCGTTGGTTCCGAATCTCGTCGGTGACTTCTTCGTCCTGACCCGGTGCGGTCGGCGTTTGACCGTTTTGCATCTGGGAGAACATGTTCATCATGTTGGCGAAGTCGTTGTTGTTAGCGTTGGCCTTCTTCTTGGCGGGGGCTAGCAACTTGACCAGGCGCTTGTTGGCCGCTTGGGTGGCGTCGGCCCGCACGTTCTTGAACTGGTCTTGCTTCTCCATGGAAACGGCGACTTCGACCAGGTCCCGGACCATCGACTCAACGTCGCGACCCACGTACCCGACCTCGGTAAACTTGCTGGCTTCGACCTTGGTAAAGGGGGCGTGCACGATTTTGGCTAACCGCCGGGCGATTTCCGTTTTTCCGACCCCGGTCGGTCCAATCATCAGCATGTTCTTCGGGGAGATTTCCTCCTGCATAGCTGGGTCCAGCTGCATCCGCCGGTAGCGATTCCGTAGGGCGATGGCGATGGCCTTCTTGGCATCGTCTTGGCCAATAACGTACTCGTTTAAGAGTGACACGATTTCTTTTGGTGTTTTATTGATTGCATCCACGATAGCTGTTCCTCCGTTCCTAGAGTTCTTCAGAAATGACGTTTTCGTTGGTAAAGATGTCGATCCCACCGGCGATGTGAATGGCACTTTCGGCAATTTCCTTAGCCGTCATGTCGGGAGCGTGGTGGTGTAAGGCCGTCGCGGCGGCTAAGGCAAAGTTCCCACCGGAACCAATGGCCAGGATGTCGTCGTCGGGAGCAATCACTTCACCGGACCCGGAGACCAGGAGCATCTCATCCTTGTCCATCACGATCAGCAGGGCTTCCAGCTTCTGGAGCGCCTGGTCGGACCGCCACTGCTTGGCGAGTTCGACCGCGGCCCGTTGCAGGTTACCACTGTATTCGTTCAGTTGACTTTCAAACTTCTCTTCGAGGTTGAAGGCATCGGCCACACTCCCGGCGAACCCAACAACGACCTTATCGTTGTAGATCCGACGAATCTTGTGAGCGGTCCCCTTCATAATGACCTTTTCCCCCATGGTGACTTGACCGTCGCCGGCCATGGCGTTGTGCCCGTTATGACGAACGGCACAGATTGTGGTTGCTTCAAATTTTACTGGCATAACCGTATGCTCCTTTTTTATCATTGCTTATCCGAATCTTCAGTTGCCCGGGGAAAGAACTGGCGGTAGTCCCGCTGGAGGTGTTCCCGGGTCACGTGCGTATAAATCTGGGTGGTCGACAGGCTACTATGACCCAAGAGTTCTTGGACCGACCGCAAGTCGGCGCCCCGGTTCAGCAGGTGCGTGGCAAACGTGTGCCGCAACATGTGGGGATGGATGTCCGTGGTCAGACTACTGCGCTTGATGATCTGATTCAGTAGGTAGGTCACCCCGGCCGCCGTGATCTGCTGCCCACGGTGGTTTACGAACACAAAATCGTGGTGCTGGTCGTTGGCCGCCATCAATGGCGTACGGGCCGCCGTGAAGTAACGTTCGAGGGCGTCACTCGCATAATGGCCAAACGGCACGTAACGTTGCTTATTGCCCTTCCCGGTGATCAGCATCAGCCGGTTATCGAAGTCAATAGCCGCCAGCGTCAGGTTCACGCATTCACTGACCCGCATCCCCGTGCCGTATAGCACTTCCAGCAACGCGGAATCGCGGGTGGCAAGTTGAGCATTGGGGTTGGCCGCGGCAGCTGTGAACAGCGCCGTCATCTCCCGTTCGTAGAAGAAGCGCGGCAGATGGTTCTGGTGCTTCTTCAGTTGAACGTAGGCGAACGGATCATCCGTGGCAAGCTGATTGCTCATCAGGAAGCTGTAGAAGGACCGTAGCGTCGATAGCTTGCGGGCAATCGTGGTCCGTGCGTAGTGCTGATCGTACAGGTGACTCAGAAAGACTTCCACGTCGAGTTGATCGACCTGGTCCCAGGGCTTGGTTCCGCCGTTATCGGCCAGAAACTGCCAAAACTCCGTGAGATCCTCGTGGTAGGCCCGCACAGTCTCGGACGAGTACTGGCGTTCCCCCCGCAGGTAGGTCATAAATTCTGAAACGGTTTGATCTTGCATCTAACATCCCTCCTGCACATCTGTAATGCTAGCAAACGATTTCTAAAAACACAACTAACTCATCAGACCACGGGGTCCGAGCGACCGTAACCGCTTCATAGGTTAGTGTACCATCCAGACGGGCGACCGTCCTAACATCCCGACCGCAGATTTCTTAGTGTCTAGGACCCAGCACCCGCTGGCGGGTGTCGCCAATCTTCACATAAATGCAAAAAACGCAACGTCCAAAGACGTCACGTTTTGCGGAATTACTTTTGGGGTGCTTCTTCGTAGTCGCCGTTCGGGCAGACGATTTGACTGCCGCCGCGGATTTTCTTGCTGACCAGATAGTGGCCGTCCTTCGGGCAATCCCGGCCCACGGGCTTATCCCATGAGACAAAATCACAGTCCGGATAACGGGAACAACCGTAGAAGATTCGGTTCTTCTTGGACTTGCGTTCGATGACCTGGCCCTTGTGACAAACCGGGCAGACCACGCCGATTTCCTTAACGATTGGCTTGGTGTTCCGGCAGTCTGGGAAGCGCGAGCAGGCATAGAACTTACCGTAACGGCCCATCTTGATGACCATTGGGGCCCCGCAGATGTCACAGTCGAAGCCGGCGGGTTCATCGCGAATCTGAATCTTCTCGATGGCATCCTCGGCGTGAGAGACTTCGGTCGAGAATGGCTTATAGAAGTCATCAATGACTTTGACCCAATCCTGCTTACCGGCTTCAATGCCATCCAGCTCGTCTTCCAAGCCGGCCGTGAAACCGACATTGACGATGTCTGGGAAGTAGTCCTTGATGATCTTATCGACGATTTCGCCCAGCTCGGTGGGTTCAAACCGCCGGCCGACCAACTTCACGTAGTAGCGCCGTTGAATCGTATCCAGTGTTGGGGCGTAGGTCGATGGTCGACCGACACCATTTTCTTCCAGTGCCTTGATCAGGTTGGCTTCGGAGTAGCGTGCCGGCGGCTGGGTGAAGTGTTGGGCCGGGTCGGTCTTGGCCAGGGTGACCTGGTCGCCGATTTCAAGGTCAGGCAACAAGTTATCCTTTTCCTTACCATCCTTATAAATCTTCAGGAACCCTTCAAACTTCATCTTTGACCCGTTGGCCCGGAAGGTCACACCGTTCTGTTCGATGGTCACGGCCATGGTGTCCATGATGGCGTTGGTCATCTGGCTCGCCACGAACCGGTTCCAGATCAACTGGTAAAGCCGGAACTGGTCTTTGCTCAACCGGTCCTTTAAGCTGGCTGGCGTCCGGAAGACCGAGGTCGGCCGGATGGCTTCATGGGCGTCCTGGGCGCCTTCGGGCAGCTTCCCCTTGATAGGCTTGGTGGCGGCGTATTCCGCTCCGTACTTCTCATGTAAGAAGGTCGAGGCTTCATGCTTGGCTAAGCTCGAGATTCGAGTCGAGTCGGTCCGCATATAGGTAATGAGCCCCTGCGTGCCTTCCTTCCCCAGGTTGATTCCTTCGTAGAGCTGTTGGGCGGCCATCATGGTCTTCCGGGTCCGGAAGTTGAGCTTCCGGTTGGCGTCTTGTTGCATGGAACTGGTGGTAAACGGTGGTTGTGGTGTTCGTTTGCGTTCCTTACGAACCACGTTGGTGATGTCGAAGGCTTGCGACTTGTCGATCTGGCCCAGGATGTCCTGTACCGCTGCGTTGTCCTTCAGGCCCATCTTCTTGCCCTTGAGACCGTAAAAGCTGGCCGCAAACTGACTGCGGGCCTTCTTGAACTCGCCGTCGATGGTCCAGTATTCCTCGGGCTTAAAGGCCTTGATCTCGTTCTCACGTTCGATAATCAGGGCCAGGGCGATGGATTGCACCCGCCCGGCACTCAGGCCCTTCTTGACCTTTTTCCACAGCAATGGGGAGATGGAATACCCCACCAAGCGGTCCAAAATCCGTCGCGCTTGTTGGGCGTTGACCAGGTCCATATCAATAGTCCGGGGCGTCTTGAAGGCTTCCTTCACGGCGTCCTTGGTGATTTCGTTAAAGGTCACCCGGTTCTTGGCCGTCACGTCCAGGTTCAGGATGTGGGCCAGGTGCCAGGCAATCGATTCCCCCTCACGGTCAGGGTCAGACGCGAGGTACACGGCCTTGGCTTTTTTCGCCTCGGACCGTAAGCTCTTGATGACGTCACCCTTCCCCCGAATCGAGATATAGTGGGGGTCGTAGTTGTTCTCAAAGTCGATTCCCATCGAACTCTTCGGTAGGTCGCGGACGTGGCCCAGGCTAGGGACCACTTTGTAGGTGCGGCCTAAATACTTTTCAATTGTTTTCGCTTTGGCAGGTGATTCCACAATCACCAATTTTTTTTGCGTTTTTTTACGCTTGCGCGTACTTGTGCTGGTTTTCGCCTTGGTTGGCAATGCGCATTACTCCCTCAAATGGTTGGCGCAAAAAGCCCAATTTACTGGGGTTCTTTGTGCCGACAGACTTATTTTTGGACGAATTATTAGTTCGCGTAACTCTTCACTATAATCCAACTCATAGTATTTCAAGTCATAGCCGCTTGTCAACTAAAAGTTCTTCTATTATATGTTCGGAATTCAAGATTGGTTTCGCCCCGGCCAGAATCAGTTCGTTGGTGCCGACCGAGTTGGGGGCGTCGATGGGCCCCGGTACGGCTAGGACGTTGCGGTTCTCCTGCAGGGCAAAATTGGCCGTAATCAAGGACCCCGAATGGTGGGCCGCCTCGACCACCAATAGGCTCTGAGCCAACCCGGCAATCAGTCTATTTCGTTCCACAAATTGAAATTTCTGGGGCCCTTGCGACCAGGGGTACTCTGAAATCACCAGGTGGTGCTGGGTCAGGTGGGTCATTAAGGCCCGGTTGCCCGCGGGGTAACACCGCCCTAAGCCGGTCCCCACCACCGCAATCGTGGCACCACGATGGGCAACGGCGACCTGGTGACTCAACGTATCAACGCCCTGGGCCAGGCCCGAGACGATGCAGACCCGTTGGCGGACGATTTCCGGTAGTAGCTGGCGCATGGCCCGCACCGCATAGGGGGTGGGATGCCGCGACCCCACTACCGCGAGCTGGGGATGCGTCAGGTGGTGCCAATCCCCCAGGTAGTAGAGGACCACCGGGGGTTCGTAGATTTCTCGCAGCTGCGCGGGATAAGCGGGATCTGCTAGGGTCACCGCCCGGCAATTTTGCAGGTTGCCCCGCACCCGTTGCCCCAGCTCCGGAGTGAACAGGTGGCGGCGCACAGCCAACGCCTGTTTGGTCTCACCGGGGACCGCCGCCAGCAACCGGGTCAGCACGGTTGGGGTCACACGCACAATCTCCGCGTCGACCAGCCACCCCCACCAGTTCAAGATAGTTCGGCGGCCAACGCCGGGAATTAAAGGTAACCGTAGCAAAAAATCACGTCGTGTCAGGTGCATGGCACCCACCTCCTAAAAGAATCCTTTAGGCATAACTCCGTGATTTTTTAAAATTTATTTGACTTGATTTAAAGCGGCCTTCACCGGAGCGAAACTCCGCCGATGAATGGACGTCACGCCCCGGTCGGCCAATCCTGTCAGGTGCTCAGCCGTGCCGTACCCGGCGTTCTGGGCGAACCCGTACCCCGGATATAACCGATCGTAGCTGACCATCAAATGGTCCCGAAAGACCTTGGCCACGATACTGGCAGCCGCCACACTGGCGCTCTTGGCATCCCCCTTGATCAACCGCGTCTGGGGCAGGTCCACCGGAATCTGCATCGCGTCCACGATAAGGTGCTGGGGCGCGATGCCCAGTCCCAAGACCGCCCGTTGCATGGCGACCCGGGTGGCCTGATAAATGTTTAGTTGGTCGATCAGTTGGGGACTGGCCACCCCAATGCTAACGGCTTCGGCCTTCGCCAAAATAATGGGATAGAGCCGTTCGCGTTCCTTCGGGGTCAACTGCTTCGAATCGTTGACCAGAGGCACGTCGAAGTCCGGCGGCAAGATTGCCGCGCAGGTAATCACGGGACCGGCCAGGGG